>JAGRAE010000053.1 GCA_020435005.1 Bdellovibrionales bacterium
AAGAACGAGGTATGATTTCTCAAAACTTAGAAGATTTATATACTTCTTATTCTTCAAGTGAAGAGTTATTAAAAAGTTGGAGTCTATGAACTTAGATATATCCTCAGGTTCTAAACTGGAATGGTTGAATAGTGAAGATATTCGTCCATATGTTTTTGTTCGTGAAGACATGAGAGTTAAAAATCCCGGCACATTAATTGATCTCAATTGGTTTCCGCATAAACCGTTATGGTTCAATCCTCTTCACATGGATGAAGTGTCCTATGCGAATCAAATTTTAAATATGGAAAAACGAGCATTTAGTGAATCGGGAATGGCTATGCCGAGATGGGTTTTTTATGATTGCGCTATTATGCCGGGTTTTGTGGCGGGTTTTGCCCATAAAACAAAAACTTTACCTCTTGAAATGCAAGTGGCTTTAGGGGGAAAGTCAGATAGGCAGTGGACTCCTATTTCATTATTTATAATTATTCCTACAATGAATGAGGGGGAATGGTTTGCTCATAACTTAAGTTCTATAAACACTCTATTAAGTAAAGAGAGTCGCTTTTACGGGTTGGGCTTTTTAACCAAATGTTTTGGCTTGTGGTATGCGAACATTGAAACCTGTTGTGGTGCTACACAATGGACAAGTCCCGCCCTAAAGTTACATTCACAATTTGGAGCTTTTGAAGTGTTAACGGCCTATACTCCTGCACACGATTATGCCCACACTTTAACTTATAGGCTTAAAGTAGATCCCGTATATTGGGAAGGTTTCTTTGCTAAAAGGCCTATGGGTGATTTTTCTAAACTCTATGTAGAAGCTGGTTTTAGTGTGAATCCCTATAAAGAAGACAGTTTGATATCTTTGCAAAGAAAAATTGAAAAACATGAGGGGCCATTTTTCTTAAGCCCCTATGAACTTCGCGATAAGCCACCCGGTGAAGTTCTAAAGGTCTATAAAGCAAAAGCGTGATGAATTTTTTAGTTATAATATTTGTTTTTATTTTTTCATTTAATTGTTTTTCTCAAGAAGAAGAAAACCCCTTGGCCGATAATATAGTCAATTATCTCGAAGCTAATTATTATGAGTTAGGGGCACAAACGGGGAGCATGTTACCTTTTTCAATTTCGAATGTGGAAGAGACCTATCCTGTGGTGGGAGTTTGGTGGGCTCACCCCACACATTACGGCCATATTGATTGGCTTCTGCAATCGGCAAAAGCCAAAGGTGTCACATGGTATGAAGCGATGTTCTCGTTGAGAATAGATTTTAGTGTGTATGACTTTTTCTCTGGATATTTTCGCTTGGGTCCTCAGTTTGTTCACTATCAAGCGGCAAATTCATCCAGTTCTGATTTTGAAACCACATATGGAGCACACGCTGGTTTTGGAAGTTATATTCAAATGGCAGGACCTTACTGGGGGAGAGTCGATTTTAAATTTGGCTGGGGACCTGGAAGCACTATGGATATTACTTTTGGCATTGTTTATCGCTGGAATTCAGAAAGCAGTTCAGATAATTAATTACTTTGATAACGATAGTTGTTTTTCTTAAAAACTAAAACCCTGCCACACTCTGATTTAAAAGGTTTTGTAAGCTCAACTTTTCTTTTATGTTCTTGGAATTGGCTTAAATTTTTTAGGTCTGAATAATAATCTTGGTCTATCTCTGTTGTGTATCTTAAGTTGGGGCTTTTCTTGTGATTCACAATTCTGATTTTTTTAATGTGTACATACCCTTGTGACTTTACAGTATTAAACACCAGATCAATAACTTCGGCTTCATGTACATTAATCTCGTGATTAATGTCTGCAGAGTGAGAGTGTATGTCGTCGAGCCACAATCTTAGGCGTAACCTTTTAGAGTCTTCATTTTCTGTATCAATCCATACCAAATCTTGGATGGTAAAAGTGGCGTAATTTTCAGACGCCTCACTTTCGAGAAGTAAAGTTATTGTATGTTCATTAACATTAAAGTCAGTAATGGTAATTTTAGTATAAGGGATTTCTGGATATTTAAGTTTATCTGAGTTTTCTAGATAAGATTTAGAGCTTCTTGTTTTAGACTCTTTTAATAGTTGGAACGAGGTCAAGTGAAAGGCTTCAGACATACTGCTATATATGAAGGGCAAAAATTCACTTTCCACGTGATTGGCATCCGTTTTCGCCATGGAAAATTGAATAAAAAGCAATGAAAAGATTAAAAAATAGACCCCGTATTTCCCCATAGAGCAATATTAGAGATGTTTTATAAATTTCGGCAATGGGGAAAATAATATTTGAAAAAATTATAGTGTAATGAGACGAAAGACAAGGGAAAGCTTAACATTCTGAGTAATTCAGTGTATTCTATTATCTATGGCTCAAACAAAAAAGAAAACAAGAACAAGAAGGAAATCACTTTCCACAGTAGAAGTGTGGGAAGGACTCAAAGAAAATGCTGATCTAGATACAGTTCAAGATTACAATGTAAGAGGGAGTTTTTCAGAAAACTCTGCTATAAAGCATCCGAAATTCGGTATTGGTATAGTTACTGAAAGCTTACATAGCAAAATTGAAGTTGTTTTTAAAGAGGGTTCTAAAAGCTTAGTGCAAAATAGAGATTGATTTATGTCTCTTGAGCACAGAATAAAAGAAAAAATTCAAGAACATTTACAACCTGAATTCTTTGAAATTGTTAATGAAAGTTCTAAACATGCTCATGGCTCTGCGGAAAGTCACTTTAAGATACTTGTCGTGTCTAAGGCTTTTCAAGGCATGAATCGTATTGCACGTCAAAGGCTTATATTTAATTTGCTGGGTGAAGAAATGCAGCAAGGCGTTCATGCCTTAGCTCAAAAAGCTTTAACACCTGAAGAGTGGAATACCAATAATTCAGAATTTAAAACTCCTGATTGTAAGGGAAATTAATTCTTTAATTTCAATGTCGCCAAGATAGTGAAAACTTGGTGTTTAGAAACCATATTATTCCGCAGGGTATAATCCAGCCAAAAACAACTTCTAAAAACCTTTCTTCGCTTAGCCAATAACCTTTGGGTATGAAGAAATGGTTATAAAGATAAATAATAAACATAGCTAATGTCGCCCAAGTAAATGCAGAAATCATAATAAAAGTACTTTTTTTAACAGTATTAAAAGGTTTTAATATAAGCCAGCCAATAACAAGTAAGGGTGTTAGCCACAGACTAGATTCTAGTAACACTAGAAACCATTTAGTTGGCTGTGAAGAAAAGCCGCCAAATAACTGAGGGTTAAAAAAATATTCACCAATGAGCATGGAAACTAACATCGTTAAGGCTCCACTAAAAACTCCTAAAACTAGCATGTATAGGTCTTTATAGCTCATAGGATACACAGCATATTGTATGTTTAATGACTGTCAAGCGAGGACTTTAAAGCCTTTTATTTGCAGCTGAGAGTTATTTTGTTACTTAAGATAGATCCGCCAACAATGATTTTAGCTTTAAAAGTAAATGCTTTCGTGCCTGAACTTCTTTTTCATCTTCTTGTATTTTTTCATGGACTATGATTTTTTCAAATTCAGAAAGAGCCATTTTTAAACTTTCTCTCGCCTCAGTTATCTTTTGTGGCATCTTATAGTTTGAATTTTTGCTTTCTGGTGGTTGTTGACTCATATTTCAATGTTATTGATTTAATTCAATTTTGACAAGGAGTTTGGATTTATAATAAGACTAGTTCTTTAGGAGGATATTATGTCTGAAGAAATTATTTATACCATGAAAGGGGTTAGCAAAGTCTATCCTCCTAACAAGTATGTTCTAAAAGATATTTATTTATCATATTTTTATGGAGCAAAAATTGGTGTTTTAGGTCTCAATGGTGCTGGTAAATCGAGTTTATTGAAAATTATTTCTGGAGAAGATCAAGATTATATTGGCGAGGCCTTTCCTTCAAAAGATTATCGCTTGGGTTACTTGCAGCAAGAACCAAAGCTAGATGAAGAAAAAACTGTTCGTGAAAATGTTTTGGACGGCCTGGGTGATTTATCTAATTACTTAACAGAGTTTCAGGAACTCAGCGAAAAAATGTGCGATGAAAATATAAGCCCTGAAGAAATGGAAAAGCTTATAGAGCGTCAGGGTTTTGTTCAAGAAAAGATTGAAGCCGTTGATGGCTGGGAAGTGGATCAAAAAATTGATCAAGCTATGGATGCTTTGCGCTGCCCCCCTGATGATGCAATTGTTAAAAGTTTATCAGGTGGTGAAAAAAGACGGGTAGCTCTTTGTCGCCTGCTTTTATCCAATCCAGATATTTTGCTGCTCGATGAGCCGACAAACCATTTGGATGCAGAATCAGTGGCTTGGTTGGAGCATTATCTTCACGACTTTCCAGGAACTGTTATTGCGGTGACTCACGATAGATACTTTTTGGATAATGTAGCCGGTTGGATTCTGGAATTAGATAGGGGAGAAGGTATTCCATTTAAGGGCAATTATTCCTCTTGGTTAGAACAAAAAGACCGTCGTTTATCTCAAGAAGAAAAGTCAGATCAAAAGCGCATAAAAACTCTTGAGAGAGAATTGGATTGGATTCGCATGAATCCTAAGGGGCGACAAAGCAAAGCAAAGGCGCGTATTTCTTCCTATGAAAAACTTTTAAAAGAGCCGGATCCAGAAAGACTTAAGGAAATGCAAATTTATATTCCTCCAGGTCCAAGGCTAGGGGATATCGTCGTTGAAGCTAAGAATGTGAGTAAAGGTTACGAGGATCGTTTACTGATTGATGATTTGAATTTTGCAATTCCGCGAGGAGCTATTGTTGGCGTTGTGGGACCTAATGGCGTGGGTAAATCGACAATGTTTAGAATGATCACTGGTAAAGAGCAGCCGGACAAGGGAAGCTTTAAAGTGGGTGAAACAGTTAAACTTGCTTACGTAGATCAAAGTCGAGATCTATTGAATCCAGAAAAGACAGTGTGGCAGGAAATTTCTGAAGATCAAGACGTTATACAACTAGGTCACCGCGAGGTCGCCTCAAGAGCTTATGTGTCTTGGTTTAATTTTACCGGGGGCGCACAGCAAAAGAAAATTAAAGAGCTCTCGGGGGGCGAGAGAAACCGCGTTTATTTGGCAAAAATTCTAAAAGAGGGCGGTAACCTTATTTTGCTCGATGAACCGACGAATGACTTAGATGTAAATACAATGAGAGCCTTGGAAGAAGCTATTCTTGATTTTGGCGGCAGTGTTATGGTTATAAGTCACGATCGATGGTTTTTAGATCGTATTTGCACTCATATCATGGCTTTTGAAGGCGACAGCAAAATAAATTTCTTTCCTGGTAATTACAGTGAATATGAAGAGGATCTCAAAAAACGTTTGGGAACGGATACATTAATACCTAAACGTCTAAAGTATCGAAAACTTCAGTAAAAGTTTCTTCTATTACGTCATATGCTGCTTTGAGGGTAATAAATCCCTCAGAGCTAAGCTCATTTGTCGTGTCTGGATGTAGTAATTTAGCCAAATTTCTATAGGCTTTTTTAGCTTCTTGTAAAGTTAAGCTATCCATTTGAAAGGCTGAGGTGCCTAAATTCCTCAATTTCAACCAAGCCACATAAGTCGCTCCATTCACCTGAGAAAGGTAAATTCTGACATTAGAATCTTGATGAACTTCAGGAGAGGAAGTGTCTTTTTGGACACATTTTTCAGTTTGTTCTTCGTCGGTGGTCTTATAAGAGGAGTAGTTTTTAGAGAGAGATGGACTGTGAAAAAAGAAGGTTTTTGTACTGGCAAGGTTGATAAAATCGATAGTGGGTGAAGGGGCTTCAGAGTTAAAATTTAAGCTCTGAGAGCTAAATTCCATATTTATTTTGCTTATTTTTTGTTCCAAAATTTGGGCAAATTCCGACTTAATCATACTCATTTTTTCGGTTTTTAGAGGGGGATTATTTATAAAAACCGGGTTTCCCTTAGGAGAAACTGGTCTTTAGAGAGTGTTTTCAGAGAGAAAAAAGTGAATTTTTTTAATTTTTTTGTTGGACAAGCATTTTTTTTTAATTAATCATAAACTTGTTCAAAGGGGGATGCCCCGTAGAATTAACATATATCCTTGGAGGGAATAATGGCTAAGAAAAAGAAAACAGCCACTAAGAAGAATGCAACTAAGAAAGCAGCCACAAAAAAAGTAGCTAAAAAAGCAACTAAGAAAAAAGCTACTAAAAAGACAGCTACAAAGAAGAAAGCTGCAAAAAAAACAACTAAGAAAAAAGCAAAAAGAAAGCCTAATGCTGCTTTCATGAAGCCTTTAACTCCTAGTGATAAGCTAGCTGCGATTGTTGGAAGCAAGCCACTTCCAAGAACTGAAGTTGTAAAAAAACTTTGGGCTTATATTAAAAAGAATAAGCTTCAAGATGCTAAAAACCGCAGAAACATCAATGCTGATGATAAGCTTAAGCCAGTATTTGGTAAAAGCACTGTAAGCATGTTTGAAATGACTAAAATCGTTAGCAAACACTTAAAATAAGTTTAAAGTTTTCGAACTTTAAATAAGAAGCTCACCTTAAAAGGTGGGCTTTTTTTGTGCCTTGCACTAATAGTGAGCTTCTGATAGGACAAAGAAACAAGCAATGGAGAGTTGATGACCCCTTTACAGGCGAATGAAATTCGAATGATGGAAAAGGCATGCCAATTGGCTGCAGAAACCTTGTTCCATGTTAGCCAGTTTGTAAAACCAGGCATAACAACTAACGAAATTGATCAAATTGTTTATGACTACACTTTAAGTAAAGAAGCAAAACCAGCTCCCTTGGGCTATCACGGCTATCCCAAGTCGGTGTGTACTTCTATAAATGATTGTATTTGCCATGGAGTCCCTGATGATACTGTTCTTAAAAATGGAGATATTATAAACATTGATGTAACGACGATTAAAGATGGTTTTTTTGGAGATACGTCACGTACTTTTTTTGTTGGTGAAGTCAGTGAAGCGGCAAAGCGAGTCACAGATGTGGCTTATGGAGCTATGCTTGAAGGTATCGAGCAGGTTCAGCCTGGTAACACGACGGGAGATATAGGTTTTGCTATTAATCGCTATGTCACTCGCAAAGGCTATTATGCCGTTAAAGAAATTGGTGGACATGGCATTGGCAAGTCCTTTCATGGTGATCCTTTTGTGCCCTCCTATGGGAAAAAAGGGAAAGGTGAGGCTTTAAAAGCCTGGACCTGCTTGACCGTTGAACCCATGATTAATGAGACTCCTGTGGCTTTAAAAGAATATCCTGTCGCTAACTCAAGCATTATGTACTACCACACCGGGGATGGCAGTTTATCGGCACAATTTGAGCATACAATTCTTATTACAGATAGCGGGCATGAGGTGCTAACTTATTGGGATTGGGGCGATTAAAGTAGCCGAGTTGATAAGCCAAATAAGTGTTGTAGTGCATCGTATATGGCTTAGTTTCTCTAATAGTGATTAAATAGCAAAAATTTTACGAAATATTTAAAAAGGAGCTTTTTGTGGAGGGCACTCAAACAATGACAAGTACCGAAACAGTAAAATCAACTGGACTAAAAAAACCTGATTACCGCGTTTGTAAGGCGGCTATGGAAGATAATAAAAAGTTTGAAGAGTTAGCCTTATGGGGTCGTGAAGAAATCAAAATTGCCGAGCGTGAAATGCCCGGGTTAATGGCTATCCGCAAAGAGTTTGCCGCCACACAACCTTTAAAAGGAGCTAAAATTACTGGTTGTTTACATATGACCATCCAAACCGCCGTACTTATTGAAACCCTAAAAGCTCTTGGAGCTGAAATTCGTTGGTCTTCATGTAATATATTTTCAACTCAGGATCACGCTGCCGTAGCTATCGCTGCCTCAGGAATTCCTGTTTTTGCATGGAAAGGTGAGACCGAAGAAGAATACAACTGGTGTATTGAACAAACTATCTTAGGATGGGGCGAAGAGGGTTTTGACCTTATCCTTGACGATGGCGGCGATCTTACCAATATGATGCATGAAGAGCGATTTTCTCATTTGCTCAAAAATATTGTTGGAATTTCTGAAGAAACTACAACTGGTGTTCACAACCTAGTGAAAATGTATGAAGCTAAAAAGTTACAAGTTCCAGCCATTAATGTGAATGATTCTGTAACAAAATCAAAGTTTGATAACTTGTATGGTTGTCGCGAGTCCTTAGCTGATGGAATTAAGCGCGCAACAGATGTAATGTTGGCGGGTAAAACCGTAGTCATCGCTGGTTATGGTGATGTGGGTAAGGGTTGTGCTCAATCTATGAAAAGTTATGGTGCTAAAGTTCTCATAACTGAGGTTGACCCTATATGTGCATTGCAAGCGGCTATGGAAGGTTATGTGGTAACGACTATGGAAGAGGCGGCACCAGTGGCTGATATTTTTGTAACAGCCACTGGCTGTTGTGATATCGTAGCCCAACCTCACTTTGAAAAAATGAAAACAGGGGCTATAGTTTGCAACATCGGTCACTTTGATAATGAAATTGATATGGCTTGGTTAAATGCAAACACAAAGGCTCGCGAAATTAAACCTCAAGTTGATATTCATACTTTTAAAGATGGACGCGAGATTATTGTGTTGGCACAAGGTCGCTTAGTGAATTTAGGTTGCGCAACTGGACACCCTTCTTTTGTAATGAGTAACTCATTCACAAACCAAGTGATGGCGCAAATGGAGCTGTGGAAAGAAAAAGACAGTGGAAAATATAAAGTAGGTGTCTATACATTGCCAAAAGCATTGGATGAGAAGGTGGCCTCACTTCACTTAGCAGCTGTGGGTGCTAAATTGACAAAGCTTAGTGATAAACAAGCAAGTTATCTTGGTGTGAGTCAGCAAGGACCATTTAAACCAGAACACTACCGCTATTAAAAAATTGATAAGTTTTCATAAAAAAAGCGGCAGATTAAACTGTCGCTTTTTTTTAGTCGTCATTTTAAAGTGAATCATTCAGGGGCATCAAGATTTATAAACTTCATATAGTATTTGAGCTCTTCAATAGATTCACGAATATCATCTAGAGCTCGGTGGCTATTGCGCTTGCCATACTCTTTGCCGAACTTATCTTTCATAATAATTTTCCACCCCGTGACATCTAGCATGCGGTAGTGGAGCCTCGACTCTAACTCTCTAAAATACTTTTTAATAAAAATTCTGTCTTGTGTAATTGAGTTTCCAGCAATAATAGCCGGCTCTTCGCGGAAGTGATGGTCTATAAGAGTGCAGAACTCAGCTTCTACTTTATGGGGAAGTTTGCCCTCGGGAATTTTTTCGACCAAGCCACTTTCCGTATGGTGTTTGGTATTCCATTCATCCATATTGTCCAGGTATTCTTGTGGTTGTTTGACCACAGAATGATAGTCGCCGAGTTCATTAAAATCAGTGTCGGTAATAATAGCTGCGACTTCTATTATCACTTCTTTATCGACATCTAAACCTGTCATTTCCAGATCTAGCCATAACCATTTGTTCATTGCGCCGCTTTCTGTTGAATGATATCAAGCATTCTAAAGGAAATTTTATGACTCCACAAGTGCCTGATTTAGATCCCTTATCAGAAAAGCGTCAACGTGTATTTGTTATATTGGCGGCGGTGTTTATTGGCTCAATGACATTGCTCAACGTCGTGGGAATTACCAGATTCATCCAGTTAGGCCCCTTGAGTTTAGCAGTAGGCGTTCTGCCATATCCTCTGACATTTTTATGTACAGACCTTATTAGTGAATTGTACGGCAAGAAAAAGGCCAGTTTAGTGGTGTGGATTGGCTTTGTTATCAATTTATTTATGATTCTCGTAGTTTTTTTAGGGTATAAAATTCCTTCTGTACCCACGGAAGTGCAACCTCCCTGGCAAACTTTATTCTTAGCCAAACCGGTGCCCTTGGCCAATGGCGAAGTTGTAACTGGTAGCATCGATGTTTTTCATATAATTTATGCTTGCACTGTGGGTTCAGTCTTTGCTTCTATGATGGCCTATTTAGCGGCTCAATTTTGTGATGTTCAACTTTTTCATTTTTGGAAGGAACTTACTAAAGGCAAGCACCTTTGGTTGCGTAATAACTTTAGTACCATAGTTTCACAATTAGTGGATTCTTTTATGGTGATAGCCATTACTTTTGGAGCTGTGTGGTGGCGAGGGGATATGGGCATTAAAGAAATCTTAATATTAATGGGTTCTAATTATTTGTTTAAGGTTGTGGCCGCTTTATTGGATACCTTTCCCTTCTATTTGGGCGTTAAAAAACTCACAAAATATTTAGAGCTCGATAAAGTTAGATAAAGGTCTAGGGGCTAGTTAATTCAAGTCATCTTGACTGCCCAAACAGTCATATTAAAATTTAATAAATACATTAACTTAGAAAAAGTTTAGTGACAGTCACCAAGGACGGTAGAGATGAAAGAAATTCGTTTCGGCGATTATTTAAGGGCCAACTCTGTTTCACAGAGGCAAGTGAGTTACAATAAGCTTGCGCCAAAACCCAAAGACAGTAAAAAAGTGGTTCTGCAAAAACTTCAAGTTTCAGCTAAAGATATATATAGAATATTAGCTCCTTATACCAGTGTGAGATTTATGGAGCAGCTAAAAGCCGTAGTGCCCTTAGCAGTTTATTTGGTGTTGTTTCAAATTTTAATTTTACGTCAAGGTGTCACTGATTCAGTAATCATTGGTGGTGGTTTATTTGCTGTTATGGTGGGACTGATGTTGTTTATGGAAGGTCTTAAGTTAGGGTTAATGCCTTTTGGAGAAAGTATTGGCAATATCCTTCCTGTTAAATCCCCCTTGCCGATTGTTTTATTAATCGCATTTTTGTTAGGGGTGGGTGTAACTTTTGCCGAGCCGGCCATTGGCGCGTTAAAAGCCGCAGGACAAATTGTTCAAGTGGAAAAAGCTCCTTATTTGTACGCGATTCTCAATCAATATTCAGACGCTTTAGTATTAGTTGTTGGTGCGGGTGTGGGCTTAGCCGCTATTTTAGGGACGCTTCGCTTTGTTCACAATTGGAGTTTAAAGCCCTTAATTTACGCCAGTCTAATTCCCGTACTTGCACTGACTGCTTACATTGGTATTTTTGATCCTGAATTGGCAAAGATGATTGGTTTGGCTTGGGATTGTGGTGCGGTAACTACAGGGCCAGTGACAGTGCCGCTGGTTTTATCTTTAGGTATAGGTGTAGCCTCCGCTGTGGGTAAAGGGGATTCTTCGCTTTCCGGTTTTGGAATTGTCACATTAGCTTCATTGTTTCCTATATTGGGTGCGTTGGGTTTAGGCGTATTTATTTCAGCTACCGTAACTCCCGAACAAATTATTGAGGCCGCTCAAAATGTTGGCAACGTTTCAAGTGTCGTTCCTTGGTATGAACAAACGCCGTGGGTCGAAGTGATTCTAGCTGTTCGGGCGATAGTTCCTCTCGTAATATTTTTGTTTATCGTTATGAAATTAGTTTTGCGCGAAAAAATTCGCAACGCCTTTATTACTTCTTATGGAATTGTTTTGGCCGTAGTGGGAATGGGTTTGTTTAACGTGGGACTCACTTATGGTTTGGCTAAATTAGGCGATCAATCGGGAAGTTTAGTGCCAGCCGCTTTTACGCAAATTGCTGCCGTTCAAGATTCACCTTTATACTGGTATGGAGTGGGATTATTTTTAGCCTTGTTATTTGCTTTCTTTTTAGGTTTTGGCGCCACTCTGGCTGAACCAGCGTTGAATGCTCTGGGTATGACGGTACAAAACTTAACCAACGGGGCTTTTAAAAAATCAATGTTGATGTATGCCGTATCTACAGGTGTCGCCATTGGCATTACAATAGGTGTGGTTAAGCTTATTTTTGATTTACAACTTATGTATATATTAATTCCAGGTTATCTGTTTTTAATATTGCTTACGTATTTATCTACAGAAGAATTTGTTAATGTGGGGTGGGACAGTGCGGGCGTAACGACTGGACCGGTAACTGTACCTCTTGTGTTAGCTATGGGCTTAGGATTTGGTAATGCTACAGGAGTAATAGAGGGCTTTGGTATTTTATCAATGGCTTCTATTTGCCCCATCATTTCGGTTTTAGTTATGGGTTTAGTTGTACAAAAGAAAGCCGCTAAAAAAGCGGCAAAAGTAGAAGCACAAAAAGCTGAAGCATCTGATTTAGGAACACAAGCAACCGCATAGGAGAGGGAATGAGTTATCAACAAAGAAATTTTACCGTTTTAACGGAGTGTATGCAAATCACCTGTATTGTCGAAAAAGGACAAGGAGATACAATTGTTAAAGCTGCGCGCGAAGCGGGTGCTCAAGGAGCAACAGTTTACTATGCTCGTGGATCGGGTGTGAGAGAGAGACTAGGTTTATTGGGTGTCGCAGTGGAAGTGGAAAAAGAAATTGTTAATATAATCGTTTCTCATGATCAATCTGATTATGTCTTTGAGAGAATGTATATGGCTGGTCAATTAGATACTCCGGGAAAAGGTTTTATATATATGACACCGCTTGAAAAGGCAGCCACCTTTATACCTGGTGAAGTGTTGGATAAAATTGAAGGTCGTGCTTAATGGAAAAACTGCAACACAATGGAAAAGTTATTACGTGTATTTTACCCAAAGGTGAAGCTTTGGGCTTATTAAAAAAACTTTTTGATAAAGGCGTGACTCGTGCAAATTTTGCCTTTGCTAGAGGATTTGATGTGCACGATGTAGACAATCCACGCACAGGTATACCCGATGCGGTGGAGAAAGAAATTGTGACTTTAATCGCCGATGATGAACATCAGGGTGAAGAACTATTTGATTTTATTTTTCAAAATGGCAATATCAATAGACCTGGTGGAGGTTTGATTTATATGTCCAAAATTCAAGCGGCTTCTATATATGAATTGCCTAAAATTCAGAATAGTATGGCGTCAGCTGAGGGCATAAGGCCTGTTGAAGTAACACTTTAATAAGGAAACATTGCTTACATCTAATTCCTAAAAAGTAGTCCCAAAAATCGACCAATAGGGGCTAGTGTATCAAAGCGTAAGTGAAGCCAATAAGTATTTTCTCGATAGGGAACGTCATTGTTTTCAATGACGGTATTGGCATTGGCTGTTTCATAGGTAAGGCTCACGCCAAATTGCTTGGAAAACATAAATTCTAAACCTAAATAATAAGATCCTAAATTGTAGTCAAACTCAGTGTACTGATTATTAATATTTCCCACCCAAAAATGTCTGGCTTTTACAGTGTGATAATTGTATCCCAATGTAAAGCGATAAACTTTAAAATGAAGTCCACCGCCAAAACCTAAATGATTGCCGGTTTCCTGTTGGCTGTCAGTGCTACTGTTATTGTTTAAATCAATATACCTTCCTGAAAATACAATATTCGAAGTAAAAAATTTGCTGCCATAAATTGGAAAATAAAGCTTTCCACTAACGCTTAATCCTGAATAAATAGCTTCAGTACCATTGGGGTTTTGTAGTGTCACTTCAGGTGTGCCCAGTGCGGCCTCAAAACTGACGCCTTCGGCTTGTGCAAAATATATTGGTAATAGAAAAACTAAAAAGAGAGTAACTAGGAATTTATTCAACCAGTTCCTCCCTTGTAATGATAACCATGTCGGTAATATTTAAAGACTGTGTGTCTAAAATAAAAGTGCCAATATAGGTGCCATCTTCAGCAAACTCTTCAACCGAGTCGGTATTACTTGAAGCTACTAAAATATTGCCATTGGGCAATTCAACCATGGCGGTGGGATTGTTGAGAATAGTTGTGTTAGTGGCAAAAACAACGACTCCACCAGAGCCGTCGGCATTGGCTCTGTAAATTTGATCATCACTCCAAGTGTTGTAGTATATAGAACCATTGCTATGTACCATTATGCCATAGGGATTGTTAGCAACCACTGTAGATGTTAAGCAGCTAGAAGTAGTGCTAGATATATCATAATGAAGAATACGGTTGTTGCTGTAACTAGTGATTAACATTTCATTACTACTATTTATAACTAACTGGCGTGGGTTGTTTAGAGTACAACTACCTACTGTTGTATTTATGTAGACGGGAGTTGTTTGATTGCCTAGCATATCAAATTTCTCAACCACATTAGATTCTATGGCATAAATATTTTGGAGTGAATCAATGCCGATGTCGTAAATATTTCCCGACAGAGTCCCTCCTGAAAAAAAGGAACTATTGGTAAAGGTGTCTAGGTTAATATTTTCAATTCGATCCGTATTGTCAAGTGCCACTAAAAGATTATCATTATCAAATTGAATCAACCCGCGGGGAGTTCCAAGTTCAGTGGGAGATCTGTAGTGTTTAATGAGATCCACTAAGTTACCCTGTTCGTCATAAAGCGCGACTCCGCGGTGGTTGGTATCACCTCCAGCAATAGCTACGTAATAGTTTGTTTGATATACAAGGTCTTCTTCAGCAACTGGCAAAGTAAGAAACTCAGCTTCCTTCTTTGAACAAGAAACAATAGCTAAAACAATTAGCAAAGATAGAATGTTGATCACTGCCTTCCCTGACAATTTTCACCTCTATATTATATTCAAGAATTTATTCGGAATTTGCCGTCTCAAACTTGAACATAATTTTTAAGACAAAAGGCAAAATTCTTAAGATTTTATGAAGAAGTAGAAATTATAAGTAATTTGCTTCAAATTGAAACGATAATTTTAGCAAATATTAGTTTTAAAGCACTTAAAGCCTTAAGGCTGGCGCGACTTTGGCCGATAAATATGTATCTAAATTTAAAGGTGGACGTTTGGCGATGCTTAAATTAAGTAAGAAATTTTCATTATTACTAGTTTCAATACTTGCGTTGGTAACTAGTGCCTGCCAATTAGAACCATTGCCCGATGCCCCTCCCGCTAAAGAAGTTGACCCTTATGTGCCGGAAACTCCCGAGGATATAGATAAATCAAGGAGAGCCATTTGGGGGGATGAGCCCACGGTTATCGAAGGAATTACAAATTTTAAGTTTATTGGTGATCACGTTTACTACTCAGGGGATATTACTTCTTACACGTGGTCTAGTGATGAATCCAAAGTCTACTTTTTAACTGCGGCCCCTAAAAAACGAATTGTTGCCTATACTATTGCCAGCGATACCTATACTTATTTAACGCCTGGAAAATATTCTGTAAGTAGCTTTAAATTTTATAAAGAACAAAATTATATTCTATTTGATTCTGACAAAAAAATATATAGCTTAAATTTAATCAACAACTCTGTAAGTAAAGTTAGCACTCATGCCCTGTCTTTAAACTATCCTAAATATGAACTTGTAAAATATAACAACAATCAATTAAGTGTATTGTACAACTCAGATGATGCAAGCCATATTGGTTTGTATTCTGTGAGTTTAGATGGGACTAACGAAACCTTATTGACTCCTGTAATGCCAGCCACAGCCACAGTAAATTATTTTTCCTACAATAGTGCTTCCAATAAAATTATTTATGCTGCGGACTCCAACGTGGATTTACGCAATGAAATTTTCACTATGGATACCGATGGTAGTAATCACGTAAGGATCAATGATAATTTAGTTTCTGGGGGGTCATTAGTCTGTTGGAACAGCTCACATTGTGGCAATGTAACATCAGATGGTTTAAAGATAGTCTATGCCGGAGATGCCCAGACAGATAATAAAATTGAGTTGTACGTTGCTAACATAGATAGCAGTGGCTCTCCTATTAAATTAAACCAAGCACTACCGGCAACCAGCAGTGTATCATCAACTGTATTTAAGATTACTAGTGATGACGCTCGCGTGCTTTATACTGCTGATGTCGATTACGACAACGCTTTTGAACTATATATAGTAAATATGGATGGCACCGGGCGCATAAAATTAAATCCTAATCTACCTGATGCAAATAGGGATGTTATTAGTTATGAACTGTGGACGGATCCGAGTGATAACACGCAAAGAGTTATTTTTTTAGCGGACATCGAGCAAGATAACTTCTTCGAGTTTTATAAAGTCGATTTAGACGGTAATAATCTGACAAAAGTTGTAAGTCGAATTGATATCAATGGTTCGATAGATTCTTACAAAATACTTGGGGACCAAAACACCGTTTTGTTAGTTACAGATTTAAACGATAGTGGACAAAAAGAATTGTGGCAAGGACATTTAAATGGAACAGGTATTAAAAAACTATTTTCGACCACTCATACACAAAGTAGTATTGAAATCATTAATTTCACTCAAGATACAAATAAAATTTATTTTAAATCAGACGCCTACGTTGATGGTGTTCAAGAAGTATTTTTAGCTCAAAGAGATCTCAATCAAGTGAATACTTTGGGTGTGAACATAGGTACTATTTTATTTAATGAAGCGTACTCAAAGGCTTTGTTTTTATCTAATTTATATTTTACCTCTTCTCAAGAGTTGTATTATCAAGATTTAAGCCAGCCCTACCCCAAAAAAATCAGTTTAGCCATGGCCCATTCTTATGATAAGCCTAATGATAATATAACTTTTGGTGTGGATCCTTCGAGTCAGTATGCTGTTTACATGGCGTCTAATGATCAGTTAGAAGAAGTAAATCTTATTTCAACTAAATTAGATGGCAGTGGCCAAAAACAATTAAATGATCCTCTAATGAGCGGAGGATGTATTGATGCTTTTAAATTTATAGGTGGCGGGAATCCCTACGTAGCTTATTTTGGCGATGGTCTTTCTTCGTTATGGAATGAAGTTCATTCTGTAAAACTAGATGGCACTGACAATAGAAAATTAAATGGTTATATCATGGGAAATGATGGTGTCGATTATTATAACTTCTTTCAAGATAACACAATCTTATTATACACAGCTGATGAAGATGATTTAAATAATGAACATACTTATAAAATTGATTTCAACAATAACTTTGAAAAAACTTATATAGGTCCCCATCGTCCAGATTATGATGTTTTTACTTTATTACCCAATGGCAACACTGTTGTATATTTAGATATGTTTAATCAATACATTCGTAAAGTTTCTGCCGATGGGCTTAATAGTTATGCTAATCTAGTGACTACGGACTCATTTTACGATTCCTTACTGGGGCCTATAGTGGCCTCACCTGATTCTCAGCGGGTGGCTTATTCTTATCACGATGATAGCGATAACGATACGATGCATTTGTATTCTATAAAGGTGGATGGCACCGGCAAAGTCAAACTCACAACTACAGCGCCATCAACTGCTGATGGCGTAAAGGAGTTTGTGTTCTCACATGATTCCACAAAAATTGTGTATCAATGGTTAGATTCAAAACAAATCTATGCCGATAATTCCGCGGGAGGGGCAAAGGTACAAATTGCGGCTGACTCAGTGGAGTTTTCGATTACTCAAAGTGGCACTAATAAAGTAGTTTATAATCGTGTGGATGGTGGAGTTTACGTGTCTGAACTCGATGGTAGCAATAATAATTTGTTGAGCTCCCCAGGTGCGATTGTTAGCAATTTTAAATTAGTTAACGATACGCGTGTGGTCTACATGGCTAATGAAGACGATCCCAATCTTTTTGAAATATACGCTATAAATACTGATGGTACAAATAAAGTTAAATTGAGCGGTACCATTATTAGTGGCGGTAGTGTAGAAAGTTATGCGCTTTCCTCTGACAAAAATTTTATTGTATACTTAGCTTTTCAAGACGATGTGAATGTCGGAGAGCTTTATAAGGTGAATATAGACGGAAGTGGACGCAAGAAAATTCACGAAAATCTTTCTGCGCCTTATTTTATTGGCAGTTACGAGATCACCAAAGACAATCAAGGAGTTGTTGTATCTGCTAATCGCATAAATCGAAAACGTTTAGGCTTGTTTTACTTGGATCTAGATTGGAGTCCTTAAGTGAAGATTTTGATTGTTTGGCTATGGCTTATATTAAGTATTACATCTTGTCGCCAGGTAAACAAAGTGATTGTTTCACCAGAACCTGAACAACCAAAATCTCCGGATAACTATGTTCCAGATTTTTATGCAAAATTGTACGACACTCCGGATGCAATAACTAATAGTACATCAGAACAAATTATCGTCAGCAATAAAGATTTAATGCTTTATAAATTTAAGGTAGGTTTAAAAACATCAACAGACTGTGGTGTAGAGGCAGATTACAGTCCGTGGCGCAATCAAGCCCTTGAGGTCACATTGTCAACAGGCAGTTGGTCAGATGGTTTGTATTTACTGTGTGTAGTCGGACGCAGCATTGATGGAACGGATCAACCATTTAATGAAGCCACAAAGTTTGAGTGGTTTATAGATAAAAATCCCAGTGAAATATCTGTAAGTTCAGATAAAATATTAGTCGATGAAGGTGAAACTAATATTGAGTTTAAAATTCAATTGAGTGAAGTCTCTCCGCACTCAATTACAGTTAACTATACATCCAGCGGTCTTAGTACATTTGGTATTGATCATAATTTAAGTGGTTCAAGTGTAGTTTTTGCTCCGGGTGAAACTGAAAAGATTGTGAGTTTTAATGTGATTGAAGATACTGATGTTGAATCTACAGAGACTGTGGCAATAGTACTGGGTACAAATAGTATAGAGTCTATTGCAAAGTTTGCTGAAAATGCAGATGCCAGTATAGTTATTAAAGATAATGATGGGGCACCAACCGTGCCATTCACTCAAGTAACGGGAAAATTTAACCACTATTGTGCCATTGATAGTGATAATGTTCTTTACTGTTGGGGGAATGATACTGGAAATGGTAAATTGGGAATACCTGCGGGAACATCTTCACATTTGCCTGCAGTGGCAG
>JAGRAE010000054.1 GCA_020435005.1 Bdellovibrionales bacterium
AAAAAGTATATGCTACAAGGTCGTGAAATGACTTGGATGCGGATAGATAGATATTATGTGGGAAGCCCTGAAGATCCGGATACAGTTTTCCAACCTGTGGCTTGCTTACACTGTGATAATGCACCTTGTGAGACAGTTTGTCCGGTGGCCGCGACCACGCATAGTGATGAGGGCACTAACGATATGATTTACAATCGTTGTGTGGGAACTCGTTACTGTGCAAACAACTGTCCCTATAAAGTTCGACGTTTCAATTGGTTTAGTTATACTAAAATTGAATCTCCTTTGCATATGGCGCTAAATCCAGAAGTGACAGTTAGACATCGAGGGGTGATGGAAAAATGTACTTTCTGTATTCATAGAATAAAAGATAAGAAAAGAGAAGCCGTTGCCCAAGCTAAAGAATTCAAAGCTTCAGAAGTGGTAACAGCTTGTCAACAGAGTTGTCCGGCTAACGCTATTGTCTTTGGTGACATGAATGACCCTGAAAGTGAAGTTTCAAAAGCGTTTAAAGATGTAAGAACTTATTCATTACTTGAAGAATTAAATACTGTACCTGCTTTGCGCTATAGATACAAAGTGCGTAACAGTGAAAAACTAAAAGGTGGAGATCATCATGGTCACGACAGCCACAATAAAGGAGGTCACTCATGATTAAACGTGCACCTCTTGTTTGGGGAAAAAAGACATATAAAGATATAACTGATGATATAAGTTCATTGGTGGAAAATGTTCCAGGACTGCCTTATTTTGTAACTCTTTTAACGGCCAAAGGTGTGCTTATTTTTTACCTTTGTGTTTTAGCCGCTATAGTTGTCACAGGTATGGGACTTATGGGGGTAAACTCTCCTGTGGGTTGGGGAACGGACATCGTCACTTTCGTCTTTTGGATTGGTATTGGTCACGCAGGAACATTAATATCAGCTATTTTGTTTTTATTTAGACAAAAATGGCGGATGTCGATTGCTAGATCAGCCGAAGCCATGACAGTTTTTGCAGTTATGACAGCAGGTTTATTTCCAATTCTTCACACTGGTCGCCCTTGGTTAGCTTATTGGTTGTTACCTTACCCTAACCAAAGAGGACCTTTATGGGTGAATTTTAGGTCACCACTGATTTGGGACGTTTTTGCTGTTTCTACTTATGCGACGGTTTCGATTGTTTTTTGGTATATTGGATTGGTTCCCGATTTAGCAACAATTAGAGATCGTGCAAAAAATCCTCTTCGTAAAAAGATCTATGGAATTTTATCTTTAGGCTGGCGTGGTACTGGTCGCAACTGGAACCATTACGAAATGGTTTATATGCTCTTGGCAGGTCTATCGACACCTCTAGTTCTATCAGTCCACTCGATAGTATCATTTGACTTTGCTGTAGCCCAATTACCGGGATGGCATACAACAATCTTTCCGCCCTATTTTGTGGCTGGCGCTATCTTTTCTGGATTTGGAATGGTGGTAACTTTAATGGTTATCATCCGCGAAGTCGTGCCCAAATATAAACACTATGTAACTCTTAACCATATGGAAAACATGAATAAAATTATCATGTCTACCGGTTTAATGGTGGGTTACGCCTATGGTTCAGAATTCTTTATTGCTTGGTATTCTGGCGCTCCTTATGAACAGTACGCTTTTGTTAACAGAGCATTTGGTCCTTATTGGTGGGCTTATTGGACGATGGTGACTTGTAACGTTTTTATTCCTCAATTGTTCTGGTTTAAAAAGTTTAGACGATCCATTCCTGCGATGTTTATAATTTCTATTTTTGTAAATATCGGTATGTGGTTTGAGCGTTATGTTATTACAGTGACTTCATTACATAGAGATTTCTTACCTGCTAACTGGGGTATGTTTGATATGACTTTCTTCGACTTTGGAGCGTTGTTTGGTAGTTTTGGAATGTTTTTTACTCTGTTCCTTCTCTACATAAGAACTCTACCAAGTATTTCAATGGCAGAAGTTAAGCCTGTTCTCTATGTCAATCGTGAAGAGGGAGATAAGATCAATGTCTTTGGATAATATCGTCAGCAAAATAGAAGGTATACTTCGCTCAAAAACAAAACAAGGTTTTGTTGGCATCTGGGAAGACGAGCACAAAATGATTGCAGCAGCTCATGAAGCACGTAAAGCTGGTTGTACTAAATTTGATGCTATAACTCCTTTTCCCATGCATGCTGTGGATGAAGCTATTGGTTTAAAAAGATCCTACATTCCTTGGGTAACATTTATTTTTGGTACTGCTGGTTGTTTGTTTGGAATTTGGTTTACTTGGTGGACCTCTGCAGTAGATTGGCCCATCATCATAGGTGGAAAACCTATGATGTCATTTCCAGCATTTATCCCAGTCATTTTTGAATGTACGATTTTATTGGCTGCACTGAGTTCTGTGGGAGCTTTATTGTTTATTTGTGGACTGCCAAAGGTGGATCCTCCAGTTATTGACCCGGATTTAACCAGTCATAAATTTGCTATTTTCGTACCTGAAGATGATACATTCTATGATACACAAAAATTAGAAAAGATTTTTAAAGATCATGGAGCGACTGATACCCGTAAGACGGAGTTTTAATATGAAGTGGTCAAAAGTCCTTCTTTTTAGTTTAAGTTCTTTACTCGTTGCCTGTAATGGTGGGGATAATAAAACAAATATTGAATTGATGCCTGATATGTTTGATCAAGTGTCTTTAAAAGCACAAGATTGGGATCCCAATAAAGATGGCAAGGGATCTCAACTGGTCCCTCCACAAAATACAGTTCCGAGAGGAAAGCCATATATCAAGCACATGGAAGATTTCTCAGATGCTGAGAAAAACTTAACAAATCCTTGGGCCAATGATTTCACTCCTGAAATTATTGAGTTGGGTAAGAAAAAATACGACGTCTATTGTGGTATGTGCCACGGTGATTCCGGAAACGGAAAAGGGGCTGTCGGTTTAAAAATGTTAGTGCCGCCCAGAAATTTTTTGGAAGAAAGAGTTGTAAAATTTAGTGATGGTCGAATTTACTGGGCCATAGTTAAAGGTTTTGGAACCATGGGCCACTATGCAAATCAAGTTCGTACCGAAAAAGAGCGTTGGGCAGTAGTTAATTACGTAAGAACTCTACAAAAACAGAGTCAGTAGCAAGGAGATATGAGTAATGGGTCACAGTCATGATACACCCGTAGATGTTAAAGATCCCGGAACACTTCAGGTAAGTAGTAAATTAAAAACACTCTATTCTGTATTAATGGCCATAGGTGTTTTAGCTTTTGTAGTTACCCTAGCCAGTGGTAATGCTGAACGTGCTTGGCATGCTTATCTCATTGGTCTGTTTTACACTGTTTCTTTAGCGCTAGGTGGATTGTTTTTAACTTCAATACATCATTTAACTCGTGCTGGGTGGTCTGTAAACGTTAGAAGATTCTTTGAGGCATTCACTTCTTACCTACCATGGGCCGCTGGAATGGCGATTATACTATTAATCTTTGGTGCTGGGCATTTATACGAATGGCTTCATAAAGAAGCTGTTGAAAGTGATCCTTTGCTTCAACACAAAGCAAGTTACTTAAATCAGACTTTCTTTTGGATTAGAACAATTGGCTTTTTTGGCTTGTGGATTTATTTTTCAAGAGTTTTAGTCAATGGTTCTTTAAAACAAGATCAAACAGGTGATGCTAGTATTTCTGAAAGATTGGGAAAAGTTGCTATTCCTTGTATTCTTATTTTTGCCTTATCTTATTCTTTCTTTTCAGTAGATACCTTAATGAGTTTAGAGCCTCATTGGTTTAGTACAATTTTTGGTGTGTATACATTTGCAGGTCTTTTTCAAAGCACTATTGCCTTTACTATTTTGGTAATTGCTTACCTAACAGCTAAGGGACGATTAAACGGTTTTGTTAACGAAAACCACTTACACGATTTAGGCAAATTCTTATTCGCCTTCACAGTATTCTGGGCTTACATCGCATTTTCTCAGTACATGTTAATCTGGTATGCAAACTTACCTGAGGAAACCATTTTCTTTGAACCTCGCTCGCATGGAACTTGGGGCTATGTATCTGTCGCTTTGATTCTATTTAAATTTATTGTGCCATTTTTAGCATTGCTGCCTCAATGGGCGAAAAGAAGTTTAAACCACCTTGTGGCGGTGAGCTTTTTAATTCTAATTATGCAGTTTGTGGATCTTTATTGGTTGGTTTACCCCAACGTAGGTAAGGAGCACAACTTAGTATTTGGGATTACTGAGGTGTTTGTGTTTTTAGGATTTATGGGGTTGTTTATCTTTGCTGTTTCTCGCTTCTTAAGTAAGCATTCGATTGTGGCTTATAGGGATCCGAGGATAGCCGAATCCATGCACCACCACGTGGTCTACTAACAAATCTTCAGCCTGCTTTTTTGTTGCATCGTCGTCGCGGTGCCCTTGCACAGCTTCCTCCTTGCGCCTCAAAGCAGACTAAATCTTTGTGAGTAGACTAACAAATCTTCAGCCTGCTTTTTTGTTGCTGCGCGTCCACAACTAAGAGTGCAGCACCGAAAACATTGCTGAAATTAAAGAAAATAGTTATAAGAAAGTTTATGAGATTTTTTTCTGCGCCCATTCAAATAATATTCATGTTAAAAACAACGACTAAGTAATTCATGTCAGTAGTGCGCATTCAATTACCAGACAATTCAATAAAAGAATTCGATCAAGAACCTACAGTTCTCGATGTGGCTGAAAGCATTGGTGCAGGCTTAGCAAAAGCTACCGTCGGGGCACAACTCAATGGACAAAAAGATGTTGTCGATTTACGTACTAAATTGGTTGATGGGACTCGTTTAAAAATTATTACTCTGAAAGATCCCGAAAGCTTAGAAGTGATTCGTCACTCGGCGGCCCATTTAATGGCTCAGGCCGTACAAGAGTTATGGCCAGATGTAAAAGTCACTATTGGTCCGGTTATCCAAAATGGCTTCTTTTATGACTTTGATTCACCACGAAACTTTTCACCCGAAGACTTAGAAAAAATCGATGCAAAAATGAACGAGATTTTAAAACGTGATGACCAAGTGGTTAGAGAGATTTGGCCCACAGACAAAGCTATTGAAGTCTTTGAAAAAATGGGGGAGCGTTTTAAGGTAGAAATCATTAAAGATCTCGGTGAAAAAGAAGTTGGAATTTATCGCCAAGGCGAATGGTTTGATTTATGTCGTGGACCTCACGTACAAAGAATGGGGCAGATCAAAGCGGTTAAAACACTACACACAGCAGGAGCTTATTGGCGCGGTGATGAAAAAAATCCGCAACTACAACGCATCTATGCCACTGCATTTAATGATAAAAAGGATTTAAATAAATACCTCGACAATATTGAGGAAGCTAAAAAAAGAGACCACCGCAAGTTGGGAAAAGAGTTGGGCTTATTTGGATTTTCACAATTAGCTCCAGGCTCTCCTTTTTTTAAACCCAATGGCACAATAATTTACAGAGAATTACAAAAGTATATTCAAGAACTATATAGAAAATATGGTTATCAAGAGGTTTTATCTCCACAAATTTATGATGTAGAGTTGTACAAAACTTCAGGTCACTATGATAACTATGTCGAAAACATGTATTTTACAGAGATAGATGAAAGAGAATTTTCTGTAAAGCCTATGAACTGTCCCGGTCACTGTTTACTATATAAAATGGATTTAAAGTCTTATCGAGATTTGCCATGGAGAGTGGCAGACTTTGGACGTTTACATCGCCACGAACGCAGTGGCACTATGCATGGGTTAACTCGTGTGAGATCTTTTTGCCAAGATGATTCCCATATATTTTGTAGCATGAATCAACTTCAAGCTGAAATAAAAGGCGTTATGGAGATGTTAGGTGAGGTTTATGGCCAACTAGGAATGCCTAATTACAAAGTCTATCTATCTACACGCCCGGAAAAAAGGATGGGCTCAGATGAAGTTTGGGATAAAGCTGAAGCGGCTCTTGAAGAAGCTTTAAAAAGTTTAAATATGGATTATATAGTCAATCCTGGGGACGGAGCCTTTTACGGACCGAAAATTGATATTATTTTTATCGATGCCCTAGAGCGTGAATGGCAATTGGGAACTATGCAATGTGACTTTAACATGCCTCATGCTTTTGAATTATCTTTTGTTGGAGAAGATAATAAAGATCATCAACCAGTAATGATTCATAGAGCGATTTTAGGTTCCTTTGAGAGATTTATTGGCGTTTATTTAGAGCACACAGCTGGACGTCTGGCGACGTGGCTTTCACCCCTTCAAGTAAAAATTTTGAATGTAACATCAGATCAAGATGATTATTGCCAAGAATTAAGAGATAAACTTTTTGAACTTAATATTCGCGTGGAACACGATGCACGCAGTGAAAAATTAGGCTTTAAAATTAGAGAAGCGCAATTGCAAAAAGTTCCATACATGTTAATTATTGGAGATAAGGAAAAAGAAGCCGGTACAGTTTCTGTGCGTTTGCCCAATGGGGAAACAAAGTATGGTTTAGATTTTAAAGAGTTTAGTGAAAAATTAGTCATAGAAATTAAGAATAGAGACTTAACAAGTTCTTGGCTTGTGTCTGAATAAGGAGGTTGTTATCAGAGACAACAACAATAATAAAAAAGGTGGAAAAGGTAAGAGCACCGTTAGAAGAGATGAGAAGTATCGAGTAAATGCAGAAATACGTGCTTCTGAAGTTAGATTGATTGATGAAGAAGGCAAAATGGCAGGAGTGATGTCTTCTGATCAAGCTTTTCAATTGGCGCAGAGTCGTGGGCTCGATTTAATTGAAATAGCTCCCAATGCTAAACCACCAACTTGTAAAATCATGGATTATGGTAAGTGGAAATACGAAAATAAGAAAAAACAAACCGCTGCCAAGAAAAAGCAAAGTGTAATTACAATTAAAGAAATTCAAGTGAGACCTCGTACTGAACAGCATGATTTAGATACCAAGTTAAAGCATGCTCGGCGTTTTTTGCTTGAAGGCGATAAAGTAAAAATAAATTTACGTTTTATGGGACGTGAAATGGCCCACCAAGAAATTGGCTTTGAACTTTTAGAAAAATTAACTAAAGATCTTGCTGAAATATCAGTGGTTGAAACGGCTCCTAAAAAAGAGGGTCGCCAGCTATTTGTTTTACTGTCTCCTGATGCCGTAAAAATTAAAGAGTACAATAAGAAAAATCAAGAATCTGGAGTTGATATAGATGAAAAAGAAGCAGAAGCTTAATAAAAGACTTCTGCTTTTTTTTAATTCCAATCCAGTTCCAACTACCAGTGAGCAATAACTAGCCAAACTGTCAGAAGTAACAAAATAACGGAATGAAGTCGATAATCTTGCCACCAGCTTTTATTTGGCAAGGTCTTTTCAAGCTCTTTAACTGATTCTAAGGACCATGTAAAATGACTTTGCTGAGTTGTGATTTTTTGAGGGTCGTAGAGACTTAGCAAAATAATGAGAAAAGAAGAAAATAATGTTAAGATACCAGCAATTTCTAAAAAATGGATTCCGATATAATTTTGTTTTACCGCTAAAAAAGTAATCAGTGAAAAAATATGGCTGATGATCATGCCCCAAAAAGCTCCACGGCTAGTTGTTCCTCGCCAAAACAAACCTAATATAAAAACGGATACAACCGGAGGGACTAAGTAAGCCAAAGCGCTTTGTAAATATTGAAAGAGTGTCTCGAAGGAAGCCACAACGGGGACCCATAAAATAGAAATGACCATAAAACCCAGCGTGATATAACGACCAGATTTTGTTAGCTGTTGTGGTGTCATATTTGGTTTGTACTTTTTGACAAAGTCCATAGTGATCAAAGTCGAAGCTGAATGCAGTGTAGAATCAATACTAGACATTATTGCTGCCATAAGACCTGCTAAAACTAAACCTTTAATTCCTATGGGTAACAGTTCATTGACAAGGGTGGGGAAGACTAAATCAGGCGAACTGAGATCTGGAAAAATATTTCTAGCCATTAAACCAGGATAAACCATAAAAAACAAAACAGGCAATTTAAGTAAACCTGCAAACAAAGAACCCCAGCGAGCATGGTCAATCGACTTAGCACCGAGAACTCTTTGTACAATAAACTGATTGGTACACCAAAAGTAAAATCCTAGTACAGGAACTCCAAAAACCAATCCCGTCCACGGCATCACTTGATCAGTTCGTGGTTGAATGACACTAAAATATTTTTCAGGTGTAGCGTTGAGAAAGTCTGACCAATTGCTGATTTGTTCAAAGGTTAAAAAAGTTATAATAAAAGAACCCACCATTAAAATGACTGCTTGTATTATATCTGTATAAACAACAGCTGCGAGTCCCCCGGCGGCGGTGTAAACACCTGCAATAATAGCAAGTAGAGTGGCCGACTGCCAAAATTCAATTTCAGGAAAGAAGAATTTAACAACAAGTGAGCCGGCGTAAAGAGTTCCAGCTGTATCAATAAAAATATTGCCTACAACGGTTAAAATAGAGAAATAGCTGCGTAATCTTCCATCATATCTATTTTCCAAAAACTGCGGCATGGTAAATATATTTTTTCCAACATAATAAGGAATAAAAAATATTGCAAAAAATATGAGCACGACAGATGCCATCCATTCATAACTTGAAATGGAGACTCCCGTTAGATAGGCTGCTCCAGAAAGGCCAATTAAAGTTGTACTAGAAATATTGGAAGCAAATAAAGAAGAGCCGATAGCTATCCAGCCCAATGATTTACCAGCTAAAAAATAATCACTATCATTTATTTGATGATTTTTATCTTTATATTTTTCTCTTCGCGCGATAAGTAAACCAATAGCTAAAACGCTCGCAAAGTAAATGGCAATAATTGAAAAGTCGATGGCATTTAAATTCATAGGGTTTAACCAATACAATAGCTGTTGAAATTTCAAGAAAAAATATGAGATGTTTATCAATTAGGAATTATTAATGAAAAAGTTTTATGAAACTGCGAAAAATACCATGCATGCAGCTTGTCATAGTTATGGAATAGTCGCCAGTGTAACCCAAATTAGCAATTACAAAAGAATTTGGACTAGAGATTCAGTAATTTGTGGTCTTATGGGATGGATTATAAAAGATCAAAAAATTTCTGATTCTTTGAAGATGTCTATCCTACAACTAGCTAAGCATCAAGGTCCCAACGGAGAAATTCCCTCAAATATTGAATTAGATGAAAAACTACAAGTTATAAATGTAAGTTATGGTTCAACAGTTGGTCGTATAGATACATTAGGCTGGTTCGTTATAGGTGCGATTCATGTATTAAAAGCAGAACCGGATCTTGAAAAAAAGCTAATGCCAGTAATTAAAAAAGCCTTAAAACAATATAATTGTTTGGAGATGAACCTTGGTGGACTTGTTTACGTCCCACAAGGTGGAAATTGGGCAGATGATTACAATGTTGAGGGTTATCTTTTATATGATCAACTGGTTCGCTTGTGGGCATTGAGGTGCTACGAAAAGTACACCCAAGTTAAGAGTTACGCAAAGAAATTAGAAGAATTAATACAAATTAAATTTTGGCAAAATGAAAAAGAATTTTGGCTTTGTGGATATAAGCCAGGTTCGCATGATGAACGATTCGACTTTTTTGCACATATTTTAACTTGGCTATTAAAGTTAAATACAAAAAAGCAAATGACGGACACAATAAAATTTATTTCTGAGCAAAGAGTTAATAACACGACTTTAATTCCTGCATTCAGTCCAGTGGTGAAAGAAGTTGATAATGAATATTCAAGTCTATTGAATATGGCCGGTCCAGAATTTAAAAATTTTCCTCATTGTTATCATAATGGAGGAGTGTGGCCTATGTTAAATGGTCTGTGGGGTCTGGCTTTGTATTATAACAATTTAAAAGAAGAATCTGAAAAAATATGTAAAGATTTAGTGCAAGTGATCTCGGCGAATAATTATAGATTTCAAGAGTATTTTCATGGAGTCACTTTAGAGGGAGAGGGTACGGAACCCTGCGCTTGGAGTGCAGCAACACCATTAGCTTTGTATAACTTGTTAAATAAAAAGACGCGGAGATTAATTTGTTAGGTGAAGATATAGATACATCAAAAGCGGACGAAAATTTAGTTCAATGCATTTTAAAGGAAGTTCATTCTTTGAGGCAAAAGCAAAGTTTATTAGTTATTGCTTTTTGTGGGGAATCGGGGAGTGGAAAGACAGTTATTAGTAAAGCTATTGAAAAAGCCCTTAATAGTTCAGGTGTGGTAACTTATTTACTACAAATGGATGATTACTTTCGTTTACCACCACAGAACACAAGTGAGCTTCGACAAAAAAGTTTAGAGCACGTGGGGCCCAGTGAGGTGGATCTAACCTTACTTGATCAGCATATCGAACTTATTAAATTGGGTAACCGTGATTTTGAACTTAGAGAAATGCATTTTAAAGATAATCAACTATGCATGATTGAAAATGATATTCCCAAAGATTTAGAGGTGCTTATTGTTGAAGGTACTTATGTCTGTTTGTTAAAACAGGTACATAAAACATTTTTCTTGGAAAGAACATATGTTGATACTCATATTCACAGAACGGCTAGATTGCGCGAGCCGCAAACCGAATTAATTGAGCAAGTTTTGGAAAAAGAACATCAGATTGTTAAAATGTTTAGTGAAAAGTCGGATTATATTATTACTAAAGATTTTAAGTTGAAAGCGCATCAAAATAAAAATCTCCATCATTGATGGAGATTTTTATTTATTGATCTATTGAAAATGGCTTTAGTTAGACTCACTAGCAATTGGTGAAGGTTCCAGTTCACTTGAAAATAAACCTGAAAAATATTGGTTGAATTCATTCTCAGAAACGGCGACCCCATTAATAAAGTAAGTCGTAGACTCAGTTCCGTTCTGATAATTTATATTGAATACAATATCACCCACTGCAGTGAACTTAGGAAAGGTATATGTAATTTTAAAAGTGGCTCTTCCGCCTTGAGAATTGTCAGTACCGTTGATGGCCGCAGCAATCTTTACCAGTCCCTTATCTAAATGGCTGACTTCACCATTTAATGTAGTTGATAGATTTAAACCGGCTTGTGAGCCTAAAATATTAAAATTAGCATTTAGATTAGCACTTTGAATTCTTGCTATTTCAGCTAACTCAGCATCTGTGAATAAAAATTTGAATTTTGCACCACCATTGGCTGAGTTGGCGGTTTGGTTGATAGTCATATTGGCTTCAGCAGACATTAATATTGGGCAGGTGTTACCATAGATCTCAAGAAAAATACCTTCTTCTAATTTTGCTATTATATCATCTAAATTTATCTCTTCATCAGGATTTTTGGGTAAAATATCATCAATATTGTGAGTTAATAGGCACTCATCCATTGACCCTTTTAGTTTATCTATTTTCTGTCTTCGTTTTTGTGATATTCCACGATTTACTTCAGATGAAGTTTTATTTTCTTGAAGATGGAACGTAGATAGGGGTGTGGAAACATTAAAAAATAATTTTGATTTTGTAATTAAAGTTGGTACTTCACCAACGGAAGAAGTTGCTGCACTTAAATCACTTAGTGATTGTGTAAATTCTAATAATTCTAACTTTTGCTCATTGGTTAGTGGTGTGTAGCTTGGTGCTGAATTCTTTTTATCTGAAGAACAACCTATTTGTAGAAATAATATACTTAGTAAAAATAAAAATGATAATTTCATATCCCCTCCCTGGATTTTTAAACTAATGAGATTTTATTCACTTTATTTAAATAAAGTAAAGCAAGTATTTGACTTGAGGCGGTTTGGTTTTTAGTTTATTGAGATGGACTCTTCAATGTCGGAATTTATGTAGCCTTCTTCTTCAAGTGTTTGGTACAAGGTAATAACTGGTAATTGGTTGGAATTCTGACTCAATTGCAGTTTTACATTCATTAAATAGGCATGCACAAAATCAAATGTATCGACGTTTAAAAATAAATCAGAAGTTTGCTTATGATGAATTCTTAATGTCTTTTGCTTGTTGTCATTTGTTCCTTGTGTTTTTTGAATAGCTTGGTTTAAGTAAGGGTTATGGATGGATGTGGTGGGAAGCATATCCAAGCCAGCTAGAATGGCATGCCAGTTGGTTACGCTTATAAAACCCTCATTGTGTCTTTCCACAACAATATCTATTGACTCAAATCCTAACTGTAAACTTGATTGATAAATATTATCTGCCAAATTAGGATTCATTAGGTTATAAATCCATTTTTCAAATAAATAATCCAGTTCACTTTGAGTTAGGTTTTTAATTTTTGTTTTTAGACTCTGAGAGAATATTTTATGGTTTAATTGTTTGATCAAGGAAGATCTTTTATTTACGACTTTTTCAGTTAATATATCTTGAGTGAAACTTAGGCTTCTTCTAAATTCAGATCTAAATGTGCCAATAGGATTAAAAATTAGCCATAATTTTTCGGCTAAAACTTCTTCTTTTACGGCCTTTGATGCTAAAAGCTCAGAAATCCAAGAGGGCATCCAGTGCATGCCGGCATGTTTCATGGCTCTTACGCTCCAACTTTGATTTCTAAAATGTTCTCGGTTATTCCACATCTCTTTTATAGTCTTTGCACTCAATATACTGTCCTCATCATAGGGATCTATGCCTAAGTATAATGTGCCTGAATTATAAGTTAAAACTCTATCAAGACCGTCTTGACTACATAACTGTATTGAATCAATTTGGAAAGCTCCGTATTTTGCACCCATTGTGCTTTTTAAATAATTTTTAATAAATATAGCACTTTCACGTATTTGTTTTGTCAACAGGATGACTCTTATATCTCTATTTGAAAATTTATTTTGTTTTCTCCTAGAAAGTTTTCTAGAGCTTCCTTTTGTAGATAAATTAAAACATTCTTTATTAAACAGATCTATTTTAATTGAAAAATCATTCAATTTTTTTAATTGGCTAGAAAATACACTTCTTCCTTTGAGGGAAAGTTCTTCATCAAGATCTAGTTGTAAAGGATTTAAATTTCCCTGTAAATCAGTCTTAGATAAAATTTCAACAGCATAGTTATTTAAACAATTAGCTACCTCTCTATGTGATCCTGTGCATAGAGGTATTGTATCAAAAGCATGAGAGTAAGCATATTTAATAGGTAAAAGGGAAAGTAGCTGAATTAGAATAAATTTATTGATCGTCTTTTTTAACATTTACAGCAAACCTTATTAGGTGTTTTTAATGTGTTTAAACAATTACAATGTGACAAAAATTGTCGGTAAGATGACCTATCTTACGAGATAATTTCTATACATTTTCGATTTTAATTAAATTGCAATTACTGGGCCGTTCTTTGTTCTAAAAGTTTTTGTTTTCCAACGGCTAACATAAAAATGTATTTGAAGATTAAAGGGGATTCTATATTTAACTCTTCCAACTTATTAATAGTATTTACCCAAGGTAGAGATTCATTGTCGCTATTTAGATACATTTTTTCTTGTTTTAATTCAACTTTTTCAAAAATTACAGTTCTCAATGATTCAATTAACACTTTTAGTTGATCGCGATCTTTTATTAAACTTTTAGCCAAAACTTTTGTTGTTTCAGCATTTAAAGGAAACGAAATCATTTTTAGCCATTCATCAGGTGATTTATCGTTGTTTTGATTAATAGCCCGTAGCAAATATGTAGTAGCTTTAATATCTCGGAAGTTGAGTATTGGCCAGAAACAACTATTCAATAATTGATCAATGTTTAAAACTCTTAGGTGAGACATTGGAAGTGTTGTGATTTTTCCAATAAGCTCAGCTAAATAAGCAAGTTCAGTTCCTTTTAATTTATAAACCTGTTGATTTATTATGACTATTAATAAATTTAAAATATTGTCAGAGTTTCGCTTTAACCAGTCTAATTCATTAATGTCCATTCTTTCAGTATAGTTACTGTTTTCAAAAAGATTAATTTGATATTCAATGTAGGGCATAATTAATTCTTGGATGGTTTTTGAGGCATTTATAACTTCATCTTTGTTGGGACTCAAAAGATCCTGTATTAAATAAGAAAATAAAGCATCAAATTGATAATTGCCTATGTGTTCATCACTAAGTAAATGATGAATATTTAATATTTTTTGCAATCGAGTGCCGGAAAGGTCTTCTTCTTTGAAGCGTTTTTTTAATCCAGAAATCCAACTGGGTAAAAAAACCAATGGCCACCATTCAGTTTTTGATTCCCCGTCATCAACAATAATACCAGGTATGTCTTTTTCTTCTAAATGTGAATAATCAACCCACTTACCTTTATACTTATAGACTCTCAATCGCTTGAAGCCTAAAGATGTATATAAAAAAGGCTTATCTGCATAAGTAAAAAAAGCTTGCTTGTGCATGTTCTTTACAAAATTTTGCTTATGCATGAGTTCTTCTAAAAGTTGTGTCCATAGTGCTAATATCACTGTTGTGCGCATTTCTTTTGGGAGCTTTCGGTCAATGACATAAGCGCCTATTTCGTTTTTCCAATATTTTCTATAATTTAGGTCGGTTATGAGTCCTAACTTAGGCAACTCAACATCTAAATAAATTTCCATAGGAAGTTTTTCCTTAAATTCAGAAAATGCAATATTTCTAATGCCACCTAAGACTTGACCAACTTGGTTTTTAACAACTACATAAATTGAGTTTTCGAGATTTTCCAAAGCTACAGTTATATTCTTTAGGGAAAATTTGCGCCCCCATCCTCTCCTTTTTTCGAATTGTTCATTTGCCATGCCGATGAGTGGCAAGTAAATATTATTAAATCTCTCAATAGAATAAAATAAGTGAGGATGTTTCTTTGTGAATAAATAAACATCTTCTGGGTTGTCTGTGAGTTCTTTAATATACTTTAACTTCCAATTTTTGGGGAGACCTTTATGGACTTCGAAATGCAATGTCTCTATTATAATTTTTCGATCATTAATTACTGAGTAATTCACGTATTTAGTATACCATTCTCCTTTAAAGTAAAAGACTCTGAATACTCTATGTTTAGGAATTTTTTCTGAGAAACCTTGATCTAATTCATTATTATTGATAGCTGGAGGTAAAAGTGAACTTTCACAAGTATTGGTTGAAATGTTTGGTTTAAGAACATTATGTGCTAGTGCTTGGCAAAAAATACAAAAATTTAATAATAAAAATATAATTAATTGAGGATGAGAAATCATTTTGAAAATACATGCAAATTGTATACGATAAATTGTTTAGAAATATACACATAAATCACATAAATAATAAAATTATTGTGAAGACTTCTCTATTATATTTTTACTTTCTTGTAGGAGTCACATAGTTGCTAAAATTTAATAGTTCAACAAAAGCTAAATTGAATGAGTTCTGGTTTAGAGTGAGATCAAAACTCTACCTACTTGTTGCTCCTTCAAAATATATTACTGATGAAAAAGCAGCTTACAGAGCCACTATGGTTTCTACATTAATATTGCTGTATATATTTTTAACTATAGTTTCTTTTGTATGGTCAACATATACAATGCCCCAGGTTACAGCTAAGATTGAATACAGTTTTTATATTGCAATTATCTTGAAGGGAATCTTTTATCTACTAAGTAGAACCCGTTACTCCTATTATGTGAGCCTTTCGTGGGTTATATTTATGATTTTTATACTGATGTATTCTGCTAGTTTTGTATTAACAGAAACTCAGGCCGTACAATTGTTAGTTCATATAGCAAATGCAATATTTGTAAGTAGTTTTATTTTTTCGACATTTTCAACCATACTCATTTCTTTAGTATGTATTACGATAATTTCTTTCTCGCCTGAAATTTACCCAGTTATTAGCTATCAGTCTGGGGATAGCTTAATGAGGTTTTTAATGTTTATATCTGCTCTTTCAACAATTAGTGGATACTTAACGGATCATTTTTTTGAACTCAGCCGCAAAAATGCCTATGCTGACGCTACAAATGAATCAAAAACATTATTTCTGGCCTCTATGAGCCATGAAATACGAACACCTTTAACGGCCATCATTGGCTTCTCTGAATTAGCACAAAGTCAAAGGAATCTACCTAAAAAAACACAACTTTACTTAAATAAAATATTTGAAAATAGCAACTATCTACTTCAATTGATAAGTAATGTGATTGAATTATCAAAAATAGAAGCCAAGCAGTTATTTGTTCAAGAAGTAAAAGTTAATATGGTAAATGAAATAGAATCGGCGGTAAGTTCATTTGTTAAAAAAGCTGAAGAAAAAGATCTAAAATTAAATTTTAATGTTTCAAAAACGTTCCCCAAATATTTGTTGGCAGATAGTGTTAAAGTAAGACAAATTTTAAATAATTTAATTGATAATGCTATAAAGTATACAGAAAAAGGAGAGATAGAAATTAACTTGTCTATAAGGCAGGATATTAAGGCCGGAGTTAAAAAAGTATATATTGAAGTTGTAGATCAAGGTTATGGCATTTCTTTAGAAAATCAAGACACTATATTTGAATTTTTTCAGCAGGGTCACTCATTAATAACAAATGCTCAAGGTGGTGCGGGGATCGGTCTGGCACTTTCTAGAAAATTAGCTAGAGCTTTGGGCGGTGAACTTCGTTTAAAATCTTCAAAAATTGAAAAAGGATCAGTTTTTCAATTTTCGTTACCACTAAAGGAATGCCCGGCAGAAGTGCTTTCTATTCCACAGAATCAAATAATTAGTAATACTAGAAAAAAGAATCCACAAATATTGCTTGCCGATGATTCAGAAAATAGCAGGATGTTATTTGAACTCGTTTTTCGCAAGACAAATATGAATTTAACTGTTGTGGAAGATGGCAAGCAGGCCGTTGATAAAATTATGGAAAACAAAAATTACGACTTAATTGTAATGGACCTGCAAATGCCAGTTATGGATGGTTATGAAGCCACATTAAAAATTAGAGAAATGGGAGTCAAAACCCCAATAATTGCATTAACGGCACATGCCTTGTCGCAGTTTAGAGACAAATGTTTTGAGTCAGGTTTTAATGATTATATAACAAAACCAATTACACCTAGCTCATTCTTGAGAAAAATACAAAACTATTTATAATGGGTCAATTTTAGGAAAAAGCGGTTTGAGATCCATTAATTCAAAAGTTGCATTTTCAAATCCATTTTCAAAGGTTCCATTTTTACAGCCAAGAGCTACTAGTGCTTTATTAGCACTGTCTGGAATAAAAGGAACTAATAAATATGAAATTTGGTTTAAATTTATCAGTGATGTGTACATAATTTTATGAAATAATTTTTTATCATCTTTTATTTTCCATGGTTCAGTTTTATTTAAATAAGCATTAAGTTCACCTATAGCGGAAAATATTGAAGTGATAGCTTTATGATGTTCTCTTTCTTCCATTTCCTTTGAAATTTTATCAAAAAGTTGAAATTTAAAATCTATTTCATCACTGGCTGCGATACTTGCCCCAATGTTTTTAAGAGATAACTTTATAACTCTCATTAAAAGATTGCCAAAGTCATTGGCTAATTCAGTATTATGTGTACTCACTAATTTTTCTTTTGAGAAGGGACCATCCTGACCAGAAGAAATACTCTTTAACATGTAGAAGCGAAATGAGTCCACTGGGACTAAATCAAGACATTCTTGGGGGCTGACTCCATTGCCTAAACTTTTTGACATTCTTTTACCATCATGGCCTAGAACCATGCCATGAACAAATATTTGTTTTGGCAATTCAATACCAGCACACTTTAACATTGTAGGCCAAATAACAGTGTGAAACCAAGAGATATCCTTTCCGATTACATGTACATCTGCTGGCCAAAACTGGAGGTGACCTCGTTCTTGATTTTTTTCATCGACTTGTGAAGAAGAATAGTAGCAAATCAAAGCGTCAAACCAAGTGTATATAACATGTTCGTCATTATCAGGTACAGGAATTCCCCAACCATTATTGGGTCGAGAAATAGACAAATCATTTAAATCATCACTCTCAAGGCGACTTAAAATCTCTTTTCTAATACTAAAAGGATATATGAAATTGGGATGTTCATTTATATATTTAATTATCCACTCTTTATATTTACCTAATCGGAAAAAATAACCATCTTCTTCCATGTAGGTTAGTTCGGTATGATGAACTGGGCACAAGTTATTCTCAAACTGTGTTTCCGTATAAAAAGACTCACAAGAAATGCAGTAATGTCCTTTATATCGGTCCATATAAATATTATCAGTTTCCTTAAGAGCATTCCAAATTTTATAAACTTGGTGGAGATGTCTTTGTTCAGTGGATCTGATAAAATCTGTATAACTCAAGTTGAGGTCTTTACAAAGTTTTCTAAATTCTATAACATTCTTGTCTACAAATTTAAGAGTTTCAGTACCTTCTTCTTGAGCTGACTTTACAAGTTTTTGTCCATTCTCATCTGTACCAGTGGTTAATTTTACATCATATCCTTTAAGTGTATACCAACGGGCATAACAATCGGTGACGACCTTTTCGTATGCGTGTCCAATATGGGGTAAACCATTGGGGTAATCTATTGCTGTCGTAAGATAAAAACTGGGTAAACTTGACTGGTCCAGAACATGCTCCTTAGTAAGGCATATAAACAAATTAATAAGTGAAAAATTATCAAAAATTTCATAAAAGTCTACTTATTATATAACTAAAATCTAAACTTTTAATTTATAAAAACGAACTCAGGTACTATTAGCTATTTTTATACACATAAACGACGACAGCTT
>JAGRAE010000055.1 GCA_020435005.1 Bdellovibrionales bacterium
TTATGGCTTGAACATCAGGCATACAGGTGCCACAAGCGGTACTAGCTGAGGTCATGCGTGAGACTTTTTCTGTAGTATTGGCCCCAATTAGAATTGATTCCATTACTTTTTCTGTGGGTATTGAACGACAATGGCACAATTGTAATTCTTTGTATGGCGGTAACCATTGACCTTTCGCTGTTAGTATTGCTTCTCTTAGCAATAATGCGCCAGTATTAGTTTCTTCAGGCTCATGCACATTAGTCAATGGTCCAGCAAACAACTTTCTATATTTCTCAATAAGCCGCAAAAAAGCGAGACTCCCAACAGCTTTTAAATGGAAATTTTTAATATTCCCATCTCCATCTAAACTAAGTTCCAAACTAAGTTCTTCTCTTCCTGGTATTTTCTTTTTAAACTTAAAATTTTTCATTCACTAACTTATCGGCATTGCATAATATTGTTTAATGACAAAAGATTAAAACTTTAATACATTGTGTCTAGAATGAAGACATACACCGTGTATATCACCAGTAATGTAGTAGGTGACAACAAAGTTTTTCACATTAGTCATTCCGCTGTTAGATCTATAATAGCTCTTGGTTCTATCTTATTAGTTCTATTTATAGCTCTTGCCTTCGATTACATACATCTCAACTTATCCAAAGATGAATTTGCTCGAGAAAAAAGTGATTATCAATATTTAATAACCAACTTACAATTTATTGAAAGCCAACTCAATGGTTTAGAAAATCAACTGCAAGTTGTTGATAACCTCACGGAAAAAATTGAAGTCATTCAAGAAAATTACAATCGTGGACCTATTGCTACAATGTCCACTCCTACTGAATACTTTAGTATAGACTATGTAGCTACTGGTGATAGTAGAACTACTAACACATTAACTTCAAAAAATATTGTACAAGGGGCTTGGATCGAAAATCGCAACCGATTACTATCTAAACCATTTTTATATGACGCCACAGAAGAGGAAGAACCATTTTCTGAAAAAATGGTGCAAAGAATTGAAGTTGCTTCTGAAGATACACAACTCCTGGAAAGAAAAGTCATGCAGCTGTGGGAAAATTTATCTGAAAGACAAAACTTTATTAGAGCTACACCAAGCGTTCGCCCCTCACGGGGATGGTTTTCTTCACGCTTTGGTATTCGCGCTGACCCCTTTACCGGTCGACCCACTATGCACTCAGGACTCGATCTTGCTTCTCGTTACGGTGCACCGGTAATGGCAACTGCTGATGGTGTAGTTACATTTGTGGGTTACCAAAATGGCTATGGTCATTTGGTAGCTGTCGATCATGGTTATGGTATTGAGACTCGTTATGCTCACAACTCTAAGCTTTATGTGCAAAGAGGACAAAAAGTGAGAAGATATGATGTGATAGCCGCTGTAGGTAATTCTGGTCGCTCCACTGGCCCCCATGTGCATTACGAAGTGCGTGTAAGAGGTGTTGCCGTAGATCCAATTAATTATATTTTAGATTTTTAATTCGAGACGGTACTGATACAGTATATTCTTTTTAACGCTGAACATGTAGCTCCACTCCCAGAATTGATCACTTGTGCATTTGTACCATTTGTTGAACCCGTACGTCCAGAAACCGATAAGTTATTTGTCCAATCTTCACAGGTATAATTATTGGAACTTCCATTAGTGTTGGTACCCGTCCATACATTGCTGGTACCTGAAACAAAATTTATCATCTCGTCATAGTTGATTTTTGCCGTGATATTTATTCCCGTTCCAAAAAGACCTAAAAAAGTAGAAGCGACTTGTTCGCCATTTAAGTTTACAATGGGTCCCGCATTCGAAGGGATTCTTGACCCGGCGCTGATTCCGCCTGTTCCACCATTATATGTACTCAAAATAGCAATAAAATCATTTGGATAAGGTAAACCAACAGCTGTGGCACGCGAAACGCAAATCGAGTCCGCTCCACTTAACCCGCCTAAGTTCCCGTCATATGTCGTTGAGGTAACAAATGCTAAATAGCCTGAAGGGAAATCACTTAAATTCACAAACTCTAAACTGTCTCCCATTGTACCAGCATTTAACCCCCTAAATGTAAAATCTCCGAGACCTAACTGTCCAAAACCGTTGTGCCCCCAACATTTAAGTGCATCGCTACCAGCAGAGTCTAGAATAGCACAAGAGTGTCGCGAACCTAATGCCAGTTTTTTAATAGTAAGTCCTGTCCCAAGATTGACAGCTGGCAAACTGTCACCCGTTTCATCGTCGCCATAAGTAACTGAGTTTTCTAAACCTAATTGGCCTTGAGAATTATCGCCAACACATTTTACAGAATCATTATCTAAAATTGCACAATTGTGAAAGCCGCCGGCAAAAACACCTTTTGCTGTTCGCCCAGTTCCCCAATTAATATTTAACAATGTAGACAACTGATTTATGCCTGTCCCATAATTTGTAGTATTACCCTGAGCTAATTGACCATTAGTATTTAAGCCCCAACACTTAGATTCTCCGTTTTCAAGAACTACACAGGTACTGCCGTTTGAATCAGAATGATTGCCATTAATTGAAACCAATTTTGTACGTTGATTAACACCATCGATTCCTAGTACGGGTTGTGGTGTATTTTTATTATCCGTAGAATCAACACCTAATTGTCCCGCTCCGTTTTTACCCCAACAATATAAGCTACCATTATCTTTTATAGCACATGCGTGAAAAACACCTGCAGCAATGTCAATAATGTTAGATAAACTAGAAACAGAAATAGGCGTGTATGAGTCAGTATTATTACCATTACCCAATTGACCAAAAGTATTATCTCCCCAACACTTTACGTCGCCATTTGTTTTAAGCGCACATGAAAAATTAGATCCCGTTACTATTTTAACCACCCCAGAGTTTAGTCCAGAAACATCCACAGGAGTTGAGCGTAAAGAATTAGTGCTGTCGCCCAATTGACCATTTGCATTATCGCCCCAACATTTAGCTCCTGAGTTTTCTCTTGCACAGCTAAAGTAGGCCCCTAAACTAAGTTGAGAGGCATTTGAGAGACCACTTACCTGTTGTGGTGAATTAAAATTGCCTGGTCCGCTAAATCCTAACTGTGAATAGGAATTCGATCCCCAACACATCACTTCATTACTATTGACCACACAACTATGATTATAGCCTGTGGCGACATCACCAATTTCAGGCCCACCGTAAACATAGATCGAACGCTTCCAGGTAGAGGATGTAGAACTACCATCAGAAACTTTTACTTGCAATTCACAAGGTCCTCTATCTACTCCGCCTGGAGTTCCTTCTACAACACCTGTATTTGAATCCACCACCATCCATGAACATGTTGTCCCTGTAAAATCATAAGTTAATGATTGTATAGGTTCTGCACCCGTGCCGCTTACCTGACAATTGTAGGACTCACTTACATAAGCGGAGTTGAAACAGTCAATTGTGTTTATTTTTGCAGGATAATTGATGCCTACATAAAAACTAAACATGTTAAAACCACTCACATTACCTGCATTGTCTTGAGCTACTACTTTTAATTTGTAAATAGTTGACGAACTTAAACTACAACTTGAATGTGATGTCGTATTGTTGGTTAATACAACTTCCCCACACTTTTCAGTTGTTCCGTCTGCTTCGTAAACAGTTACAAGATATTGTGCTTCATCAACGAGATCCGACCATTGAATGGTGGCAATATCTCCATTTTCTAAGAAGTCATCATTTATAATGTCTGCCCCACCTTGCACACCCTCAACATTTGGTGTTGCTGGGGAACTTGTGTCGTAGATTATAGAAAATGAAGAAATATTCGTATTCACATCACCAGTATCGTCTGCTATCCACAAATAAACGGTTTTACTACCCTCAGATACCGAAACACCAAATGTTGTAGGTTTCACTGTGTACCAACCATTTAGTGGACCAGTTCCACCGATACAAGAAGCAGACCCATTTATCGGCGCTGTCACTTGAGTTTCACTGAGACACCATTGAACGGCTGAGCTATCATTAACAATTGAAACATCTGTCAATCTTTGATTTGTATAACCTGCAGCAATAGCATCCGAATCTGTTAAAATTAAAGTTGGAGTTGATGGTGAGTCTGACTCGCCTTGACCCGATAACTTAATTGTAAAACTTTGAGTCTCTTTGCCATCATTGTAGCTTAAGTTAAGGCCTTCAAAGTAGCTACCAGGATTTAATGGCAAAAACTCGACCTTTACCTCACAGCTTTCACCAGCTTTGAGAGTTTTTCCACATGTACCACTAGCGCTGAAATTATCTCCAATAAATTGAAAAGGTTGCTTTAAATTTTTTACCTCTATGTCTGTGGCGTCCACTTTTCCTGAATTTGTAATAGAAATTGTTTGAGAAGCTGGTGATGAAGAAGTTGATACTACTCCAAAATCATAGAATTCAGGAGTAAAAGTCAGTACTGAAATTCGATTATTTACTGATGATGGTAACTCAAAAAACTCAGGCACTCCATTTGAGCATGAAATTAAAAAAGTTACTAAAAAGAGTAATGAAATATTCGGCCAACGTCCTATAAATATATTTTTCATCTTAAATGCTTTTCGGCATCTAAGAGAAAACAACTAAGTACTTTCTCTATTTAATACAATAAATTATTGATTGCTTTAACTTGAGACATTTTTATATTCTTTAAGACTTATAATAAAACATTAATCTCATTATTTAGCTTCACAACAAATTCTTCAAAATTTTCTCGATTGAAGTTCCAATCTAACATGAGGTATTTGGAACCAGAAGCTTCGATAGCGAAAAAAAATGATTCTATATACTTAGTTTTAAGCTCTCGTAAGCGTTCTAGAGATATGCGACTCTGAAAATAATAATAAGATATTTGATATTCAGCTAGATAAGCACGCGATTCTAAAAAAATTCTTACAAAATCTTCATCTATTAAAAACTCGCCATTCTTATATTTTACAAATTGATTGTACAAATCTGAAGTAGATTTACCTTTTGCTTTTAGTTCATAGTTTGTGGAAACCCATTTTTTTAAAAGCTGCCAATCAGCAAAATGTACAAGTTCATGAATAAGATGACGAATTGTATTTTCAGTTAAATTAAAAATGAGAAAATTAAATTCATGAATAGGTATAAAACTTGCCACCCCAACTTCTAATTCACAATTTTTATCAGTCAAACATAATAGTATCTGGGAAGGATCACTCTCTAAGCCCTTTAAGGCTTGCGCTAGATTTTTTAGAATAAAACCATGTGGCTTATTTTTTATTTCTGTTAAAATTTGATTCCATTTTATAAGAGTCTCTTTATCAACTCCCCTATTCGCCAAAAGTAAGTTTAAGTCTGCATAGCTTCCCACCACTGCCGGAGCTTGGTTTAAGTTTACTGGTAAGTAACGACTCAAGGCTTGAGACAAGCTCTCTTGACAACGGCTCGATAACTTTACCCCTTCGATTGTTTTGAAATTTGTCGCAAGCGAAAAGTTTGCCCATAGGCTTAGACTTGCAATTGTGAGGCATTTGAAAATCATAAATTTATACATGCAAATTTGAGGCGCATTGAGCTTTAAACTAATGCCTTCTGAGAGCTTTCCGCTCATTAAATATTGCCAATTTTTGCAAATTATTTAAAACAAAATGTGATTTTACAGCATTATTGTTACTGGTCCATCATTGACCAATTCTACCTTCATATCAGCGGCAAACTGACCACCTTGAGTAAGTACATATTTCTGACTTTCTTGAATGGCCCACATATAAAGTTCTTTAGCTCTCTCAGGCTGCTCGGCATTCATAAAATGTGGCCTACGTCCTTTTGAACAATCTCCGAGCAAAGTGAATTGTGAAACTATCAAATGTTGACCTTTAATATCCAACAAAGAGAGATTCATTTTTCCTTGTTCATCTTCAAATATACGCAAGTTTATAATTTTTTGAATTAACTTTTCTAAATCCTCTTGTTTGTCGCCTCTTTCAATACCTAACAAAGTCAACAAACCCTGGTCGATGGAGGAAATGACTTTTCCCTCCACCTCTACTTTTGCTGATAAAACTCGTTGTAAAACAGCCTTCACGAATTCAAAAGAATAGGACCTCCACGGTCACAAATTCCCTCAGGAATGTTTGCCGTTTTTGCATTATCAATAAATTTCTGCGCAAGTTCTTTAACTTGTGGACCCTCAGGTATTTGCAACCATTTTTCATCAACACCTTGAATGGCTTTAGGCACTTGAAAACCAAAAATGGGATGTTGTATTTTTTCTACCTGATCTAATTCACCACTTTGAATGGCCGTTAAAATACGTCGACTCACTGGAATCGGAAACCTATTCCCAGATTTATAACCATTAACCCAACCCGTGTTAACCATCCATACTGGAACATTATACTCCTTGCATAAATTGGCTAACAATTCAGCATAAACTCGTGGAGCTCGTGGCATAAATGGTGCACCAAAACATGCACTAAATGTTGCTTGTGGTTCCACAACTCCTATTTCTGTGCCCGCAACTTTTGCTGTATAACCAGAAATAAAATGATATTGTGATTGCCATTCATTTAATAAAGCCACAGCAGGTAATGCACCAAAGGCATCTGCAGTTAAGAAAATAATACTCTTAGGGGGTTGAGCCTCTTTAGTCTGAGTAAATACTTTTTCCAAAGCCTCAATACTATAAGAGCCACGGGTGTTTTCGGTTATAACATTTGAACAAAAATCAATTTCACCAGTATTTTCATTAAAACATACGTTTTCTAAAATCGATCCTTGACGATTAGCTGCTTTCCAAATATCAGGCTCATTTTCCTGATTTAAATTGATAAGCTTTGCGTAACATCCACCTTCTAAATTGGAAAGACCGTTTTTTGACCATACAATTTCGTCATCGCCAATCAAGTATCTATTAGGGTCTGCGGAAAGAGTTGTTTTCCCCGTTCCGGACAAACCAAAAAGTACACAAGAATTATCACCATTTTCTTCACAGTTTGCGGAAGAGTGCATGGGCATTATGCCATATTTAGGAAATAAAAAATTACATAGTGAAAAAGCTGATTTTTTTATTTCACCCGCATAAGCCGTACCAATGATTCCCACTTTTAAATGTGCAGGGTCAACAATGATAGCTTTTTGATATTCATGTTCCACATGTAAATCAGAAACCTGACCATCGGGATCGTGATAAATTTTTATTGTTAAATCATCTGTGACTTGAGCTTTTAGTGATTCGATCACGGTTTCTCTAAACATATTTTCTGCAAATGCAATATGCCATGGGCTTGTTGAATATACCTCTACTTTAAAACAACCTACATAGCCTTTCATGGTGAAGTACTCACCACTTAACACTTTATTTTCAATACCATTTAAAAGTTGATCTCCTTTTTTTTCCTCCATAGCTTTATTGACTTTTCCCCAGTCAATTTCATGCTCAATCTCTGGACGTCGAACAACAAATCTTTCATTTGTTGAACGTCCTGTACTCGCTCCGGTTTTTACAACGAGTGCACCTGCTTTACTTAAATGACCTTTATTAGATTTTAAAGTTTGTTCAATAAACTGCACGGCTACCTACCTTTGTTAGCGCCAAAAATTGTGGTATTCTTAATGTATTTCTCCCTCATAACGCTACGTTCTGTAAAGAACAGTTTGTTAATTATTAGCAAAAATTGACAATGTAACTCTAAAAGCTAAAAATTAATGTAAGCTGGGGTAAATTGGTTTTTGGGGGACATGTTGAACCTAAATTTTTGGTTTTGTATTTTATTGTTGTTCTTATCTATTCGCTTAACCGCCCAACCTGCTGAAACTATTAATAAAAATAACTCAGTTGAAAGCCAAAAAAGTTTTAAATGGGGCATCAACGCCGATCTATTGCACTTTCAAAATAAACATTCCGCCCAGCCCACTCGCTCTAATCAAATGGGATTAGCTTTAAACTTAAGTTTTTTCCCTCATGCAAATTATCTATTTAATAGTAAAATCCAAATAACCAATGACGGACCAGAATATCATGAAGGTGGAACCACTCAGAATGGAAGTTTACAAGTTATCTATGCCTATTTGGAGCACCACCTTTTAACTGGTGACCTTGAACTGTTTTTTCGCTTAGGCAATCAATTATTACCTTTAGGGCTATCAAATACACATGCCGAACTGATTTATGAATACAGTGTTCAACCTCCCGATCTTGAAACGTATTTAATACCTTATCAATGGAATGAAAATGGTGTGCTTTTTATCGCACATACTCCCAATTACTCTTTGCAATTGGGCGCATTTAATTCCTTGGATGGCAATAAATTTGATACCAATAAACCCACACGAAACTTTCTAAATGATGGATTACAGAATGGGCAAAACGCTAAAAGTGAAGATATAATGGGTGTCGCCCGCATTGATGTTTCTTACGATGGAAACTATGTGGGCGGATCAGTGGCCTATGGTGATACAGCACAAGACAGTCAATTATACGAAAAATTAACCGTTACAATTGGTGAGGTTCACGCCCAATTAAAATTTGGTGGCATTTCATTAAGAGCAATGTGGGTGATGGCCAAACTTGCAGAAGCTTATAAGTTAATAGGGCCATCTTTTTTTGATCAGGCCAGTGGTTATTATGCAACATTAGCTTATGATCCTCTTTTTTCAGAACTTTCGCCCAAAGGGGTCAGTCTACCTCTTTTTATAAGGTATTCTGAGTATGATTTGCACGAAAAAGTCCCTATTTTTGGCACAAAAGATTTAAGTTTAGATCGCCAAAGAATTACCATCGGATTGAACTACAGAATACATGACCACATAGTCTATAAATTTAATTACCAGATGCGCAAAAATGCTTTATCAAAAGAAAGTGACTTGAGCGAGTTTTCGGTAAGTTTTAAATTTTAAGCATACATTGACTCGGCATTAAATTCCCCTTAAGTCAAAGTCATGACTTTTTTAAGTGTAAATGTAAATAAAATTGCCACACTTCGCAATGCTCGAGGCACAGATAAACCCAATCTATTAAATGTCACCCAAGATATTGTGACCTTTGGTGCAAAAGGAATAACTGTGCACCCTCGACCAGACGAGCGCCATATTACACAACAAGATGCTTATGAATTAGCAAGTTGGTTACAAAAGAATTCCCCAACTGTAGAATATAATATGGAGGGTTATCCTGATGAACGTTTTTTAAAAATGGTCTATGAAATTCGGCCTCACCAATGCACACTCGTACCCGACCCCCCCGAAGTAATTACCTCTAATGCCGGCTGGAATGTGGTTAATACAAAACAACAGCTAATTACAGTTTGTGAACAATTAAAAGCTTGGAAGGTGCGCAGCTCAATTTTTGTAAATCCCTATGATGTTAACCTTAATTTTCTTGAAGCACTGCAAGAAATTCAACCAGACCGAGTTGAACTCTACACAGAAATGTACGCAAAAGCTTTTAGCACTCAAAATCAAAAAAAAGTTACAGAAGTTTATAAAAATGCAGCTCAAAAAATTCTCGAACTCGGGGTTGAACTCAATGCCGGACACGATTTAGATCAACAAAACTTGAAAGATTTGATAGAGAATATTCCACAGCTAAAAGAAGTATCCATAGGTCATGCTCTTATATGTGAAGCTTTGTATGAAGGACTAGAAGCAACTATCAAAAACTACTTAAGAATTTTATGTCGTTAAATGTTTCTCTTATTCCCATTCTAACAGACAACTATGTTTTTATTATTGAGTCAGCAAATCAAATAGCCATTATTGACCCTGGAGATTTTGAGTCAGTAGACAGTTATTTGGTCAACAAGAATTGGTTTCCTGATTATATTTTTAATACTCACCACCACTGGGATCATGTTGATGGAAATTTGCAACTCCAAAGTAAATACAATTTAAAAATATATTGTTCCAAATATGACAAAAATAGAATTCCCGGAGCTAATTCCTTCCTGACAGAGGGAGATCAAATTCAGTTTGGTAACACTTTTTGTGAAATAATCAATTTACCAGGGCATACACTGGGACACATTGCCTATTACTTTAAAAAGGAAAACATTTTATTTGTAGGTGATACTTTATTTTCAATGGGCTGCGGCAGATTATTTGAAGGCAGTCATGAACAGCTATTTGACAGCTTAAAAAAGATTAGTTCATTACCTGATGAAACAAAAATCTATTGCACTCATGAGTATACACAAAAAAACACCGAGTTCGCCTTAAAGTTTGACCCAGATAACGAAGAGTTAAAGTCTTTTTACCAAGATGTCTTAAAAAAAAGAAAACTTAATCTACCAACAATCCCCACTCTTTTAGGTCGGGAAAAACAATTAAACCCCTTTTTAAGGGGGCGTTCAATAGCCATTCAAAAATCATTGCATTTAACAAATAGCGGCGAATTTGCTGTATTTAAGCAGCTCCGCGACTTGCGTAATGATTATTAAAGATTTTAAATAATCAAGTGAGGGGATTTTATTTTTTAACATTTTTGTTCTTTTTTACCTTTGTTCCAGCGGCTCCTACAAATAAGTGGCCTAAAATCGATTTTGAAATCAAAAATATTTATGAAAAAACAGTAAAATGGGGAACTGATAAAAATGGATCTCTAGTTGTTTTTGTAAGTGAGCACTGCCCTTATGACTTAGATTGGCTTGATCGTATTAGTCAAATTGGTCAATGGGCCATCAAAAATAATTTTTTTGTTTATGTTATAAATCCTTATAATAATCAAATATTTGAACAGAATAATTTGAATAGTATGAAAAAGAGAATAGAGAATTGGAATAAGAGCATTGAATATATTTGGGATCCTGAACAAATAATTACAAAACAATTCAAACCTCAACGTACACCTGTAGCTTATTTGTTTAACGCTGATAAAGCGCGCGTTTATTATGGACTTATTGATGATCAAGTCGAATCAGAACAAAAGACAAAAACTCAGTACTTACAACAAGCACTTAATAATCTAGTCAATAGTAAACCCATCACCCATGCCATGATACAACCCATTGGTTGCTTAATATCCAATAAGGAGGAAAAATGAATTATTCTCCACAAAAAGTCTTAAAAATGTTTGCACTCGAAGATAACCCTCATTTTTCAATTGATATTTTACATAAAGCTATTGCGCTAGGAAAAATTCCAAATTTTCCGAAGAGTCGAGGTCTTAGAAAGAAATCGTGGAGCGCTAATGAAATCCCCTTGATTGGTGAACATTTTGGATTTCTAAAAAAACCGAAAAGGCCTATTGTAATTTGTGTTTTTGTTACCAAAGGTGGTGTTTTAAAATCCTCCTTAACACTCAACTTGGCACGCGTTGCTGCTCTTCACAATATTAAAACTTGTGTCGTTGGGTTAGATATGCAAGGAGATATAACCTCTGCATTAGGCCTCAACCGCGATCTTGATAATGAAGATGATTTTGAAACTGCTCTAAATAAAATTTCAGCTATTCGTGGACTCCCCGATTTATTTAATGACCAAGCTCAGATATTTGATCTCATTGAAAACACAGATCTCCCTAGCTTAGACTTTATTCCTGAAACTCCCGAATTGGTAAATTTAGAAAAATCACTAGCACTTACCAACCGCCGAGAATACTGGCTAAAAAATTATGTTATTGAACCCTTAAAAGAAAAATATGATCTCATTCTACTAGATGCTTCTCCTAACTGGAACTTACTCATAACAAATGCACTTGCAGCTTGTGATGTTTTAGTTTCTCCACTTGAATGTAAAATTAATAATTTTAGAAATTTTAAAATGTTTGACAGTTTTATCAGGGAGTTCAAGTGGGATATGAATTTAAACTTTGCACACCACTACGTTCCCACCCGCTGGCAAAAACAAAGAAAATTATCTGTAGAAATTCTTAATTGGTATCGGGAAAATTTAGATAATTGTTCACAATTTAGTATACCAGAAAGTGGACAGGGTGAAGAGTCTTCGGCCATGAGTCTTTCGGTCCCAGAATATACTCCTGGGCACCCTCTAGCTATTATGTACAATCAGTTAATTCGCGAAATATTTACTCTTATGCAAGCTCAAAAATTAAAAGAACAAAACATTGAGTACAGAATAAGAGACACAAAAAAGGAAGTTGAAAGTGACATTGAGTCTTAAGCAAGTAGAAAAACGAAAAAAAAGTTTAAGTAAAAAAAAGAAAACTCCAGAATATGATAAAGATGAGCCAACTCGCGTCGCACGCCCCTGGAAAGATTTAAATATAGATAATTCAATAGAAAATGAAATCGAAGATGAAAGTGTATCTTCCCCCTCTAACATAAAACATCTTATTGATTTAGCCCAAAAGAACTCTTATATAATTTCAAAATTCACTAAAAATATAAATTGGCTACAACAGATAAAACTTTATCCAAAAGTCAATATACCAATTCCCCGAATTTTTCATCAAATTGACAAAGAAGATTAAATTTTCTTAATGCTACCCTGTTTATTTTTTAAATTTTGTAATTTCTCTTCTGACTATTTTTTGCAAAGCTCCCTCTTTTTTAACTCTATGTACTATTTTTAAACGGGGTTTGTTAACACTCGACTCAATTACTAAAAACCTTAGGGGGATAATATATGAAAAAACTAGTAATCAGTCTTTTTGCAACAACGGCGTTTATGATTTCTTCAGCCAATGCCTTTGTTGTTGGTAACAGTGAGCAGTGTACAAGTGATAGCCGTGCATATACTGACAAAGTTGAATTTTCTGCTTTAGATAGTGCTTCCCAGGAACTTACCTATGCCGCCGGCAAAATTGACTCTATGGAAAATGAGCCCGCAGCTTTTGTTGTTGATGTAACAGCTGGAACTGCTGTTCGCGTAGCTCAAACAGGAGTGGATCTTGCACAAGACGGTTCTGAAGCCATCTATAAATTAGTATCATTTGTTGCTGAAACGCCTAAATGTGCAGGCAATGCCAAACAATTTTCTGATGGTGTTGATTGCATTATTCAACTACCCAATAAAACAATAACTATGACCGCTGTCACTGGTGCCGATATGGCAGAAACTTTAGTTGTTGGTGTTTACTCTGTAGGTTCTGGTGCACTAGGTGCTCTAGAAGATTTAACTACAACTATTGCTGATGGTTTGAAATCTCATGGTACCGCTGGAGAAGTAGCTGCTGTTCCTTTTGTTGTTATTAGCTTAATAGCACAAGGGGTTAACTATGTAGCGGAAGTTGTTCTTTACGACACCCTTGGTGGTGGTTTTGCTAATTTAAGCCAAGCTTTCGTAACAATGGGCACTGATATTTGTGATATTTTTTCCGCTATGGCACATTTGCGTTTAGGAAAAGTTGTCGAGCACAGCTTTGGTTTAGTGATTGACACAGCTGCTGAAGGCGCAAATCTACTGGTTCATTTAGTCACTTTAGGTCGTGTAAGCCTGCGTGAAAAAGCAAAAAAAGCCAATTATCCTAAGAGCTTAGATAAAAAAGATGGCTTTGAATCTTATGAGGGTTTAATGGAAGGTGTTAATTAATCCCTAATTTATAACAAAATATAAAAAAAGCGGCTTAATTAGCCGCTTTTTTTATACAAGGGACTTGACCAAAGAGGTCATTTACAATAACTAAAGGTACTCTTGTGGAGGTTACATAAAGATGGCTAAGAAAAAAGGAAAAGTTCGCATTATCACCCTGGAGTGTACAGAAGCCCGTAAAGAGGGTAAGCCACCTTCACGTTATACCACGAAGAAAAACACTCAAACTCATCCTGAAAGATTGGAAAAGAAAAAATACAATCCATTCTTAAGAAGACATACTGTTCATAAAGAAATAAAATAATTTAGTTTATTAACTAGCAGTTTGGTATTTGTTACTACTCCAGCGTAGACGGTCTATTTTATTTACCATCTTTTCCGGATTTATTAATTTATAAGTATTTTTTACGCCCATGGCTTTGCCGTAGATGGGTGAATCTGGTTCTGAATAACCTTGTATATCCGAAGAATCAAAAGTAATGATTCCTTCTAAATTCTCAACAAGAGCGCCCCAAGGACCATCTGAAAGGTCAAAAATAACAATACATGACTCTTCATGTTGAGTGGTTTTATTTTTTCTACCGACAATTTTAGCTAAATCTAAAAGAGGAATTTCAAGAGCACCAGCGTTAAAATTACCTAAAAAAATAGATACTCCCTTTTTTATAGGTTCCAAATCTTGAAGTTGGTAAATTTCTACAACTTTAGATAGTGGACTGGCGAATAATTCATCTCCTAATTTAAAACAAATGTATTTTTCTTTGTTGCCCATCCTAAATTCCTCCTCATATAAACTCATCATAACACTGAGAGAGTTAAAACAAATAAACACTTAATATTTTTTCTCTTTTTGAGACATCGTCCTTTCCAAATTGAATCATGTGATTTAATTTACTTGTGCTCACAAAAAATTCCCAGTAGGGCTATTGGTGTGAATATGAGAAAAGTCAGAAAAAAAATTTCAAGAAAACAAAAGTCTAAGAAAGTAAAACGCATTAAGGCTGGAGAATTTATTGATCGTGAATTTTCAATGCTTGAATTTAATCGTAGAGTTTTAGAACAAGCTCTAGATAAAAACTTACCACTTTTAGAAAGAGTAAGATTTCTAACCATTTTTCATTCCAATCTAGATGAATTCTTTATGAAAAGGGTTGAGGCAAGTAAACGGGTAAAAATCTATAGTGTGACCGAAGAAAGTGGCGAGGACAAAGTTTATAATTATGACCAATACAAACTTATTCGCAAACAGGTTTTAGGATTAATAAGTGTTGCAGAAGAATGTTATGCTAAAGACCTACTGCCCTTATTAAAAAGTCATGGCATGCATCTCATCAAATGGGAAGAACTCTCTAGTAAGGAGTTGCAAATCGTCAATGACATGTTTGATAATAAAATTTTCCCAATACTTACACCTTTAGCTGTTGACCCTGGTCACCCTTTTCCTCACATTTCAAACTTATCTACTTCTCTGGCTGTGTCCTTACGTTATCCTGGCAGAAGCGAACTTTTCTTCGCCCGTGTAAAGATCCCAAAAGTATTTCCAGAATGGGTTTTAGTAACTCCAAAAAACAATCAAGAACTACGTTGGATAAGTTTAAGAGAAATCATAGAACGTAATTTGGACAAACTATTTCCCAATATGGAAATTGTTGCAACCCTTCCTTTTCGCACGACGAGAAACATAGAACTTGAACCTGAAGAAGAAGAGGCGGATGACATTCTCGAAATGATGGAGCAAATCCTAAAAGAAAGAAAATTTGGCAATGTTGTTAAACTTGAAATTCCAAAAAACCCAGACCCCTGGCTCCTACGGTTTTTGACAGCTGAACTAGAGCTGAGTGAAGATGACATCTATGAACTCCATGAATTGCTAGACTACTCCAGCCTTAATACAATAGCTGATATTGATATAGCAGATTATCATTTTAAACCCTGGTCACCAGTGGTTCCAAAGGCCTTAGCTGATGATCCTATAAGTATATTTCATTGTCTATCTGAAGGGGATATCTTAGTTCATCACCCCTATGAAAGTTTTGGTGCCAGTGTAGAGAACTTTATAATTTCAGCAGTCAATGATCCGAATGTCTTAGCCATAAAAATGACTTTGTACAGAACCAATGAAAATAGCCGATTAATTCGCTCACTGATGAGAGCCGCTGAGGCTGGAAAAACTGTAGTTTGCCTAATTGAACTCAAAGCCCGTCTCGATGAAGCTCGTAATATATCCTGGGCACAAAAGCTTGAAGAGGCTGGAGTACATATTGTTTATGGAATTGTCGGCTTAAAAACACACTGTAAAGTAGCATTGGTGGTTAAACAAGAAGATCCTGGGATTAAAAGTTACTGCCATATAGGTACAGGAAATTACAATTCTCAAACTGCAAAACTTTATACTGATTTAGGCTTAATGACGAGCAATGAAAGCATCACTAAAGAAGTTGTTGAACTCTTTCATCATATTACTGGTCGTTCACAAAAAAGAGAATATAAAAATTTACTGGTAGCCCCCAATAATATGAAACTGCAATTTATTGAAAAAATACTCAATGAAGCAAAAAATGCCCGCGACGGAAAGCCAGCATACATTATTGCAAAATGTAATGGGTTGGAAGATCAAGAAATCATTCAAGCTCTTTATACAGCTTCAAAAAGTGGTGTAAAGATTGACTTAATAATTCGTGGCATTTGCACTCTTCGTCCAAATCAAAAAGATCTTAGTGAAAATATCCGCGTGATTTCTATTGTTGATCGTTTTCTTGAACATTCCAGAATCTATTACTTTGCTGACGGGCAAGAAGATCCCTGTCAAGGACAATTCTTTATGGGCTCAGCAGACTGGATGAGTCGCAACTTAGAACGGCGAATTGAAGTTTGCACACCCATCTTTGATTTAAATTTAAAAAAAGAAATTTTTTATTTTTTAAGCACATTAATTGGTGATCGTGTACAAGCTTGGGAACTCAATAGTGATGGCAGCTATGCGAGATTAAAATCTAATGCAACCTCCAAAACAATATCCGCCCAAGCACAACTTATGGAATATTACTTGGAACATTCCAAACTTAAGTAAATTAAAGATATACAAACTGTAGCCTTTAATTGAGGACTTGGAATACTCACACCCCATTAAAACCTGGGGTGCAGTTCAAATTTTTATGAAGATCTATATTTCTCTGATGTTGCTATTAACACGCCCTCTCTCAATCCGACTTGTGGAATTAGCATTTCATTCATATCAAGTGCTTCCATAACTTGAAAAACAGCGTAACTAGCTGGAAGAATAACATCTGCACGGTCAGGCTTTAATCTAAATTTCATTTGCCTTTCTTGAATAGATAATTTTTCAAGCTCTTGAATCAGAGTTTTTAATTCTTTGCGTTTAATTTTTTGTGAATTGGTCTTTTTAAACATCTGTGTCCGCAAATAGCCCATACACACCATATTTCCACCTGTTCCCACAAATACATCAGGCGGACTTGGTAAGGTATTAAAAAAGTTTTTCAACAATGGATTTAACTCTTCCAGGGTTTCCTTTATTGATTTACTGTTTTTAATAGATTTTTTTAAGGAACGAACAGTACCAAAAGGAAAGCTATCTACGGCTTTAATTTTGTCTGACTCAGAATAAATAAACTCTACACTGCCCCCACCAATATCCATTATTAGCACATTCTTATTGAGACAATTAATCTTAGTATCAACAGCTTTCTGCACTAATTCAGCTTCTTGTATGGCATCTATCACTTCAATTTCAATACCTACTTTAGATTTAATTTCTTCAACGAATTCCAAGCCATTTTCAGCTTCTCTCACTGCGCTCGTGGCTACAGCTTTAACTTCATCAACCGCATATTGATCCATTTTTTTTCGAAATTTTTTAAAAGCCTTAAGGGCTTTGCTTTCTATTGCCGAGGATATTTTGCCCTCAGAAAACACATCTCCGCCTAGGCGCACAGGTTCTCGAATTTTTTCGATATAAATTAACTCCCCTTGCTTGGAGACTTCTCCAACAAGAAGGCGTATGGCATTGGAGCCGACATCTATAGCTGCTATGGGATGTGTTCCTAAAATCATTTTCCTAAAACGATTGTACAAATAATTGTTATAATTTATCAAATTAAAATACTCATTTGCTTAATGTTTAACTTCGTACTTTAATAGTATATCAAATTTTTGTTCCAGGAGTAGTTAATATGATTCGCTTTTCTGAAGTTTTGGGAAATGCACAAAAACTTGATGGCGGCTCGATGTTTGGTAATGCACCTCGTACCGTTTGGGAAAAATGGGCACCTGCTGATGAATTGGGGCGTATTGATTTAGCCTGTCGAACTCTCCTCGTGGAAATTGATAATGTTAGAATTTTGTTTGAAACGGGAATTGGCGTATTTTTTGAGCCCAAAATGGCTGAGCGATTTGGTGTGCAAACACCAGACACCCACCAACTTTTAAAAAGTTTAGAAAATTTAGGCCATAAAGAATCCGATATTGATTGGGTCATCTTATCTCACCTTCATTTTGATCACGCTGGAGGTCTTCTGCCTACTTACAAAGAAATCGAATCGGGAAATAACAACTTAGTCTTTTCAAAAGCTCAGTTTGTTGTCGGTTTTGATGCTTTTGAACGAGCGGAACATCCCCATTTTAGAGATCGAGCTTCTTTTATTCCCCATCTCACTGAAAAATTAAAGGCAAGTGGACGTTTACACCTCATTAAGGAAGGACAAGAAAGTCCCATATTCCCAGACCATATTGAATTTACTTTTACCCATGGTCACACTCCCGGCCATATGCATTCTTTAATTACAGGCAGTAATTCAAAAATCTTTTTTGCTGGAGATTTAATTCCCGGAACTCCGTGGGTTCATTTACCCATCACCATGGGTTATGATCGGTTTCCCGAAAAACTAATTGATGAGAAAAAGCATATCTACCAAAGAGCCCTTGCTGAAAAATGGGAAATTTTCTACACCCACGATCCTAAAGTCGCTTGCTCACAAATTGAACAAGATGCCAAAGGCAAATTTGTGCCGGTTAATAAAATTAGTTCACCTAAAAAATTAGTTTTTTAGGTACCAAGCATCCAGGATG
>JAGRAE010000056.1 GCA_020435005.1 Bdellovibrionales bacterium
CAACTTATGTTTACAAATAATAATAGATAAAAAACTGGAAAATAAATCAGTTTCATAAAAATAATCCTTAAAATAATTCTTATCCTGTTAATTTTAACTTAATGAATATAAACTGGCGAAATCGATGAACATCATATTCTAAAAATAGCGAAAAAAGCTTGCCAATTGGACAATACAATTTTTATTGTTTTGTATGAGCTAATATTTTCAGAAATAAGTTTAGGAAAACTTATAAAAGTAGATTGGTTTGTTATTATATAGGGTTTATGTTCATTTTCTTTAGAATAACTTAAATGTCGGTATGGATTTTGTGTAGTTAAACAACAAACTTTTTTTAAACACTTCTGATGTTTTTCTGATGTGGGTGATGTGAGTTTATTTTTATGATGTTTTTGGACGCAGCAACTCTCTTTTTTGCATTGAGCAAAGGAGTGCAAAGAAAAAGAATTAATTAGAAAAAAGATTAAAATAAAAAGCTTGCGACCCATGTTTAAATTTTAACACAATAATTTTTCAAAAAACAAGCTAAAGGTTTACTAAACTGGCTATTATTGTGAGATGGTTTTAACTATTTTTTTAACTTCTTCTTCACTTAAAAAAGCAGCTTGAATTCTTTCGAGGGTCTTGCCATTAGGCATAAATAGCATGTCTCCCTTGCCTAAAAGTTTTTCAGCTCCTGCAGAATCTAAAATAGTTCTAGAATCTATAGCAGAAGAAACTTTAAAAGCAATTCTAGTGGGAAAATTGGTTTTAATTAAACCAGTAACGATTTCAGCACTTGGACGTTGTGTGGCCAAGATGAGATGAATTCCTGCAGCTCGTGCTTTTTGTGCAATTCTTGTAATGGGAATTTCTACATCTTTTCCTTGAGTTAATATCAAATCTGCCATTTCATCTACGATCACAACAATATAGGGCATTTCTTGCCAAGGCCAATCAAACTCTTTTTTTGCGGCCCTTTGTGCTGAATCTTTAGAAGATTTTTTAATTTTTTCATTAAAAGAAGCAATGTTACGCGCACCGAGATCAGCAAACTGTTGATAACGTTTATCCATTTCTGCTTCGGCCCACTTTAAAGCCTCTTTTGCCTCAGTCACATCAGTAATAACAGGTTTTAATAAATGGGGAATTCCATTGTAAGGACTTAATTCAATCATTTTAGGATCAACCATAATAAAACGTAGCTCTTTTGGAGTTCGCGTATAAAGCAGACTGGTGATTAAGTTGTTAACAAATACAGATTTTCCACTTCCAGTTGTGCCGGCTACTAACAAATGTGGCATTTCAGATATATCTGAAGTGACCGTATTATTGTAAACATCTTTGCCGAGTGCGATGGGTAAAGGATGTTTGTTTTTTTCATTGATCACACAATTTATTAAATTGCCCAATGATAGACATTGAGGATTTTTATTGGGAACTTCAATGCCTACAGTTGTTTTGCCCGGAATGGGAGTTAAAACGCGAATGGATTCAGCTCCTAATACCAAAGCTAAATCAGAGCTCAAACTTGATATTTTACTTAATTTTGTCCCAGGCTCTGGTTGAAACTCAAACATAGTAAGTCTTACTCCTTCATGGATAGCGACAATTTTTCCCTTAATTTGAAAAGCAGCCAATTGATCTTCTAAAAAGTTAGAAATTTTTGAAATTTCATTTTTATTTGAAGTCTTAGGTTGTGAAGCTTTATCTAATAATGCATTGTCTGGTTTAATATAACGTTTTGTCCATTTATTGATTTCTATGTGGAAACTTTTGTTGTTGTTTGTTTCATGGATCTCTGGTGAAGAAACGATATTATCATTTTCTAAGCTACATAGATCTATAGTTTTTTTAGGTTTTCTTTTTCTTGCTTTGCGAGTTTTCACTTTTTCTATGGGCGTTTGTATTTTGTTGTTTTGGTCTTCTATTGGTAAAGTCTGGCTTTCTAAATGTACATTAATGATTTCAGCTTCTAATTCTATGCTTGGAATGACACCAGTTTTGACTTTATACCACCGTATAGTCTGACTTATAAAATTTGAAACAAATTCTTTTATTGTTAAACTCGCATGAATAGTTAAACTGAAGAGATTTAAAGAAATGGTTTTTGATTTCTCACATAACCAATACCATGTGGTTAGTAACTCCATGTAGCCGGTAGCTATACTGACTGTAATTGAAAAAGTTAAGATGAAAACAATAGAGCCATAAAGGCCAAACAGTTTAAATAAACTGCCACCTAATAGCCAGCCTAGAAATCCACCAGCCCCATAATTGAGTTTTTGAGTGATTTGCCACTGATTATATTGTTCGAACACAGTGAGTAAAGAAGCACACATTAAAACAACAAGCGATTGTACGATGATTAGTATTGTTAACTGTGGTGAAAGCTTTAATATGTCTTTCGAGTTATGTGATCTTGGAAGGAGAAATTTACCAATAAATAATGTGCCTAGGCCTAATAAGAACGCAGCAAAACCAATGGTATCAAAAAGTTTAGCGAAGAATAATTTTCCGATAGTTCCAGTGAAAGTTGTAAGTGTTGAGTCGTTGAGAAATAAATAGAAGCCTCCACCTATTAAAAGGGACAATGAACTTACGAGTGTGACAAAAAACACGATCTCTTGTGTCGAATTCTCTAAACGTGACAGCTTAAACATATAAATACCTCTATATTATTAAAACGAGGACTTTAATTGCAAAGCCAGTGCCTGTGAAGATAGTCATATGTGATGTTTCATGTGATGAATTCATGAAAAGTGACAAATTTTGTTATCTTTTATTAAGGGTAAGCATTTTACATTTATAGTTACTTGTAAAATAGTATTTTAAAATGGACTTAAATTTGCTAATTAGATAAGCATGAGAGGATTTAAGTTATTAATAATATTTAATATATTTTTACTTATGTTTAACCTAACAGTTAAGGCCCAATCCTTTGGAGAGGGTGGTGCTTATGAACGGCCTATAGATCAACAGCAATTGTTGCAAGACCTGCGTTTTCTATTAAGAGCTTCCGTTGTCCACCTTTATGGAAAAAATCTTAGTTATAAACAAAAAACCAAGGGTTTTGCTAAAGAGTCTGAGCAGTTACAAATGGTTGAAAGTGAAATTGCTAAAATTGTGGCATGGGCAAGGTCAAGAAAAACAACTCCCTTTATTGATAGAGAAACTAGTTTACCTATAATGGCAGAATTGCTTGAGGCCATCGACAAGAAATTAAATTCAAAAGAATTTTTAGATCAATTAAAACATAAAGATATTTTAAGGTTTTGGGCAGACGCTGTTCATCGATCTGAATTCATGGAAATATACTTCGAAAATCGCGAACTATATGATGAAGTTATTAAAAAGAATGCCCATAAATTTAAAGACCTTGGTCAAAAAAGAGTAGGAATTCCTATAACCAAAGTTTCAAAAGAAGAAGCTTTAGTGGAAGGTGGTTTAGATTATCCGACTTTTAGTATGTTAAAAATGCCACGCACCTATGCTGTCGCCTTTTTAGGTGCGGCAGGTATTGTGGAAGCTCTTCCCCTTATAGAAGCTAATTTACTAGAAGAAGAATCCCCACTTGCTATTATGGGCTCCATATATGCCTCAATGCAATTGGGAAGCACTCTATATGTTGAGCAAACATTAAGTTTAGTTGAGAGTCTGCCTCTCAGTTATTGGTCAATAAATGGTACAAATGAGGCTTTGCCAATACTTGTCGACTATTATCCTTATCACGATTTTACAGCACAAACTTTTGCTGAAGATTTTTTTACAGTATCATTGTTAGCTTTAGCACAAACCAAACTCAATCAATCTCAAAAGTTAAGATTAAAAAATGTTGTATTAGAAAATTTAGCACTATTTGTTGGTCCAAAAGAAAAATTAAAAGTTTCGGGAGTTGATCAATACATTGCGACTCCGCTAATGAGTCGCATGCCTAAACAACTTGATTCGACGGGGGCCTATTCTGTTTTAGAAATTTTATTTAAAGTTATTGATATTATGGATATTCAAGAAGCTTATGAAGACTTACAAGCTTTATTGATGGGATTGGGACGTGAAAAATCAGCTATTGATGATGGAGATTTAATAATTGTAAATGAGTATTTTCTTACGACGGCAATGTTGAGATTAAATAAGCAAAAAACGTTTGAATTGGCTAATCTTAAACTGAAAGAGTTAAATGATCATTTAAATTATACCCTTAAGCAAGAAGATAATTTGTTTGAAAAAAACGTAAAAGAAAACCGATATCAAAGAAGCAAGTTTAAAGATCAAGGTGTTGTGGATGCTTTTAAAGATATAGCACCTGAATTAATTGATAGATTAGAAGTTGTTGATGATGCTTATCTAGAAGTTTATCGACAAATGCAGAGAGATCACTTAAAAAATGAATTAAGAAGTCGTGGCATGGCAGACCCTGATGAAGAAGCGCCTTTTTTAGAATGTGATAACTCACTTTCACCTGGCAAAGCGAGTTATATCGAAAATATTTTAAAATCATGGAAGAAAAAATGGTAAGTTTTAAAACTGACTCCATAAGAAAATCATAAATATAATAAGAACTCCTGCTAACAATCTATAAAGCCACAGCTCCTTGGCAGTTGTACTTTCGGAAATGTGATCTTTTACTCCCGACCAAGTTAAAGAGCGAATGCTCTCAACTTGAGGTGCAGGAGTTAATAAAGAAACTCCCACTAAGATTCCTAGAGATAAAATAAAATTTACTCCCGCAGAAACTAAAAATGGAAAAGGCTCATAAATCATAAATAATATACCTATAATTAAACCGCCAATTAATGCTGACAAAGCTCCTTGGTGGTTGGCTCGCGGCCAAAAAACTCCAATTAAGAAACTCACAGCAATAGGGGGGCTGATGGCCGCATTGACAGCTTGTAGGTACTGAAAGAGTGACTCAGCCTTCATAACTACTAGCACCCAAAGAATGCCAAAAATCATGACGAGGACGGTGGTCCACTGTCCTACGCGAACAGCTTGATGGGGAGAAGCTTCGGGTCGCCACTTTTTATAGAAATCAAGAGATATTAATGTGCCTGTAGAATTCAGTGTGGAATCAATAGAGCTCATAAGTGCAGCAATTAAAGCCGCCGATACTAAGCCTTTAATACCTACTGGAAGGAGGACTTCGACCATATGGGGGAATATGGTCTTTGCTTCCACTTCAGGAAATAAAACTTTGCCGCATACACCAGGAAGTACAAATAAAAAAACAGGAAGAATTTTTAAAAAAGCAGCAAACAAGGTGCCCATTCGTGCTTGGTGTATGCTTTTAGCACCCAATACTCTTTGTACAATCACTTGGTCTGTGCACCAATACCACAGTCCTAGTACAGGCACACCCATGAGGAGTCCCGTCCACGGCATTTCTGGGTCTGAGGCTGGCTTTATCATTTTAAACATATCACTGTCTAAATGAGATTTTAATGTATCCCAGCCTCCCACTTTCGTGAGGGCGATATAACTTAATAAGCTTGTGCCCACTAATAAGATAACGGCTTGAACGGCATCGGTGTAAACAACAGCTTTTAAGCCACCGAGAGCTGTATAGATAACAGTTATCACAGATAAAATAATGATGGCCACCCACATATTTAAACCAAACATTTTTTCCATGACCAGTCCACCAGCATAGAGAGCCACAGATATGCGTACAAGTATGTTGGCAGCAATAGTAACAATAGAGAGATAAAATTTAGCTCCTTCACCATATCTTCGCGCTAAAAATTCTGGCATGGTTTTAATTTTTGCACCCACATAAAAAGGGACAAAAATAGCGCCAAGTACAATTAAAATTATACAAGCTCCCCATTCATAATTTCCTACGGCAAGACCAGTGCGAAAGCCATCTGCAGCTAAACCAATGAGGTGTTCAGAAGAAATATTAGAGGCAAATAAAGAGGCACCAACAGCAAACCAGCCAAGGCTGCGGCTAGCCACAAAGTAATCATCACTTTCAAAGGAAGAGTTTTTTTCTCTGCTGGCAAACCATAGACCCAGCGCAAGTGTAAATATTAAGTAAATAAAAATAATGCTATAATCGACTGCGCCTAGTGTCACACCCTCTCCTTTAGTTTTTCGTTAGAAGGTTTTACTTGAAAATTACTCAAGAATAAAGGATCAATTTTATATCAGATCGAAAGATATGAGGGAGGGGACAAGTGAAGATCTTTTTATTTTTCATATTCAGCATATTTTTGCTAAATAGCTCATCGGCTGATGAGTTTAATCAAATCTTAAATGAACAAGAATATGCAGCTAAGCAATATTTAATGGCTAATATTAGCCCTTCCGATGCTGTGCCAGGTACAGTAATAGCTTCACCTTCCAGGCAAGGACCTGACTACTATTTTCATTGGGTGCGTGATGCTGCCTTAGTCATGCAAGTGGTTTTAAATCTTTATGAAGAAGAACAAGACCCTGTTATTAAAAGTTTTTATCTTCAAAGACTCGATGATTTTGTAGATTTAACCCATTTACAGCAAACCAACTCTGGATTTCAGAGCTATGGTGAGCCTAAGTACTTTGTTGATGGTCGTCCCTATGACGGACCTTGGGGGCGTCCTCAAAATGATGGTCCTGCCCTTCGTGCTTCAGTATTAATGAGGTATGCAAGTGTAATTGTACAAAATGGCCAAAGTTTAAGTCAGAAGTTAATTAATGTTATTAAAAATGACTTAGAATATACAATTCAATTTTGGCGAGATCCCAATTTTGATTTGTGGGAAGAAGTATACGGTGATCACTTCTATACCAGATTTGCTCAGCGCAAAGCTTTATTGGATTGCCAATTATGGGCTAACGAAAATAATTTTAAAAATTTAGCTCAGAGTTGCACGAGGGAAGTTAATCAATTGAACATATCATTAAATGAGTTCAAAGATTATGATCAGGAGATCTTAAAAACTACTATAAATCGTGTAGGTGGTCTCGATTATAAGTATAGTAATCTGGATACGGCAAATGTATTAGCAGTACTCCATTCATACAATCATGATGGGGAGTTTTCGCCCGCCAGCTCTTGGGTGATTAACACAGCAAAAGCTCTAGACGATAAGTTCAAAGTCCTTTACCCCATTAACTCACAGTACTCCCATTTTGGCACTGCTATAGGTCGATACCCTGAAGACCAGTACTACGGAGGAAACCCTTGGTTTTTAACTACTTTTGCTATGGCAGAGTTGTATTACAAGTTGGCCATAGAGTTTCATTCTCAAGATTATTTTCAAATAGCTGATAATTATATGAAACGTGGACTTTTTCATCGGGGACATGGTGGATCTATTGCGGAACAGATGAACAAATATACTGGGTTTATGGAGTCCGCACGCGATTTAACCTGGAGTTATGCTAGTTTTTTAACAGCTATGAAAGCACGCAGAGCTGCTGTAAAATAAAATTACATTTTTGTAATATTCACATTCTCTACAATTTTATCTTTGTAATTTTCAAAGAAGGCACTATATGTGCCTTGAAATGAAATTTTTAACTGTTATTTTTTTATCTGTTTTTTTTTCTCTTTTAGCTCAGTCAGAGTCTAAAGAGGTAAAGCTTCTATCCTCTCAATTGAATTTTATAGATCAACCCGTAGAGTTGAATGAAGAGTCCATTGGGGCATGGGTTAGTCAATTAAAAGTTCATGTAAATACAAGTATGTTAGACCCTCAAGGTAGAATGCAATCCGTGTTAACTGAAAAAGGAAAGCTAACTGATGAGGAAGCTCACTTGATAAGTTATTATGTAGAAGTAAAGCCCCTTCAGGGAACCAAAAGAGTTTATTTGGCTTTATTTTACAGCCGACAACATATGAATAAGACTCTTATCAAGAGTTCTCTTTATCAAGATGGGGGATTGAATTTTGAAGCGGGGAATGTGCCGAAAGGCAATGAGCTTTTTTTGTATGAGTCAATCATTGCAGCCCGTGGATTAAACTTAAGAGGTTCAAAAATTACAGCTATGTTTACAGAATCGCAAAGACAAGGGCGTTTACTTTACAAGGAAGAACAAGCATTTAAAGAAAATATTTTATCCAATTTAAATGCCCGTCATACAAATGAAGATTATTTTATAATTGGCTTTAATGTAACAGGGTTTAGTCTAGATACACTTGGCCATGAAGTGGCTCATAGCTTATATGATACTCTTCCTGGATATAGAAATGTGATCAATAACTTTTGGATGAATAAAGTCAGTGAAGTAGATAAAGAAGTAATTCGTCAACGATTATCAGGAATTTACTCCACTGAAGAAGTCATTATAGATGAATTTCAAGCCTATTTGTTGCAACCAAAGGTTCCAGCACCACAAAGCGAAATGCTACATGATTTTGTTGGCAAATACATGTCTGCCTTAATTGTTGATTTAAAAGCTAATAATCTACCCTTACCCATTATAGCCAAAAGTTGTAATTCGGTGCTTTAAAAACATCTCTCGTTAAGTGTTTGATTCTTTCCTGAACATCTAAGGCCGTTTAACGAAAGATCCATTATTGGGGTTTCTTTGGAGCTGACCAAAGTCCAGATACAATGTGATTCAAGCAAATATTTTTGAATATTTCCCGTAGCCAATGCAAGGATAATAGATACATCAAGGGGGACAATATGAAGATTTTATTGCTTATTTTACTAACGATACCATTGAGTGCTTATGCATTTCCAGAGGCCCCCTTTGATGCTTTAACAACACCCAGAGTTTGGACGTCTTCCAATGTGCAAGACTTTGATTTTGAGGGAATAGTTAAACTTTCTAACTGTTCTGGTAGTTTGGTTAGATTTTCCGGTCAACCGCTTTCTAGTAAGGCTATTGTTTTAACTAATGGACATTGTGTAAAGGATTTTGGCTTACTCGAGCCAGGTGAGGTGTGGCATAATCGAACCTACCAAAGAGATATGAAAGTAGCGGATGCCTCGGGCCAATTTTATTTGGTTAAAGCTAATAAAGTACTTTATGCAACAATGACATATACAGATGCCGCTCTATTTGAATTAAATGAAACCTATTTGGAACTGGAAAAATTAGGTGTTCGGTCCTTTGAACTAGATGGTTATCACCCTATAGAAGGAACATCTATAGAGATAGTTTCTGGTTATTGGGAGAGAGGCTTTCGCTGTAATATTGATAAATTTATACACAAATTATTGGAAGGTCGTTGGACGTTTAATGACTCGATTAAGTATTCGGAATCTGGTTGTGAAGTCTATGGTGGGACTTCAGGATCTCCCATAGTTGAAACCAACACTCGTAGAGTTGTTGGTGTTAATAATACAGGAAATGAGCGTGGAAGAAAGTGTACAATAAATAATCCCTGTGAAGTAGATGAAAAAAATAATGTCGTCGTAGATAAAGGTGCAGGCTATGGTCAACAAACCTACATTTTTTACAGTTGCTTAAGTATAGACTTTAAAATTGATTTAAGTCTTGCAGGTTGTCAGTTACCAAATTAAATAAATTTGAATGATGTTTTATGTATATGATAATTTACAATTTTTAACGCAACTTGACCTTCTAAGAGGGTTGGATTTTTTAGGTCCAACTAAGTAAAAAGAGCGGGATTAATCCCTCACCCTAAACACCGTAGTCTTTTTTTTGTGTTGGCTTTTTCAAGGAACATCAAACATTTGAGCAGTGCCATCTCAAAGAAACATAATATTTCTTGTTTTCTTTACAATTCATTCTGTAAATGACTGTGACTATTTTTACAGGGAACCAGGTGATCTATATTTCACGTTGCTTTACCCAAAGTGGCTATTTATCTTTACAGCTAATTAGAGGGGGTAAAAGTGAAGATTTTAATCATTTTTGTAATCCAATTTTTTGTATTGAATTTATGGGCACAAAATTTTGAAAAAATTGAGGTCCCCTTTAATGGTTCGGCTGACGTTATAAAAATAGTTGATATTAATGGCGACGGTAAAAAAGATTTAATTGTTGATGATAACCGATCTAAGAGCATTGTAATATTGCAACAAATTTCAGCCAATGAATTTTCAGAGATACAGCGGATACCTTTTAAAGACGAAGATTTATTTTATTTTGAATTTGAATTGGGTCACTATAATGAAGATGATTTTTTAGACATAGTTGTGCACAATCTCCATCAGAATCACTACATCCTTTATGGTTCAAAATCAGGAGTGTTTTCAGAGCCTCAACTTTATAAATTTTTATTGCCAGTTGAACACTTAACTCAACAATTTAAAGTAAAGTCATCTAAAAAAAATGCACAAATGGCCGTCGCTTCTGAAATAGAATTGGGAATACTTGATATTGAAATACATTTGCCGAACTCATCAATGCCAATTCAAAAAAGTTTAAATTTGAGTGAAATACTTATTGAAAATGACTTATTTGAGATACGACAAGATGTCGAGGATTTTGTTTTAGGCGATTACGATGGGGATGGAATTTTAGATTTAGTCTTTGTCTGCGCCACAGATGATTACTTAATGGTTTTAAAAGGCGATAAAGATTTTAATTTTGTCGCTGATAAAATAGTAAAAGTTTATGGTGGAGCCTCTAAATTACTTGTAATCGATGTTAATAGTGATGGAAAAGATGAAGTCTTTGTGGGTCACTATAAAAGTCAGCAAAGTTTAGTTTTGTCATATGTAAAGGATGAGTTAAATATTCAACAAAGTTTAGTGACTGGTAGTTTTCCGACATCTTTTTATTATGACAGCAAAAGTAAAAATTTTGTGAGTCTAAGTTATTATGGAGGACTGTTTACACAATTTAATAATTGGAAATCTACTTATTTTACAGGAACACCAGTAATAAACTTGGCTCTGGGACGTACTGGCAGATATTTTAGTGGAAGTGACATTAATGAAGATGGTCATACAGACTTTGCAGCGATAATTGAGATCAATGGTGAAGGTAAGAAAATATTTGTACTTTACTCTCAAACTCCCTAAAATAAATAGACTTTAAAAGGGAGTTTATAGTTATGTTTAAAAAAATAACTCTAATAGGGATATTATATTTTGTTTTTGTTCCCGTTCATGCCAAAGAAAAGTTAAATCGAATTTTTACTAATGCTGTAATCATGCCGGATGCACCGAAATGGTTAAAAGCACCTAGAGTAGAGAAGATTACAAATAGAATACAAAGTGAATTAGAATGGTCCACCCGAAGAATTGATGTTTATTGGTACAGCACACAAACTGATTTTGAAAAACAACACAGCTTAGGTCCAATGCCAACGGCTGTAACGGTTAAAACACCAGAAAAGCAGGTTATACATTTAGGGCCAAAAGTAACTAGTGAAAATTTTGATTGGATTTTTGGTCATGAATTAGTTCACGTTATTAGTTATCAAAAATATAAAGGTGCCATTCCCAGATGGTTAGAAGAAGGTCTGGCCAATCATTTAGCAAAAAAAACCAAGAAAGTAGATTATAAATGGCTAGCCAAACAACCCTTTCCCAAAGATGTAACAAAAATGAATCATCCATTTAAGGGAACGACAAATAGTGTTTTATATCATTATGTAGCCTCTCAAGCTTTAGCAGAAATGTTGGATAAAAAGTGCGACCTTGAAAATCTGATTCGCTTAAGCGTTGAAAGAAAAATGGAAAACTACATTGTTACCTATTGTGAGATAAAAGACCTAAATGCCGAATTTAAAAAATGGGTGCAGCAAAAATCAAAAATTGGCTTTTGAAAGAAGAGCAGTTCATAAAAATTAATTTTCAATAACTTCCAACCGATTTAAATCATATTTTATAGTTTTTTTGATTACATTATTTTCTTTAATGTATAAAAACAGAATGTCGTTGTGCACCTCGAAATTATCGGCGATAAAAACTTCGGCATCGCTTAATTGTTCATTCCACAAGTACACTTGGTAATCATTGGCTTTAATTATAATTGTTTCAGCATGTCGGTGCCAGTAAATCTCTAAGTCCTCAAAATTTATTTCGGCAGGTATACTGGCTTGTAATGACCATTTTAGTGGAGCATGTTCACTGGTGGGGGTAGGAATGGCTTTAACAATATCTATAGCCCACTGTTGATATCCAGGGTGATCTTCGTCGCTATCAACAATAGTCAGATGTAAATAAAACTTTCCATTCGGACTTCTCAAAATTTGAGCAGCCCCATATTGTTGTTGATCTGCAGTCACTATTGAAGAGTTTTGCTCAAATCTTAGTTTGGTAAATTGAGAATCGGGTTTAAATTTTTCATAGAGATATTTACTTGAAATAGGCAATCCACTTTCAATGTCCCAACGTTCATGAGAAGTGCCCCAATATTGTTTATGGTAGAATGTAACATCAATAACACTAGGATGTTTGTCATTTTGATAGACGCTATCGACTTTGTAACCTTCATCCAAATTAAAGCCCATAACAGATTGTAATTGTTGATCTTGATCAATTAGTAGCAAGACTTCTTTAACTTTTTTAAAATACTTACCTGTTTGCAATTCTACTCTAAAAGCAAACATTTCACTTCGTGGAAACCAAATACTTCGAACGAAATGTTTGAATAAACCTAGTTTTTCAGGAGCGGTAAAAACATTTTGTGGAAAGTCTATTTTCTTAAATGTAAAAGTATTTGTTGTTAAATTGATATAGAAATAGGCAAAAAAAGCTTGATTCTCGAATTGATGTGGGACAATCACTAATTTCTTGTTATCCAATGACCAACTAATTTCTGTTGGATAGCTTATTAAGTGGGTTGAATTAGGCAAGAAATTATTCAGATTAAACTGAAACAATTCCTTTTTGGTTGAGACATCTTCAATTCTCAATACGGTGCCATCTATTCTTGCTTGAAGTGAATTGTCGCGATTAATTTTTTTTGTTGGTTGAAGTTTTGAATCACTTTTTTCTAAGCTATTAGCGCAGCGGTCTTTAGCTTCAGTACCAAAACTAAAGAAAGTTAAAAATAACAAAACAATAATAAACTTTGAATCCCTCACTACGGAATTATTTATGAAATGAGTGACAAAAGTAGACAAGTAATTAGTGATTTTTTGAAATATGTTTATGAACTTTTGTTATTTCTGTTAAAATTTTATGGTTTTATTGGAGCTGTGGCGTCAATTAGACAAGGATTTCTTCTGAACTTGTTGATTTATTTTTGGAAGACTCAGCGGGTTTTAACTGTTTTCCCCCTTGATAGGCTTCAGCTAAATTGACTGTGTGGTTTTTAATGCGACGAAAACAAATAACAATATCACCAAGGGTTAAACTGGCTTTGGGCGAAAGTTTTTTTTCAGTAAGTTCAACTAAGTGATCTTCTTTCATTATTTCTAAAGTCTGATTGAATTCATTCCATTGTGGTCTTAAGGTTTCGATATCTACATCTTCATAGTGAAGTAAGCGGTCATTAACACTGTCAAAAAGTTCAGCGCTCTTATCGGCGAGATGCTCTAGATCGTTTTGAATTTTCCCTTCGAAAATAATTCCTTCATTATAAGCTCTGCGTGTATGCTTCGCTATGGAAAGACAATAGTCGGCTATGCTTTCTAATTCGTCAGTCATTCTTAAGATAGCTTTTACGCGGTTAGTTTCTTCCAAAGATAATGGTGACTCCATGACTAAGCCTAAGAACTCTGCCATTTCAATATGCATTTTATCTGTGATTTTTTCTAGTTTTTTTATTTTTTTGTAGAGTACTTCTGGGTCCTGTCCTTTATTTAAAAAACTTCGCGTATTATTAAAAATTTTATTAACAATAGTGGCCATTTTAATCAGTTGAGCCCGGGCTTGACCAATACCTAAAGAGGGGGACATGAGCTTGGGATCTCCAAAAAATTCTAGGCGAGGTTTTTCCTTTATTCCTTTGTCAGGGACAAGTTTAATGACTAGTTTTTCAAGAAATTTCATCAAAGGCAAAAAAACAATAACATTAGTTACGTTGAAAAAAGTGTGTCCAGCGGCGATATGTGCAGCTATGAAAGGTTTTTCACCTTTACTATTTAATGTGTCTGCAGGATTAGCAATTATCCATTCTATGAATTCTTCATAGTACCAAAAAATTGAACTTATAAATAAAACACCTAGGATATTAAAAACGGCATGGGCAACACCTGCTCGTTTAGCTGTTGTATTTGCGCCAACACTGGCGAGTAAAGCCGTAATGGTTGTGCCAATATTTTCGCCCAAGACAAGAGCGAGAGCCGTTTGAAAAGTAATTGCACCTGTTGAAGCCAATGCAATTGTTATAGCTAGCATGGCCGAGCTAGACTGTATGACAAAAGTGAGTAGGCAACCCATACCAATCGTAGCCAATAAACTTATGTATGTGTCTGCAGTAAAGTATTGGAGCGCGTTCAAAAAACCAGGATCTGTTCTTAAAGGTTTAAAGGCTGAACTCATTAGGTTTAACCCTAAGAAAATCATACCAAGAGCAAAAACGACTCTACCAATTTGTGACCATCTTTCATTTTTGGAAAACAACAGCGGAAATATACTGATGCCAATTAAAAGTAAGCTGTACTTACCTACTTTTATAGATATGATCCAGCCAGTAATAGTCGTACCAATATTAGCACCTAAAATAACGCCAATAGCTTGAGATAGCTGCATCAGACCGGCATTAACAAAACCCACAACCATGACTGTTGTAATGGAACTGCTTTGAATAATGACAGTTACAGACAATCCAATAAGCACCGCCATAATTCGATTTGATGTCAAAGTATTAATAGCATTTCGAATCCATTGACTGGCAACAGCTTGAAGACCATCAGATAGCATCTTCATTCCAAAAAAGAAAATGCCTAATCCACCTAGAACCGTGTAAGAAAGTAAAAACCAATCCATAAATGAATTTGCAACTTATCAGTGATTTTAGATGGAATAAATTAAAAACTAAAATCTAATCAAAATATATTAAATGCCGCGACATGAATCATTTTACACACAAGGAGTCTGCTGCTTTTTTAGCTTTTTTGCGAGCATCATCTATATTTATGCCACGGGCAAGGCTAACACCCATACGTCGATATTTCCTCGTAAAAGGTTTTCCAAAAATTCGGATATCAGTTCCTGCTTGAATGAGCGAATTTTCAAGCCCATTATACTGAGGGGGTTCACTATTTTGTGAATCGGCTAAAATGACATGAGATGCTGATGGGCCGTAATAAAAAATTTCAGGAATTGGCAACCCTAAAATAGCACGAACGTGAAGATCAAATTCTGACAAATCCTGGGAAATAAGTGTCACCATTCCTGTGTCGTGGGGGCGTGGTGATAATTCAGAGAAGTAAACTTCATCATCTGTAATAAAAAACTCAACACCAAAAAGACCCGCTCCCCCTAGGCGATCAGTTATTTTTTTTGCCATCTCTTGTGCTGTTAAAAGCTGCTGTTCCTTCATGGGAATTGGTAACCATGATTCTTGATAGTCACCACGTTCTTGGCGGTGTCCAATTGGAGAGACAAACAAGGTGGGTCCTTTTTTTTGCTTAATTGTTAATAGTGTAATTTCGAAATCAAATTTTATAAACTCCTCAACAATAACTTTTTTTAAATCGCCTCGTGCTCCTTCCATAGCGTATTGCCAAGAGTTTTGTAGGTCTTCAGGAGAGTAGGCTACAGACTGTCCTTTTCCTGAAGAAGACATCAGTGGTTTTATAACACAGGGAAAACCAATCTTTTTACAGGCTTTTTGGAATTCCTCAAAGCTTTGAGCATAAGTAAATTGAGCTGTTTTTAATTTTAACTCATTAGCGGCAACATCTCGAATAGCTTCTCTATTCATAGTTAAATAGGTGGCTTCAGCTGTGGGCACAACAAATATTCCTGATTTTTCAAATTCGACTAATTTTTCCGTGCGAATAGCTTCCACTTCTGGAAGTATTATGTCTGGATTGTGCTTTTTAACCACCTGGTTAAGGGCCGCTGCATCTAACATATCAATAACTTCAAATTGATCAGCCACTTGCATGGCTGGTGCAAGTGGATAGTTATCAATAGCAATCACATGTTGACCTAAACGTTTTGCAGAAATTGCAACTTCCTTACCCAGTTCACCTGCGCCCAGTATCATTATCTTTTTTGTTTTTCCCATATTTGCGAATCTATATCTTTCAGCTTGCCAGAGCAATGGAACATGGCATAAAAGCCTATGTTATGAGTTGGGAATCATTATTGTTTATAGCCATTGTTGTGATCTTAACAGTTCTTGGCGGAAGCCTGATGGCCAATAAAGGCGAAAAAGACGTTCTTCGTGTAATTCCCCCTTTTTTATCTTTTGGTACGGGCATACTTTTATCGGTTGCGATTACAGAATTTATTCCCCATGCCTTTACGCGAAATGATTTTTCATCTTCATACTGGTTATTGGCGGGAATTCTAACCGTTATTGTAGCTGATAAATATTTAGCTCCCTTGTTGGGACCACAACATTCAAAACATTGTACTCACCATAGTCATGGCCCAAAGCTATTGTCGAGTTCAGCAGCTTGTTCTTCAATAGGTTGCATAATTGTTTGTGCTTTCTTTGATGGCATCGAAATATTTACTGCTTTTCAATTGGGACCAGATATTGGTTGGTTTTTAGCTCTAGGATTATTTTTTCATGTTGTGCCAGAGGGGGCAATTGTTGCAGGCTTAAGTTTGGCTGGTGGTTTTGGAAAAAAATCTGCATATAAAAGTGTATTTTATATTGCACTTGCTATTTTGCTGGGAGTTTTTGGCGGCTCACAAATAGTGAATTATATTGATTTCCATAAAAACTTATTACCATTTGCTAGTGGGGTTTTACTCTATGTCTCCATTGGACACCTGTTGCCCATTGCACTTAAAAACCGTGGAGGAATTTTTATAGTTGTATTAGGAGCATTAGTTATGTCTCTCATTAAACAATTTTTAGGGCATATACATTGAGGGTTTTAGCTAGTAATAAATTTACCCCTTGTTCTAAGCGGCCTAATTGTGTGAACAGCATGACCAAGTCAAATGAGCGTAAGCACTATATTGCCCCGTTAATAATTTCTAATAAAAAAACAAAAGTGTTTGAAGTTGTAAAAAATATTCTCTCTAACTGGAATGGCATTCAGCTAGTCGAGGAGCATGGAGAATATTTACATTATGAAGTCAAATCTAAGTGGTTTGGCTTTACTGATGATTTAGAAATATTTTGGGCAAAAGATGTGGGGTTATTGCATTTTAAATCGGCTTCACGACTTGGATATTATGATTTAGGTGTCAATAGGAAAAGAGTAGAGAATTTAAAAAAAGAATTGTTAAAAATTCTTTAATTTTTATGAGTATCGTGTCATTGACTCTTTGTTTGATGCTTGGTTAACCTTAGATTTTTACAAAATGTAACAAAAACTTTGAAGGGATTAAAATGGATAAATTAATTAAAAGTTTAACTTTTGTGTTTTGTTTTTATTCGTTAAATGCATTTGCCGTTGATTTTAAAGAATTAGATAAATGTAAAAACTTTTGCTCAGAGTCCTGTGCAAAGTTAGTACAAAGTTTAAAAAATGAATTGAATGATTTAGACTCTTGTACACCAGCCGAAGTTGATGCCACTAAAAAGAGATGTCATTCACAGTTTGGTACCGGAGCGAAGGGACAAGCTTGTGTAAAGTCGGCACGATCAGCTGAGATTGTGAAGGCTTGTGTAAGTGCAATGGGTACTGGTGAAAAAGGACTATCATGTATAAAAGATGTAAAGTCGGCAAATGCGATTTCAGCCTGTCAAAAGAATTTCAAAGGCCGAGATAAAGAAATGGGTCAATGTTTAAAAACAGCAAAAAATGGTGAGGTGGTTCAAGCCTGTATTTCTTTTTTTGGCTCAGGAGCACAAGGGATCGATTGTATTGGCAAAGTTAAGAAGGGTGACGTTGTAAAGGCTTGTTCGGGAGTATTTTCTAAGGATAAAACGGCTTTAAGTAACTGTTTAGCAAAGGCACACAGTGGAAACGCTGTAAATGTTTGTAGCTCTAATTTTGGCACTGGTGCAAATGGGCAAAATTGCATTGCTACAAGTAAGGATCCCGATTTTATTCGTCAGTGTGTGTCCAATAGTGGAACAGGTGCTAAGGGTAAAGCTTGCATAGGCTTTTAAGGAATTTAAACTGCTCCCGCTAATTGAGGGTATATCTTGCAGTTAAGCGCTATAAGTACCTTTTTAGTTTTATAATTTGATGATTCGAGCGTTACTTCTCAAAATAATGTTTTGAGAAGTTCACAACAAGTACACCTCAATGGAATTGATTGTTTGAAAAGACCTTTAAGATTTATCAATTGGAAAATAGAACAGTTGGTGAATAATCCATTCAATAGAGTTTATGAATAATCCATTCAATAAGGGGGTCTGTTGGTTCTTTTTGACATCTAGTGGTACTGCGAAGTCCAGTTAACTCCCAGAGTTCCAGCTCTTTGCAGGATTTTGAGCATAAAATATTGAATATTTTTGTACCCATAAGCCATTTTTTTAATAACCGATATTTTTGAGTTTATGCCTTCAGACACAGCTGAGCTTCGACCTGTAA
>JAGRAE010000057.1 GCA_020435005.1 Bdellovibrionales bacterium
ATATCAATGTATGCTTTAGATCTAGTTTAATTTTTATTTTTTTGCCAATTTTCTGTCTTTTATACTTTTTTTAGCAGTTTTATATTTTACAGGTTTTTTCCATTTTTTCTTTTTAGATAGTTTTGCCTTAGACTTTAAGGAAGCAACTTTTCTATGAGATTTTTTGTAGCTCTTTTTATGTTTTTTTGTCTTTGCTAACTTCCTTTTTAATAACTCTTTCTTTTTAGCGAGATACTTTTTTCTCAAAATTTGCTTTTCGCTATCGCTGGGAGTGAATACTGCATAAGATTCAGTTTCAACTCCATTAAAATCCTTAGGTGCGATCGGTGCTAATGACAAGTTGTTTAATTCTTCTTGAGTTAATGTCTCTGTAGTATTACCTGAGGCAAAAGCTATTGGGTTAATGATAAATAAACTTATAATAAAAATTAGTATTCCTGTTTTCATATAACCATTGTGCAAGAGTTAAGCAAAAAAAACAAAAAAAAATAGGACTCTCGTGTCACACTGAGAAACACTGTCAAACATTTAGAACTTAGTGACTATAATCTTTTCGACACCTCAATGATTTGTTTCAAACTGAATCGCTCAAATCAAAATAGAGCCAATTATGTTAAAAACAAGTTCGTCATCAATTTTGCAATATAAATGTTAGGGAATAAATAGGGGGAGGGTTAATGCCAAAACTATTTACAGTTTTAATGGCAACAATATCATTTATTTTGATGGCTTGTGGTTCAAATAAGGGACAAGTAGATCAGTCGTCAACGCCAGCAAAAGTGGTTTATACGCAAGCTATTGATAGATCTATTAATTTAAATCCTTTTCAAGAACAAAAAGTTGTATTCAATATATATAGTTTAGCAAATAGTGATCAAAATTTTAACGAGCTAAACGATTCTATAAGGGTTGAATCTGATTTCTTAGCCTCAATTAACAATACCGTTTCAGATATAATTATTCCCATGGGCACGGATATATCTATATTGATTGATAATCCATGCGTATTAGAAGGCTCATCTAAAATTTCTGCCTTAAGATTAGAAGTGCAAGATCAGTTGCCATTACCAATAAAAAAGCAAATTTATAATTTACAATTAAAATCTGACAGACATCTATCTCAACTTGAAGAAGAATTAGAAGACGACAAGTGTGTGATAGGCGTGTCTGAAAGTCAGACCTATCACAAACAAGATTTTTATATGGATGACCCACGTCGAAGTGAGCAAGCTTATTTGGATTTAATAAAGGCTGAAGAATCTTATGCATTATTTGATAGTTTGTCTTTAGGTAATACAGAAGATGTTGTTGTAGCTGTTGTAGATACAGGAGTGGACTACAATCATGAAGATTTAAAAAATGTTATGTGGTCAAACGCAGATGGTAAACACGGCTTTGATTTTGTAAATAATGATGATGAACCTATGGATGATAATGACCATGGTTCACACGTTGCCGGACTTATTGCAGCCGATACCAATAATGGAATTGGTATTGCTGGGACGGCTGGTAAGAATGTTAAAATAATGGCGGTTAAAGTTTTAAGTGCTAGTGGTAGTGGGAGTGATGCGGCTAATGGTGTTCGCTATGCCGTTGAAAATGGTGCTGATATCATTAATATGAGTTTAGGGAGTGCTAGAGAAAACGCTCAAATGGCGGCGGCATTGAGAGAAGCCGTAGCGGCTGGTGTAACAGTTGTCGTAGCGGCTGGTAATGATAACAAGTTAATAACTCCTACTGATTTTTATTCACCTGCTGGTTATGGTAAAGATATTGAAGGTGTAATTACCGTTGGCTCAGTGGATGCGCTAAGTGGCAGTAAAAGTAGTTTTTCAAATTATAGTACCACCTATGTAGAAATAGGTGCACCGGGAAGTCGTCAGGGTACAAGTGGAGTTCTCTCAACAATTCCCGATAATCGTTATGCAAGATTTCAAGGTACATCGATGGCTTCGCCTGTGACAGCGGGAGCCGTGGCACTAGTAGTTTCATCATTAAAATCTAATAAAATTAGTTATGATCCGGCACTAACGGAGTCCATAATTGTAGAGGGAGCAGATAAGCGAAGTGAGTTAGAAAGTCGATTTGTTGATGGACGGCGATTAAATTTATTGGGAACGGCTCGCGTACTAGAACATGTTATAATTAACTTCGATGGTGGTTTCTAATGATGAATAAATTAATATTAATTGTTGTAGTATTTGTAAATGTCGCTTGTAGTGAGTTTGAATCTATGACCCAAGCTGATTGGGCCAGCTTGTCGGGAAGTAAAGACGTATACATTGAAAATCGAGTCAATGTTACAGCTGGAAAATTGGATGAGAACTGCAGTGATAACTCTAGTTATGATGCATGTATAATCTGGAAAAACCCAGTGGCTCAAGAGGGTGACAAACTGAGTGAAGATATATTAATTGACACAAATATATTTAATTTTTCTTATTATGGCGTTCAATTAAGAGACCGGGTTTCTGCTAATCAACTTAAGCATAATTCATTTGAAATAATAACAGCAAATGGCGAAGAGATAGAGCCTTCAAGTTCTATGAAGAACGAGAAAGATAATTATGTAGCGAGCGATATTGCCCAGTTGATGGCTTACTATTGGGGGCAGAGGACCATAGAAGTTTTGGAATTGAGAACGGGTTACAATTATTTAAAAGATGCTGATATTAAAGTGTATGTAAATGATAATTTTAATGGATGGACATCTGCTCTTAATAAGATTCATTTAGGTAAAACACAAAATGAAATGCCGATGGCGCTCAATGGAGAAGTTATTGTTTATTATTTTAGTTTAGCTAATATTTCCTATGCCAATGATGATATAGTGAGCGACCTATCTGAAGATGAAAAACATTTAGATTGTACGGGGAGTGATGGCGGTACAGTTATAAAAGGGTGCTGCAAAAATGAATTGGGTTGTTCTAAAGCATTGGTTAGTGGATTGGCTGAGTATCAAACGGCCTTAGTGTTTCCTGAAAGTCCGATTTTTGGTGAAGGTTTAGCGAATTCAAAAACGGGACAGCAACGTTGCTCACTTTCTCGTGCTTTTTATGATTTGATGGAAGAAGAAGCGGTTGATGTTTTTGAAGCCTGTGACGAAGAATCAAAGGGTGATATTTATTTATTGGGTTCGCATTTGGCAGCTAAACTTTGGCAGTTGAGAGATCAATTGTCTGGTCGTCACCTTAAGAACTATTTAGATGTTTTGATTTTAGCGAGCTTAGAAGAATTAGAGCCTGAAGATGATTTTGAGACATATTTTGAAAAACTCTTAATTCTTGATGAAGATATGCAAAATTTATTACAAGATGATTTGGAAGAGTTAGCCAGCTCTCAAGATTGGTTATAAATGAAAATTACCAGGCAATAATATAGACAAAGGTCTAGGTTATTTTGTGTCGAGCCAAGTTTTTTTGTTTTCAAGTATAACTACAGCTAATATCATCAACATATGAATAAAATTAGCTTTTTCAAATGGACTCATATTTTTCTGTTGTTTAGTTATAACTTTTCTTATTCTTTACCAGCTCATAGGGCTCCGGGACAAAATTATTTAGACAAAGTTCAAGAGTTAATCACGCCAACTCCTTTTTCAAAAGATCTGACGGTGTATGATTCTCAGATCTATTTCAATGAATTGCCAAATCAAAAAAAGAATGATTTTAGAAATTACGATGAAATGTTTCGCTTTTTCAAAACTCTTCGTGATAAGCAATTTATTGCCCATAAGAAACGTCAGCGTAGATCGAGTTGGATGTATCCACAAGATGGCTGTTGGTTGCGTGCGGAACTTATGAATAGAAATCTAGAAGAGCTATCTAAAAAAAGTCTTCATAAGATATTTATTTTTGGCAATTTAAATGTGAAAACCCCTTATTCTCATTCTGGTGATGTGTCTTGGTGGTATCATGTGGCGCCGGTGGCGAGTTTAGAGGGTGAGTATTATATTCTGGATCCTTCAATTGAATCACTTCGCCCATTGAAGCTCCAGGAGTGGGTGTTAAAACAGGTGCCTACAATTGAACAGGTCGGATTGTCGCTCTGTGCGCCAAATGCTTTTAACCCTAATAGTCTTTGTGAAGAAATTTACCCTGAAGCGTGGGAGTATGTGTTGGGCAATCAAAAGGTTTATTTGAATATGGAAGAAGATTTGCTTGTAGAACTTGGCTATGATGTGGATGCTTACTTGGGTGATCACCCGCCCTGGAATTGAAAAAAATGGGGGCTATCCTTAGCCCCCGGGTAACAGGAATAATTCTAACCATCAATTAAGATGATTTAGGGAATCTAGTGTTTTAAAATGCAACCTTAGTACCAGCGCAAACTTGCATATTTTATTTAGAGACTCATTTCTTGTTTACAACAGAGACAGTGATTAATCTTGATACGGAAAAACAGAGACTAATTGTAAAAATGTCTTGAAATGACACATCCGTTCGCAAAAAAGGTTCCAGCATCTTTTTTTACTTCATTCAAGGAATCCTCAATAAATACCGATTAATATAAAGCTGAGGAACGTATTAATGAGAGCTAATGTAAAATTATTAAATCTTAATATATATCTTATTTTATTCAGTTTTTCCATCCTTCAGCAATCTTGTAAATTATCAGACAATAAATTGAGGGGTGAGTACGCAAGTGAACCAAGTAATCCCACCAGTCCAGCCTTTAACCCCAGCTTTTTAATTAATAATGGTGACTTATTTACAAGTAAAAGCTTTGTTCAAATAAATATGCAAGTTGATGGTGCTCAGCAGTACTCTCTGCATACCAGTCTTGCTAGTTGTGAAGATGCCAGCACTTGGAAGGCTGTTGTCAATGATGCAGTTTTTGATTTATCTAATTTAAATTCCAAAAATGATATTTATGTTAAATTCAAAAAAGATAATAAATTAAGCTCTTGCCTTAAGCAGACGATAACTCACGACAATCAGCCTCCACATATAATTTCAAATTTAAGTTTTGATTATACGAATTCTCCTTCTGATATGGAAACTCCCATTATTAATTTTAATTTACCAGCTAATGATGTCGGATTAAGTGGAATAAAAAATATAGAAGCAAGGGTGTTAGCTGTTTCTGGAGTTATTGCTGAAATTGCGCCATGGACCGCGCTAATGCCAGGAGAACAGTTGACATTGTCAAGCAGTGGAAATTGGCAAAACCTTGTAATGGAATTAAGAAGTGTTGATAACGCGGGTAACGTGAGCCCTATAATTCGCTCTACAACTTTTGGCAGTAGTGGACAATCCTTAGAAAGCAAAGTCAATTTCTCTGGTATCGTTTCAAGTCTTAACAATTTTTATATTGTAGACATTGAAAATGATGGCGATAAAGATCTATTAGTTTACTCTTCATCTGAACGAAGTGTGTTTTTGTTTAAAAACGATGGTAACGAAAACTTTTCTAGAAGCTTATTCATATCTAGCGCTATGTCTATAAATGAGCCCATTGATATAGATAATGACGGTGATCTTGATATACCAGCATCCTCTCTAAAATATGAACCTGTTATTTATGTTAATCTTGGAAGTGGCAACTATAAATTAATGGATTTAAATTTAGGACGAGGTACTGTTCATTATTCAGATCTGAATAATGATTCGCAATTAGATGCTTTTTATGTTTCCTCTTTTACAACTGTTCCTCATAAAGTGTTGTGGAATATGGGTAATATGAGTTTTTTGGATTCCGGAGTTGAATATCCTGATGGCATTGAGTTTGAAGTAAATTATGATTTAAATAATGATGGCAGTAATGATTTAATTTATGTCAACAAAGTCGAGCAAAAAATTGAATGGTACAAAAGCCTATCTGATAAAACGCTTACTAAAATGTCCGACATTAATATAAGTAAAACAGCGACGAGTTACAATTGGGTGGACTTTGATGGTGACTCAGATGTTGATCTTGTTATATGGGTTGATGATGTGGATAGTTTTTTCTGGTTAGAAAATAATAATTTAAATTTTACTGAGCATTTGATCCTAAACAGTGTAGGCGATGTAGATAGTATAAAAATTTTTGACTTAGATAAAGACACAGATTTGGACATAGTTTATTACAGAGACAACAGCAATGATGTTGTTTTTTTAAAAAACGATGGTGCATTTAATTTTAGCTCGTCAATTTTGTACAATTCAAGTGATAATAAGTTTATGTTTTATGATCATGAAAATGATGGGGATTTAGATATTGTAGGCAATGCAGGCACTCTTTTTCTAAATAATGGTTCTCAAGTCTTTTCAAACGCAGGATTATTGAGTGCTGGCATTTATATTACCAAGGCACTCGTGGAAGATTTAGATGGCGACAATATTTTAGATTTTATTTATGTTGACTCTAGTCATCATTCAGCAGTGTGGAGAAAGCACAATGGTTCAGGTGTTTACACCGATTTTAATATTTCATCTATTGATAATCAGATTTACTCAAGTGCTATTGGCGATTTAAATGGAGATGGTTTTAAGGATATAATTGTATATACAAAAAATGACCAATTGTTCTGGTTGGAAAACGACCAAAATTATAATTATGATAGCCTTCATAGTATTGTTAAATCAAATGACATGCAGGGCCCTTTTCTTAAGTTTCATCTTATTGACATTGATAAAGATGGCGATTTAGATTTTTTTATCTCCACTGGAAATGGGACTCAGTCCATACATATGTATAAGAATGATGGCATAGGGAATTTTACAGAGACTAATAATGCAGTAAATACAGGTTCTCCTAGGATGCCTATATATTTCTATGATTTTAATGGAGATACAGAGTGGGATATAATTAATTTAGATAGTTCTGGTAAAATAAATGTTTATACAAATAATGGATCGGAGATTTTTTCAATAAACACTCTTTATACAGATATTAACATTAAAAACTATGCCATTGGTGATTTGGAGGGGGATGGTGATTTAGACCTGTTTTTTATTTCCAATGAAATAAGCAATGGTGGCTTGTATAAATTAGTTAATGACGGCTCAAATAATTTTACTAAAGTATTAATTGATGCCAACGTAAATGGAGCTTTTGATCCTTTTTTAGTCTCTGATATCGATAGTGATGGCGATATTGACTTAATAGCAGAAGTTACGTTTGATACAAATATTTATGCTAACGATGGAGTCGGTAATTATATAAAAGTTTATGATAGTTCTGTTTATGCTGATAGTTATCAAGTTATAGATATAGATAATGATGGCGATTTAGATTTAGTGTCCTATTATGTTAATAAATTAACTATTTTAAAAAATAATGGTGGATTCTCTTTTACTCAACATCAAGTTTATTATTTATTGGGCTCATATCCACTATATAACAGTATTTCTATTTTTAATATGGACGGAGATGTGAATGGTGACTTAGAAATATTCTCTGGACATTCTATTGGTGGCAAGCTCATATATTTTGATTTAGAGTTTTAGCTCTATTGTAAAAATGTCTTGAAATGACACATCCGTTCGCAAAAAAAGATGCTGGAACCTTTTATTTAATAGGAATACCTTCTCGGGCTATAATTTTTAGGGCGTTGGTGGTGGGGCAGGGGCCTTGCTGAATTTTGTAATTAAACACGAGTTCACCTTCACCCATATCATCTCTGAAATGATAATTTACAAGTTCAGAATATTTACTTTCCAGCTGTGTGAGTTCTAAATCATGAGTGCTTATAAAACCAATGACATCATGTTTTATAAGCTCCTCAATAACAGCCTGACTACCAATTAAGCGTTCGCGATTATTGGTGCCCCTAAATATTTCATCGATCAAGTAAATAAAATTTTCGCCATTTTTTGCCGACTTTATCATTTCAGAAACTTGTCGAACCTCGTAGTAAAAAGTAGATAATCCTTCTTCAAGAGAATCTTGAACCTTTAGACAAGTTCGCAAGGGAGCTAAATAGGTGTTGAATTCGTCGGCGAATACAGGGCAACCACTCAAAGCTAGCATTTGATTGACTCCAATAGATCTTAAAAATGTTGATTTGCCAGACATATTTGAGCCGGTAATTAAAATAAGTTTTTTATCAGTAACAAAATCATTCGCTACGGCTTTTTGTGAATCAATTAGCGGGTGGCGCAAAGCTTTAAAACTTAAATTTTTCTCACCATTAAAAACTGGAAAATTTTGTGTATGAAAATGATAAAATAAGGTCTTGCTGAGTAAAACCTCAAAATCTGTGATCTCATCGAGAACACTCGGCAAGTTCTGGGCAATTTTTTTGCGCCAATTTTCTACTAGATAAGTCAGTACATAGTCCCAGGGGCAAATGGCATTTAAAACGATATGTACCATGGGGTGACCTTCAACACTTAAGAAAGACATGTAAACCCTAAGTCGGTTTAATTTTTGTCTGAGCTGTAACTTTAAACTGGCTTTAAAATGAGTTTTAAATAAAACATTTTCACTTCTGTTTTCAATAAATTCGATAATTGGTTGAAGCTGAAGGACTTGTTGACTTAAATCAAAAGAACGTCTGAAAGACTGTGCCACATCGGATCTTGTTGCGAGAGCGAAAAACAAATAAACAGTGAAAAACAAAATAGGGCTTAAACTTAATGAAAATGTATAAATTGAAATGATAGTTGTCCAAAGAATAACAAAAAGAATAACATGCAAGCCAAACAATTTGCTAAAGTTACTACCAGTAAGAGGCCTATGAATCTCATTAATTTGAAAGTAACTACTGTCATTAGCTGTACTTTTTGTAATTCTCAACTTTACTAATTGCCACCAATCTTTATTTAAATCTTTAATTAACTTTTGCTGTTCTAGCAGAGATTTTTCTTCTAAATTAGGCATAAGTAAGCTTTTTAATAGCTTCTTTTGTCCCTCATAAGTTAATGATTCGTCTAAAAGATTAAAAATAGAAAGTTCTGTATTAATATGTAGATCCATAGCCAGTGTTTGTATGTGACTTGGAAAGTCTAAAACAGAATGAGAGGCAGCCTTGTAGTTAGCTTTTTTGCGAAGAGATACTCTTTTGTAAAATTTAATCAACTCTTCTATTTGAGTTATATGTTTACGCCATAGTCTAGTCGACCTAACTAAAAGTAAAAGTGATAAAATAAGAATTGTTGATAAAATTAAATAATATAAGTTCCATCGGCTAAGTGAGGCTATGAAAAAAATAGCTATAAATGAAAGTCCAACTGCTAAACGATAATTTAAAATCTTTTGTAATTTACTTTTTTTATAATTTAAATGCCTATTGAATGCGTTTAATTTTTTATTCATTTCACTAGGATGCCGATTTTATGGAATCTTTCAATATCATTCTGTATAAAGCACGATAACATTCTTTGTTAAAAGGTTGGCCCATAACCTTGTCCATGTAAATGACGGCTTCAGTAGGAGGCAAAGGATTGGGGAAATTAGGGGCTTTCATGGTCAAGTTACAAAACTCATCTGCTAAAGCAATCACTTTGGCCATAGGATGAATTTTGACATCACGCAGTCTCCGTGGAAAACCTTGACCAATAGAGTTTTCGTGATGTTCGTAAATCATTGATACAACATCATCTGGGACCACACCTAAAGAAGTGATCATTTCCATGCCACGAAAGGCGTGTGTTTCGTAAAGTTGCAACTCTTCAAAGCTCATTAATGCTTTGGGCTTCTCAAAAAGTGTCTTTGGCAGAGATAGTTTGCCAATATCATGTAACATTCCACCCAATGATATTTTTTCAAGTGTTAATTTATTTTTCCAGTCCATTTCATAGGCCAACATAACTGAAATTGCGCTGACCGCCATTGAATGTTTTAATAAATGGTTGCCATACTTTTCGAAGGCCATAAACATTTGTGAGATTTCTTTGTGATTTTGTACGAGAGCTACAGTGGCTTCTGAGATTTGCCTAACATTTTCATAAGTTTCCTTGCTAATACCGATTTGGTCAAGCTGTTCGTAAACTGAGTTGGCAGCCGTGGCTATAAATTTAGTTTTTAAATCTTGATTTAATTGAGATTTGCCCACAGCTACTCCGGCAATAGCAATATTTTGACGGGTTAATTTGTAGTAACTGGAATAAGGCGTCCACAGATAATCAAGTTTTTTATCTTTGTATGTTGAAAGTCTATCTTTTTGTGTTTTTGAGCCTTCTTTAGAAATGAGAACGTATTTAGTCTCTGAGAGGCGAACATAGAGGTCTACAGGGGTCGTCATACCATTAATGAGGTCATCAATGGGAATAGGTATCATTTTTTCCTTAGTTTTATCCATAAAAATATATCGGAATGAAATAAATATGAGATTAACTTTTCTATATTGTTTATGTTAAATTAATGTTTCATTTAGAGAATCCAGCTTAGGAGATAGACAAATGTCCGTACCTTTAAGAATAAAAGGTCTAGTAAAAAATTATGGAAGTTTAGAGGCCGTAAAAAATGTCAGTTTTGATATTCAACCTGGAGAGATATTTGGTTTATTGGGACCTAATGGTGCTGGCAAAACAAGCATAATTTCTTGTATAGTGACTTTGGAAGAGCCCACGCAGGGGGAAATTGAAGTTTATGGCTATAATGTGGCAAAAGAGCCGCGAAAAGCTAAATATAAAATGGGAACTGTACCTCAAGAGTTGATCCACCATGGTTTTTTTAATACGCAGGAAATCTTAGAAATCCACTCGGGCTACTATGGAATTGTAAACAATAAAGAGCGTATCAATTATTTATTGCACAAATTAGGTTTGTGGGAGCATCGTGAAAAAAAAGTAAGGCAATTAAGTGGCGGAATGAAGCGAAGGTTATTGGTGGCAAAAGCCTTAGTGCACCAACCTAAACTACTGTTACTCGATGAACCCACAGCCGGTGTGGATATTGAATTGCGAGAATCACTGTGGGAATTTGTGAGAGAATTACAAAAAGAAGGCGTATCCATATTGTTGACCACTCATTATTTAGAGGAAGCTGAAGAATTGTGTGATCGAGTGGGGATTTTAAATCATGGTCAAATAATTAAAATAGGCGAGACAAAAAAATTAATAAAAGATTTAACTCATCGCAAAGTCACTTTTCAATTAAAAACTCAAGATAAGGGTTTAGAACATGAGTATAAAATTACCATAGAAGGTGATCGACACATTTTTAGCGTGCCCTATTCTAAAACTATCGAGGAACTGTTTAATGAGCTCTCATTAACTCTCGGAGATGTTAAAGACTTAAGCATTCAAGAGGGGAGCTTAGAAGATGCCTTTCGTTATTTACTGGGAGGACAAGGAGAATGACCAAACAAAATTTTTTACCTTTTTTAATGCTTTACTATAAAGAGTTACGACGCTTTAATAAAGTGTTTATTCAAACTGTATTAACTCCTTTAATTACCTCCTCGTTATACTTGTTAATTTTTGGTATAAGTTTAGGAAAAAACATTAATTTACTAAACAACATTCCTTATCTGGCTTTTATCATTCCAGGTTTAGTTATGATGGGAGTGTTGAATAATGCTTACCAAAATTCCTCCACGTCTATTATCAGTGGAAAGTTTAGTGGTGATTTACAAGATTTGCGAGTTACGCCGTTAAGCAATCATCAAATTATTTGGGCTTTAGCCTTAGGTGGCTTAACTCGGGGATTATTGGTGGGAACCATTACGTTTTTTGTCGGGCAAATATTTTACTTTGTAAATTATGGATCAATGATTCAGGTTCAAAATTATTTAATTTTATTTGTGTTTATGATTATCGGAGGCTTGAGTTTTGCCATGTTTGGTCTCTCTGTAGCTTTTTGGGCTAAAACTTTCGATCAATTGAGTGCTGTGGGTAGTTTTATTTTGACACCCTTGATTTATTTGGGGGGAGTTTTCTTCAGTTTGGAAAATTTGCACCCTTTTTGGCAAGGCTTGTCAAAATTCAATCCGCTTTTGTACTTCATAAATGGAGTAAGGTATGGCATTTTGGGGCAAACGGACGTTACCTTGTGGCTTGCTTTAGGTGTATCTTTCGCCTCTTTAACAGTAATTTACATCATTGCTTGGCACAGTCTTAAAAAATCCAACTTTACACGGTGGTAGTAAATATGTTTGATAATTTATCTGAAAAGCTTTTGGGAAGTTTAAAGAAAGTTCGCGGTCAAGGAAAGATAACCGAAAAAAACATTGAAGATGCGATAAAAGAAATTCGCTTAGGTCTTTTAGAAGCGGATGTAAATTTTAAAGTTGTTAAAAGTTTTATTGATAAAGTTAAAGAAAAAGCTCTTGGTCAAGATGTCTTAAATTCAATATCTGCTGGGCAACAATTTACAAAGATTGTCCATGATGAATTAGTAAATGTTTTGGGAGGCGAAGCTACGCCACTCAACTTTCGCAACAGTAAACCGGGTGAACCAGCGGTTATTTTTATGGTGGGTTTACAAGGGACGGGTAAGACAACATCTTCTGCTAAATTAGCGCTACACTTAAGGCAGAAACACGGAAAGAAACCAGGTCTATTACCTGTAGACGTTTACCGTCCAGCGGCCATTGAACAATTGAAAACATTGGGTAAGCAAAATGAATTACCCGTTTTCTCTTCAGATCCAAACAAAAAGCCACAACAATTGTTAGAAGAGGCCAAAGTTTGGGCTAAAGAAGAAATGATTGAAGTGCTTATTGTCGATACGGCAGGTCGCTTGCAGGTTGATGAAAATTTAATGACAGAGTTAGCCGACTTAAAACAGATTTGGGCACCTTCAGAAATTTTATTAGTGGCAGATGCTATGTTAGGTCAGCAAGCGGTGAGTGTGGCTGAAGGTTTTAATGAACGCTTAGGTTTAACGGGTTTGATTTTGACTAAAATTGATGGGGATGCCCGTGGTGGAGCGGCCTTAAGTATTCGCGAGAGTACGGGAGTGCCTATAAAGTTTTTAGGTGTGGGTGAAAAAGTTGGCAACTTAGAAGTTTTTCATCCGGACCGTTTAGCATCTAGAATTTTAGATATGGGAGATGTGGTCTCTCTTGTAGAAAAAGCTCAGGATGTAATTGATGAAAAGGAAGCGAGAACGGCTGCCAAAAAGATGGCCAAAAATCAATTTACGGTGGAAGATTTTTTAAAGCAAATTCAAATGATGAAGAAGTTAGGTGGCATTGAGAGTATATTGGGAATGATGCCAGGTATGGGTCAGGCTATGAAAAAAATGAAGAACATGGCGCCACCAGAAAAGGAAATTAAAAAAATTGAAGCGATCATTCGCTCGATGACCGATAAAGAGAGAAGAAATCACAAAATCTTAAATGGCTCTCGTCGTAAGCGTATTGCCATGGGTAGTGGCACGGAAGTGAGTGATGTGAACAAGTTTATTAAACAGTTTGAGGAATCACAAAAAATGATGTCCCGTTTTATGAAAATGGGAATGGGTCGTGGTGGTTTTCCCGGTTTTGGCGGCGGTGGCGGGATGCCATTTTAGGAGTCTAATGACTCCCGTTAGTTGCTGACTTGGAATTCTCACACCCCGTTAAAACCTTATCAACAGAAAAACAGAGCGTGTTTATAAAATCCTATCTAGAGATAATTTTGCGATACCCATTAATGGTATTGATTTCAATGATGCCTTTTAATATCTGATCTAAAGTTTATTATTAGTTGGTGAATATTCAATCGTTAATGGCAAAAAAGGAATGGGACCCATTGATGTTGTAGAAGATGCAAAGACCGTTCTGTCACCATTGTTTAGGTCAACCCAATAAATTGTATCATTATCGCGGTTAACAACATAAGCATTTTTGTTGTCTGCGCTAAGTACTAACGAATTATTATAATTATAATTAGGACCTGTTCCTGTACTCGCGTTGGATATTGTTGTTCTGTCGCCAGTAGATAGATCTACTGACATCACAGAGGTATTGACGGTATTTGAAATATAAAATTTATTATAGTCTTTGTTCCATCTTATCGAATAACCACCATTGAGTGTTGGACCGCTTCCGATTAGGGCTGAAGAGATTTCATTTCTATTACCAGTAGTGATATCTACTTCTAAAATAGCTGATAAATTAAAATCTAAAACATAAATCTTTGTTTCGTCGGGGTTGACAACTAACGAAGTGGGATTGCTAAAGATTGTACCTGTTCCAACAAGGCTGCTAGAAATAATATTTCTATTGCCGGTGGCTATATCTACTGAGGTGATTTTCCTAGCACCACCAAAGTTTTCAGCAATATACAGAGTAGTGTCATCGGGGTTGATGGTAATTTTAACGGGAGCTTCAAAGTCAGGACCCGTGCCACGCGTGTCACTGGAAATTAATGATCTATCCCCAGTTTGCAAATCAACTTCTAGCACCTTTCGTAGTGATAATGTAAAACTATCATTAATTACAACATAAGCTTTAGTCCCGGCGTGATTTACAACAAAAGATTGAACTGTTCCTGCACCGGGTCCACCAAAGAGGGGGCCTGTTCCAGTTGTGTAATCATTTCCTGTTAAAAGGCTTCGGTTGCCAGTGTCTAAATCTATTTGAATAAGTGCTTTTAAGTCCTCATCGAGAACATAGGCGATGGTTTCGCTATTATTAATATATAAAGATGTTGGTTTAGAAAAGTTAATGCCGGTACCGACCGAACTACTAGATATAATGGTGCGATCCCCATTTGACATATTCACCTGTATCAAGGCATCTAGTGTATCATCGATCACATAACCATTACTTTCGGCAGAGTTAATTCTTAGAGAAGTTGTACTTGAAAAATTGGGACCATTTCCTGTGCCGGAATTGTTAGAAATTTGAACACGGTTCCCTGATGCTAATGTGACTTCAATGAGCGCGTCTAAGTTGGCATCAACAACATATGCTTTGGTGTCAGTTGAGTTTAAAACAATACTTAAACCATAAGAGAAATTAGCTCCAGTACCAGTGGAACTATTAGAAATTACAGTTCTATTACCAGTTAGTAAATCAACTTCATAAATAGCATCTGTTGCCCCTCCCAGGAGAACGTAAGCTTTGGTGTTGGTTGAGTCTAAGGCGAGTGAGGTCGGGTTAGTTAAAGCTGGACCTGTCCCCTGAGAATCATCAGAAATGATAATGCGATCGCCACTGGCTAGATCAACTTCGTACAGAGCTTCTGCAGAATCATCAAGGACATAAGCTTTGGTGTTGGCGTTATTAATTCTAATTGAATTTGGGTTTAAAAAAACTGTCCCAGAACCTATAACGCCACCTGAAATGAGGGATCTAATTCCTGTGGTTAAATCAATTTGTAAGAGTGAAGAATTATAATAGTCTACAACGTAAGCTATGTTTTCAGTGGAATTAACGGCAATTGATTCAGGTCTTATTAATGGTAAGCCGTCTCCAATGATTGTACTGTTTTGTTCTTTTGGTGGTGCATTAATATTAGTGGTAGGAGTAGCTTTGAGATTTATTGCACCAGTGCTGAGTGCTGAATAAGCAATAGTTTTGTTATCAGTTTGTGGTATTAAACTTCCGTTGTTGTTGTTTAAGGTCCAATTGACTGGCACATTGGCTATAAAGTTATCATTGCTGTCTCTATAAATTGCATACAATAAAATGACATCGCCAAAATTAACAGATAATGAACTTAATGGAATTCCTGTGCCATCAGCTTTAGATTCAATGGAAATATAACCGGGAATATCTTCAGGAGAATCGTTGGAAGGTGGTTGAGGTGAGTTGTTGTATTCACCGCGCAATTGATTATCAGAAAGTTTGCAGCCTGTACCTATAACTGTAAAGCTTATTAGGATAAAAAAAGAGGGGAGTGCATACTTGGACATCATTATTATATAATCGACAAAAAATCGATAATACTAAAGGTTTTTGTGTCATCTCATATTAAGATGGTCAGTACTTAAACCAATCGATATTTAAACAAGCGAGGGTTTCTGATTTGGAGTGAGCCGTTTTTTTTGTAATCTTCTCAATTGTTTTCACCAGCTCTTGGCGAATTTCTTGAATGGCACCATGAGAAAGCACCATGGGCCCAGTGAAAAACAATTCTTCTTCGTCAATCAAATCCATGCGGTCGAAACCTTTGAAACGCCAGTTTTGATGGTGCCGTGAAACTAATGGATGTTTTGAATTGAGATGAGTTGAAATCTCTGTCCTTTTTAATAAACCTTTTTCATCAACACACAAATTATTTTCGATTAAAAAATCAGTCACCATTTTGACTTTGTTCATAGGCAGAAGAAAGTGTTCAGAAATTTCTTCTAAGCTTTTCCCGTGCCCAATATCACAATATAAACGAATAGCACTATAGTACCACTGTGAATAGTAAGTCGCCTTACTTTCTTCAGATAATTTTTTAATTTGTGGTATGCGATTCTGCAAGTCTTGTGCTTGTACTTGGATTTCTTTAAGTTGTTCCGATATATTTTTTTTGAGGCGCTGTGTTCCCGCTCTTTCTTTTTGCACCATTAACATAAAATACTGGGTTTCAAGTTTACCAAAACCCATAAATTCACAAAAATCATAAGCTTGTTCGGGATTGAGTTGCCGATCCCCTTTAAATACCTGACTGACAATAACGGGGCTCACGCCGAGGTGATCGGCAAGCCGTCTAAACTGACCGTGACCTTTCTTAGGAAGATGGTGGAGGTAGTTTAGGTAAAATTTCTTGTAATCATTATATTCAAATACATTCATAAAATTAAATACATACAATTCAATATTAGCTAAAATGCTAACATAAATAATAAAAAATAGCAAACAAAATATAGAAATTTTAAATGGACCTGGGCATATTGTAAATACGCTGTTCAAAGCCGGTAGGACGGTGGTAATGGCCTAGTGATTGCTTAGATAGAAAATAAAAAAGCCTTTACTAGGTGAAGTAAAAATTAACGAATTCACAGGCAGTGAGTACTGACAATATTTGTCGGGCTGTCAATAGTAAAGGAAGGTTTAAAATGAAAAAGTACGTATACAGAACATTAACTTTAATTTTATCAGCATTAATTCTAATCAATTGTGACTCTAAAAGAGACCGTGTGACCGTGGTTCAAGGTGGTGGGGAGTACGGCGGGGGTGATGCGATTCTCGAGCCCGCCACAGTAGACGATGTTGCCGGTATGGTTCCTAAAATTCGCGCGGTTGTTCCCTATAATTTAAAATTTTTAGATATGTATCTAAACGCCAGTTTGGAAGCTATTGAAAAGGCTAAAGATAGTAATGGACATTCTAGTTCTGCTGAAGATACAAAAACTGAAAACTCAGAAGAAACAACTGAAAGAGATAAATCTGTGACTTTATTTGAAATGCCTTCCGTGATCGATGGGAAAGAGATTAAAATTGAAAATTATAAAAACCTAAAAAACATTCTTTTCCCTAAAGACAAAAGTAAAAAAGATGTTTTTCAAGTTTTTGCTGAGTTAAAAATCGAAACACCAAAAGATAAGCCCTGTGTAGATGCTAGTGGTGTTGAGAAAGACGGTAGCATCCACTCCAAAACAAAAGGAGCTATTTGTTTAAGCGCTTATCGTTTGAGTAAAAAACTTAAACGCGTACATCTCTTTAATTCTATGCTGGGTCTTACGCTTCACGAGCTGGTCCACCGTATGGGAGGAGACAAATTTGAAACTGAAGCTAAAATTGCGGAGTATATAACGAGGTATACACCTGAAGCCTACTCTAATTTGTTTTTTGCTTATGATTTTAGAGATTCTGTTAATGAACTTCTTGAAGCGACCAGTCAATTAAAAGATTATTTAGAAGGAGCCAAGGGTTTTAAACAAAACATTAAGGATAACAAAGAAGCACTAATAAAAATAGAAAGTGAAATACAAAAATATCAAACTGAATTAGAAGATGAAAAGTTTAATTTAGCTGTGTTACAAAGTGATTTGGAGCAGGCCCAAAACTGCGAGCTTAAAGATGAATTGGCTGTTTACATAATTAATTTAGAAACACAAATTTCAATATCCAAGATAACGATAGAAAGTATTGAGACAAATATAAAGAATCAAAATGAACTTCTCGTTTTGTATCAACAAGCGGTAGAAAATGATAAAGCATCAAATCCTTATACTTTTGTTTGTTTAGAGATGTCTAATTTATCTACAAAAATTAGCAATGTAATGAATGACTACACAAAAACTATGCATCTACCTTTGATGACTTTAAATTATAATGAAATGGCCTTACCTTATACTGCATTTATCCAAAATATTCAGATACAATTTTTCTGTATGGGTGAGATTAAGCTAGAAAATGAAGATTTTCAAGGAAGTGATCAAACGAAATTAGTTGACTTGATTGATTCAGAAGGAGAACTTCCTGGAGTAATTAATTCGGATCGATTTCAAGTTTATAAAGTTCAAGGCCATAATGAAGAGCAACTGGGAAAAGCTATTAATAATATTGATCAACTAGCGCAGGAAATGAAGTCTTCTCTAAATAAGTTAAACTTAAAATAAAATATCTTTATTAGAATAAATAAATTTTAAAAAAAA
>JAGRAE010000058.1:0-9108 GCA_020435005.1 Bdellovibrionales bacterium
TTTACAAAAAAGTAAAATATATTGAACAAAATGAGAAACTTTCTGAAAATAAGAAAATCTATATTAGTAAATTATTAACTTACTTTGACGATAGTGGAATCAGTCTGCAAGGTAATGAAAGAGCTAAATTTATTGCTTTAAATAAAGAGCAAAATGCTTTAACCATAAAATTTAATAATAATGTTATGGCTCAATTAAATTTAGAAAACTTTCAAGTCCACGTATCTGACGAAAGTGAACTTGAGGGTTTACCTAAGAGAGTTATTACGTCAGCTAAAGAAAAGGCAGATCAATTAGGTATTGAAGGCTGGGTATTTGGTTCTTCTAGTGAAAACTTTTTTGCCATTTATGACTATGCCAAAAGTGATGCGTTAAGAAAACGTTTTTGGATTGAATACAATAGTACTAACAATAAAGGTGATAAGTTTGATAACCAAGAAATAGTAAAAAGATTAGTAGCTATTCGTCACGAAATGGCGAAAATGTTAGGCTATAAAAATCATGCTGAACGTATGCTAGTAAATCGCATGGCAAAAACACCAGAAAAAGTTTTTCAATTTTTAAATGATTTGGCGGACAAATCACGTACAAAGGCGACTGAAGAAGTTCAAATTCTCCAAGCTTATAGAGCGAAAATTACAGGAGACAACAGTCCTTTTAAGCCTTGGGAGTTCCGCTACTGGAGCCAACAATACAAGAAAGATCATTTTAATTTTGATAAAGAAAAGCTAACTCCATACTTTGAAATTACTAAGAGTTTGGATGGTATATTTAAAGTGGCTGAAAAGCTATATGGGTTAAAATTTAAATATAGAAATGATTTACCGACATATGATCCAACTGTTAAAGTTGTTGAAGTATTAAGAGCTAACAATGAAAAGGTTGGCTTGATGTATGTCGATCTATTTGAAAGGGAAGGAACAAAGAGAGATGGGGCATGGATGATGCCATTGATTTCACAGTCGAGAACTTTGCAGGGCGAAAGAATTCCTCCTGTGGTTTCTATAAATGCAAATTTTGCTATGGCGAGTGATGGTTCTTCTTATTTAAATTTTGACAATTTAACGACACTTTTCCATGAGTTTGGACACGCTCTTCACGGTTTGATGTCTAATGTTGAACTAAAAACACAGACCGGAATGAGTGTAAAATGGGACTTTGTCGAATTACCATCTCAAATTATGGAAAACTTTTGTTATGAAATGGAAGCTTTAAAATTGTTTGCCTACAACGATGATGGTGAACTTATACCAGAAGAGTACATTGAAGCTTTAAAAAAGTCTGATAAGTTTGGCGGTGCATTTAGTATGATGAGCCAGTTACATAGAGGGGCACTTGATATGGGTTATTATACAGATTTAGGTGAAAATGGGATTCAAGATTTATTAAGTTTAGAACAAGAGGCTACTAAGAACTTTCAATTACTTGAGCTAACTGGCCTTGAAAAACCTTACGCAACAAGTTTTCAACATATTATGGTTGGTGGCTATCAAGCTGGCTATTATAGTTATAAATGGGCAGAAGTGTTGGATGCCGATGCTTTTGCAGCTTTTGAAGAAACAGGAGATATTTTTAACCCTACCATTTCAAGTAAATTTGAAACTCTCTTATCAAGTGGAGCCTCTAAAGATGAAATGCAGCTATTTATTGATTTTAGAGGGAGAGAACCTTCTGTAGACTATTTACTTAGAAGGACTGGAATAATCGATTAATTTGTTCTCGTCTTTAGTCTTCTTGGACTTGTGAAGGTGTCCATTATAGGACTATTATTATAATAATGATAAAAAATGGGTGCCTATTAATTTTTACTACCTTATTAATGAGCCTTTCACAAATCGCTGAAGCTCGTGTTTTCAACTTTAAAAATGAAACAATTGCTGGTTATTTCCGTGGCTCGACATCACTTTCAAGATTGGGAACTACACCTTTTGATAATGCGAGTGGGAATAGTACAGTTTTTACTGGCGAGGACCATGCTTATAATTACAGTGGTGAGATTGGCTTTTTACTTAATATTGGTGATTTTGCAACTTTTCGCGTGGGTGCAGAGCTTATACAATCTAAGGAAAGTGAAGTTGTTGGTAGTAGTGCCGGCGGCACAAAATATTTTGATTTGGTTAGTGATGTATTTGTTTTTAATACTACTGGAACTTTAGAATACCATATATTTTCAACGGATACGACACGTTTATCACTGTTTGGTGGTGTTGGTTTGGGAAGTATTTCTATGGATCTAGATTATACTTTTACATCTGCCGGACTCTCAGCTTTTAGTTTAAGCTCTGATTATACTGAGAAAACAACTTCCTATATTATTGGAGCGCATGCAGGTGCTCAATACGAATTTTTATTTGCAGACACAGTTACAATGGCATTAGAAGCAGGCTTTCGCCATTTACCAGTACCTAAATTAGATTACAAAGAAGACGCAGCGACAATCTATGGAGCTGTGACAAAGGGCTCAAGAGCAAAAAATCAAGATGGTACAAATCGTACACTTGACTTAAGTGGATATTATGTAGGGCTCGGCTTTCGCTTTTATCTAGACTTCTTATAATTTCTTTCTAAATGGAACTACGATCTTTTCCATAAAGTTCTTCAATTTTATCTTTGTATCTTTCATCACAGATTTTTCGCTTTACTTTTAAGCTTGGTGTCAACTCACCACTTTCTATTGTGAAATCATTCTCTAATATGGCAAAGCTTTTTATGCTTTCAAAGCTTGATAATTGGTTGTTAGCCTCAGCTACAGCTTCTCTTATTAACTCTTTAATTTTATCTGAATGTGCTAATGAAGATACATCACTGAATGAGATGTTGTTATTTAAAGCATATTTTTTAATATTAGTTTCATCTAGTGTTATTAATGCTACAATGTATTTTCGCTTGTCTCCATGAATAAGGACATTTGATATGTAAGGATTTAATTTTAATAAGTTTTCCAATTTTTGTGGGGCAACATATTTTCCGCCAGCAGTTTTAATTAAGTCCTTTTTCCGATCAGTGATCTTTAAAAATCCTTCGCGGGTTAACTCACCAATGTCCCCTGTATGAAAGAAACCATCAGTAAATGCTTCAATATTGGCAGTTTCATTATTGTAATAACCTGTCATAACTTTATCTGACTTAACAAGTATTTCTCCGTCACTCGCAAATTTTAATACAACATCTCCTAACGGTTTTCCTACAGTGCCAAATTGATAATGTATTGGGCTGTTCACGGCAATTCCTGCAGTAGTTTCTGTTAAACCATATCCCTCTAGTATCAATAAGCCGGCTGCATGAAAAAATTCACCAATTTCTCTGCTTAAAGGAGCGCCACCAGAAAAGGCAAATCTCAAACGTCCTCCAAGTTTTTCAAGTATCGTATCAAATACCAACTTTTTAGCTAATTGATACTGTAATAATAAGTGTATAGGTATGATTATCTTTTTAACTTTTAAGCGGCTGATTTTTGATCCTGTTTTAATGGCCCATTTAAAAACTTTTTCTTTTGTGGGGCTTGTTTCTACCTGTGATAAAATTCCATTATAAATTTTTTCAAAAATTCTCGGAACAGCTATAATAAGAGTCGGATGAATTTCAGTTAAGTTTTTCTTAATTTTATCAATGCTTTCAGCGTAACCAAGGGTGTAGCCTTTATAAATATGTCCCCACATTTCTACTCTACCGAGTACGTGTGCAAATGGCAAAAAGGTAAGAGTGATATCTTGTTCATTAACTTGGAGTACTTCAAATAGGTCTACTAGCTCACTCATGATTTGGCGGTGAGAGAGGACAACTCCTTTTGGATTTCCGGTCGTACCCGATGTATAAATTAATGTTGCAACATCATCAATTTTAACTTGTGAGCATGAAGAAATGTAGCAGTCTTCATTTTTTGACAAGTAATCTGAACCAGCTTTATTTAACTGCTCCCATGAATAAATATTATTAGAGTTAATGTGGCCATCAATTAATACTATAGACTCAACACTTGGTGAGTTTTTATGAATTTCTTTAAATTTATTATACTGCTCTAAATTTTCACATACTAAAATCTTAACTTGTGCATCATTTAAAATAAACTCTATCTCTTCAGCATGATAACTTGGATATATGGGAACAGTTATTGCTCCACAACCTAAAATAGCTAAATCCATCCACTCCCATTCAGGCCTTGTTTGGCAGAGGATAGCAACTTTATTAGATTTCTCTAGTCCCAATGAAAGTAGTCCTGCTGCTAATAATTGACACTGATCGAAATAATCACGCCAATTTTTAGATTCCCACACTTTATTTTTCTTATACTTCTGAGCATGTAACTGTGACGGGCGATTCTGTGCCAATAATAAATGATTTAAAATTGTTTGATTTTCCATTCGAATTATCTAGTACTTGCAGGAGTTCTTGGCAAGGAAATAACTAAAGATCTTTTTTCATCTGCATTTAAGAAAACTTTTCTTTTCGCAACTTGTTTCGTTATAGGATTCCTTATAATTATTTCCGTTTCAAGCATTGCAGGTATAGGATGACGAACAATTGGTAAACTTTTTTCTACTTTTCTACCATTTATATATATATTGGGAAATTGTGGGGGAGTTACATCTATGTTTAGATAGCCATATTCTATTTTATCTAGCTTTGCTTTAAAAGTACGACTACGTAAATAATTAGGATCAAAATGCTCATTTAAAAAGTTCTTGTAATCTCTCTTTCTTAATTCGAGTGTAACTTTTTGTCCTGGAAGAAAAGAGATGAGAGCTGGGGTGGATTTGTTTTGATATTGTCCATTAATAAAAATTTGAGCACCTGATGGTTCAGAATTAATATTAATACTAACAGGTGGAGCCTTTGACGCCTCCTCAGTTTGTCCTCTCTCATTTAGATCTTTTTCGGGGGTTGGTTGAACCCTAACTACTTTATCAGCACGACAAAGCGCATCTTTTTTAAATCCAAAATCTGACAAAGTCTTAAGTGTCCCATTTTCTCTCATGCTTGTACATATACCTGTTTCCTCTAAATTATCAGAGACTATAGACATCAAGGGTTCCATCTGATCAGATATAATAGTTGCTAGAAATAAATACGAAAAAATGGCAATAAAAACATATATCAATACAGTAAATACTTTTTTAAACAAATTAGGTTTTTTAAAAGAAATAATTGGCTCTACATTATAAGCAGGATTAGTAACTGCTGTATTACCTCTATAAGTACGTATATTGTTGTTTGTATGTGCGACATTTGAGGTGGCAACAAAAGAGTGGCTGTTTATTGAGGCTTTAGGGTCTGGCTCTGGTAATTGCATATTTTCTGCATTATCAATAGTTTCCTTATTAAAAGGACTTATACTTTCAGCAACAGATTCTCTATTTACATCCTCTTCTTCGCTGTTTCTTTCATAACTCGGTAAACTGACTGGCTCTGGTGGAGTTTCAACTTCAGGTGTAAACTTCGTTTTCGATTTTTTTCTAATCTCAAAAGGGTTATTGTTCTGAGGATTAAAAGTATTTTGAGCGGGTTCATTGTTTGTTTCAGTTAAAGTATGATCGTCATTCATAACGACGGTTCTATCTGCCATAGCTTCATGTGAAAAAGCTTGTCCGCCGGCCTTGAATGGAATTTGCGAATACTCTACTAATTTGTTATTTAAGTCTAAGATTTCATCCGCATAAAGTGATTTAACAAACATAGAAAAATCTTGTGAAGAAAAATCGGGGTAGTGTCTATTTAGAAATCTACTTAAATCTCTATGAAAAGCAGCAGCTGTTTGATATCTCAAATTGCGATCTTTAGTTAAAGCCTTTAAAACAATTCTTTCTAATTCTGGATGAACCTCAGGGTTAATTTTTGTAAGGCTGGGTATTTGGCAATCTCTAATTTTTCTCAAAGTGTTTATTTCATTGTTCGCAATGAATAAGCGATCATTAGCTAACATTTCCCAAAGAACAATACCGAGAGAGAAAATGTCCGTACGAAGATCTACGCTCATGCCCTCAGCTTGTTCTGGACTCATGTATCCAAATTTACCCTTCAAAGTACCTGCTCGAGTTGTTTCCATTTGTGTTTCAGCTTTGGCAATTCCAAAATCAATAATCTTTATTTCACCTTCAAAACTGACCATTACATTTTGTGGACTCATATCACGGTGAGTAATGTTCAAAGGTTTTCCTGTAGCTCCATCAATGCATCGATGAGCATGGTCTAAACCTCCGGCAATTTCTTTACACATGAAAGCAATTTGATCAATGCTAAATGACATATTAGATTGTTTCATTTTATTTAGTATTTGCCTTATGTTTCTTCCTTTAACATATTCCATTACAAGAAAAAACTGGCCTGATTCTACACCGAACTCATAAATGCTAACGATATTACTATGGCTTAAGTTGATAGCTATTTTAGCTTCATCTTTAAACATATCCACAAATTCTTTATTATCAGAAAATTGTGGAAGTATCCGTTTCATAGCGACAAATTTTCCAATTCCACCGGCACCAGGAGCACGCGATAAAAACACTTCGGCCATACCGCCTGCTGCGAGTTTTTCAAGTAGAATATATTTGCCAAAATACTCAGTTTTTTGCGACACTTATGTATACACCCCTATATCTATTTATCGGGTGTAAGGAAAGAAAGCTTAATAAAAACTTAGGTCCTAAGACCTTGGTCGAGGAAAAAATATGATCTGGATAGGATTAACAGGTGGTATTGCTACGGGCAAAAGTACGGTTTCAAATTTATTGCGTGAAATGGGCTATCCTGTTGTTGATGCGGATGCGCTTGCACATAAGTCTCTTGAAAAAGATAGTGAGTGCTATAAGCAAGTTGTGAAAATATTTGGTAGTTCAATACTTGATGAGAATTTACAAATAGATAGAAAAAAGTTAGGCAAGATTGTTTTTTCTAATAAAGTTGATCTAACAAAATTAGAGAATATTATTCATCCATATGTCCAGAAAATGGCTCTCGAAATAAGACGAGAATATGAATCAACAGGCCATAAGCTGGCTTTTTATGATGTCCCATTGCTTTTTGAAAAAGAGCTCCAAGGTAACTTTGATAAAACAATGCTTGTTTATGCCCCAATAGATTTACAAAAAGAAAGAATTATTAATAGAGATAAATTAACGGATCAAGATGTAGACTTAAGGATAGCAGCACAAATTCCTATAGATGATAAAAAAACAATGGCGGACATAATTATCGAAAATACAGGGAGTCTTGCAGATTTAAAACAAGAACTCAACAAAAAGTTGAAGGAATTTCTTTAGAAACCCCAAGAGTAACCAAAAGTTAAATATAAAAATAAATTTTCAGTGCCTAGTGCTACTTCAAGCTCCCATCTAAAACTCATAGGTTTTTTATAATAATCTTCAAAGCCAATACTTGCACGAGCCATATAATTTTCAAAGTTAGCAAATGTTGCTAAACCTTCTCTGCCTACTGCAGCCACTGTGACTCCTAGTTTATAAAAAGGACGGAAACTAGTTCGTTCATTGATGATCCACCTTTTCCCAGCATGTATTTGTCCATTAAAACCTTTTATGATATCTGCCCCAACTTCAAATTGTGGAGAAATATTTTGGGGAAGCATATAATTAAATCCATACAACATTTTAAAGGAATTACCAATATCCTCACTAAAAGTTTCAGTGACAATTAAAGTTCCGATTCGTGGAGATACAGATTGTATAAATGGATAATGGTAGTTTTGAGAACTATTAATAGAAGGTTTAGTACTAGGTTTGCTCACATTTAAATTTTGATTATCTAAATCAACTTTTTTACTCACTTCTGAATTTTGAATTTCATTTGAATTTAAAACTGGATTGATGTCTTGACGAGGTTTAGCATTCGCTTTTGTATTTAATAAGACCAAAGTCAAAAACATGTAAAATAAAAGTTTATTCATACAATTAATATACCCTAAGCACACACAAGACGATAGAATTTTTAGTGCAGCAGGAGATCTTTGATGAAAAAAATTGTTTTTTTAATGTTACTACTTTGTTTTACAATTCCAACTTATGCACAAAATATCGATTTTAGTATTCACGAAAACTATATAAGCACGCGTGCAAAAGGTATGGGTGGAGCTTTTTCTGCCGTGGCTGATGATTATAATTCGATGTTTTATAATCCGGCAGCTCTTGCTCGTTTAGAAGAGGGAAATTTACATATGTTTGTGCGTGCAGCGATTGACACCAATTATTTTGAGTTAGCAGATGATATTGATAAGGCTAACAATGAATCCGATGAAGAAACGGCAATAGCGAATGTCTTAAGTGAAAATTACGGTAACAACTACTATTCAAGACTACCTACTATTGGAGCGATTTGGGTTAGGCCCAATTGGGGTATTGCAATTATTCCAGCAGATTTAACCGTAGATTTAGCTCTTCATCAGCAAATAGGACCTTCAATTGCCGTGAATGCATACCTTGATACTACATTAGCCTACGGCTATGCTCGCAATGTTAAATGGGGGCAAAAGGGAAAGTTGTCAGTTGGGGCCACTTTAAAAGTAATAAATCGTGTTCAAGCGAGTGAAGCCGTTGGTATTGCTCAATTGAGTGGTGATAATGAGTTTTTTGATCAAGATAGCGCAAATGAAGGCCTGTTTGCTGATTTTGACCTAGGATTTTTATATACACCTGAAATTAGTAAAAAGAGTTTTTTCAGTTTTTTAAAATATTCACGCCCCACATTTGCTTTTGTTACAAGAAACTTAATTGATTCCGGTCCGATAACAAATTTAAATTTGATAAACGAAGAGTCAAAGGATGCCTACAAACTACAACGAAGAATTGATTTTGGCTCTAAATGGCAATTGCCTAAGTTTTGGGTTTTTGACCCTAAGTTTGCTTGGGATATTCGTAATATTCTTCATGAGAACTGGTCTTTTGAAAAAGGCAATCATGTAGGTTTTGAATTGGGTTGGAAAATGTATTCTTGGTGGCGGGGTTATTGGAGTGCAGGTCTACACCAATGGGCTTTTGACTTTGGCGATTTAGAAAATTGGACATTTGGTTTTGGTGCGGAGATAGGTTGGTTTCAAATTGATTTGTCTACCTGGCAAGAAAATGTTGGCACTGAAGCTATAGATATTCGCGGCCGTCGCTA
>JAGRAE010000058.1:9123-18307 GCA_020435005.1 Bdellovibrionales bacterium
TTGAACTCAGCCTCGATTTCTAACTTAATTATTTAATGCCCCTGCATTTATCCAGTCACGAATTGCATTTGATTCTGTTAAATCTAATGCTACATAGCCATCAGACTGTGGAGGCATTTCTTTGCTTTTAACAGATTTATAAAGTTTACTTTCGATGGCGTTGCCAATAGTTACCGTTCTTTTGCCTCCCATAGTTCCTAATAAATAGGCATAAGTAGCGACCCTAATGCCATCAGCAGCATGACTCGGTCCATGACAGATTACACATTTTGGTTCAAGTATTAATTTTGCAATACTCGAATAGGTCGGTTTAACGACTTCTGTTGGTGGTAATATAACTTGAGCATTTGGATCAATATCTGTTGTAATCCATTTTTCTAAAGTGGTAATTTCACTTGGTGTTAAAAACTGAGATTTAGGCATAGTTCCATCATATATAGAGCCCATAAATCGACCTTGTTTGGTATTGCCAGGAACAACAAGTCCGCTTTCAAGTAAATGTTTAACATTTAAAATATCACTTACATTACCGGCACCGTTACTAGGACTACCATGACAACCTGAGCACTGTTTTTGAATAATTGTAAGAGCATCTACTTGTAGGGGGGATCCCGTTATATTGGGGTTTGGAATAGTGGGATTAATTATGTTTGGAGGAACAGTGCCACCTATAACAGTGAAGCCATTATCAATCCAATTTTTTATAATATTAAGTTCTAAATCAGTGACTGTAGTGCCATTAGTTGGCATTGATCCTTCTTCTATAGTTTGAATAAGTCTGCCTTGTGTAGAATTGCCAGGAACTATTAGATTGGACTTTAATAAATATTCAATGGAAGTGAGGTTGCCAACGCCACCAGAAAAGGCATTAAGACCATGACATGAGGAACACTTTGTCTCAATTACTTTTAAAGCAGCTGACTCTAGCTCTTTATTTGTTGATGCAAATATTGTATTTTCTCCTGTGCCTTCATGCCTGGGACTACAGGCTGAATTAAAAAGAAACAAAACATTAGTAAATAAAAATAGGTAATACTTCACCTTTTCCTCCCCCTAGATAAAGAAAGAAAGTAGCAAGTCATGAGCCGGCTCAGATAAAAATAAGAGGGTTTAAACTGTTAAATAGTGTTTAAGCCTTTAAAAGTGTCTAAAATATGATTACAAAAAATTAAAATTTTATAAAAATGAGAATAAATACAAACTAAAATATTAAAGTAATAATAGATAGTTATTGTGTATTAATTTGAAATACTGATTACAATAAAATTGAAATAATAGCGAATCTAAGATTTAATATAATAATATGAATAGTCCAAATTTAAACTTAAAGCCCTTTATTTATGACTTTCATGATGTTCGTGAATTTTTAACGTCTTGGTTGGATTGGAAAAGGAAAAATCAAAAGTCATTTTCAATGAGGAGATGGGCTAGAGAATCTGGTATTTCAGTAGGATTTTTACCCTTAATGTTTTCCAGAAAAAGAATTCTAACTGAAAAAATTCTAAATCAATTAATGCCATCGTTGAAATTAAGATCAGAAGAACAGATATATTTAAAAAATTTAAGGGTTCTTTCTGAATCTACAAGTTTAGATGAGAAATCAAAAGCCCTTAATCAGATGCAGAAAGCAAAAAAATATAAAAATCTGAATTCTAAAAACTTAGAAGCCTATAAATATCTAACAAACTGGTTACATGTAGCTATTCGCGAAATGACCGCGCTCAATGGATTTAAGCTAGATGAAAAGTGGATACAGTCAAAGTTGAAGAAAAAAGTACCGGCATCAAAGATAAAAAAGGCAATCCAATTTCTCGTCGATCATGAGTTTATAAAGCTAAATAAAAATGGAAATGCAAAAAAACCAGAACATGTAATTAAATGTGTGGGTGGAGTATATAAACTGTCTATGTCTCATTTTCATACACAAATGTTAAATCAAGCAACTCAGTCTATTTATGAGACAGATTCTGAGAAAAGATACTTAATCAGCCAAACAGTGGCTATAAATCCTTCTGATTTTGATAAAATAAAAGATATAATGGGAACAGCTCTAGAGGAAATACAAAAAGTGGTAAAACAAAGCCAAAGTCCAACAGAAGTTATTTATATCACACATCTTGCATTTCCTTTAACTAAGGATTGTGGAGATATAAATGAGTAAAATTTTAAACATATTTACCCTTTTATCTCTTACATTAATAGTATCTACTTATAATGCTTGTAGTGACTTATCTACTAAAAACAATGCTGAAGAAAGTTTAAAATTATCTGATGATAATAATAGTGGTACAGTTGTTGGAAATCCAATTTCCGCAAAAGGGGTTTATTTCTCGAAATATTCAGCTATAAACAATAATAATGAAACTCTAGCCAGGTTGTGTATTGATAAAATTAGGTTTCTTGAGGGTCAATCAGGACCAGAAACTCAAGAGTTTAGTGTGGGAGAAGTTGAGCTTATACCTGAGGGAAGTAAACTTATAGATGTTAAACTTAAAGAAGGAAAATATACAAAAATTGAGATTATAATTAAGCCCAAGTGTGGTTCTAAAGAAACAGTAATTGTAAAAAATGGTAGTGGTGAGTTTGTGTCAGAAGAAGATTTAGAGTTAAAATTTAATGGAAATTTCAAGGTTCAAGACGAGACTGTTATTTCTCTAGAAATTCAAAAACTCATGACTGAGCTAGGAAAGATTACAAACTATGAAATTATTGATGAAGTCTTTAGAAAATTTATAGGTACCATTTCTGTAGAGTAGTGTTTGTGTTTGACTCGATGTAGCTACCAATTAGAACCTAGAACCGAGTAGTATTAATCCCCAATGGAGGTTCTATGAAAAGCCTGTTTACTTGTTTAGTTACATTATTCATTTCCTCAAGCCTTGTACATGCAATGGAAAACAAAAAATGTGACGATACTAAAATGGTATATAAATTTTGTGTGGATCAGAATGATTTATACAAATCAAAGTTGAATAAAGCAAAAGTCGACAAAAAGTTATTGCTCGTTCAATTTGGATTTGAGCAATGTCCATGGTGCATTAACTTACACAAATTATTTGAAGGCAGTCTAAAGAGTTTTACTGAAAAAAACTATGTTGTAGTAGAGATAAATATCAATGAAAAATCTGGTAAAGATTTGTTTGAAAGAATTAAGGGAAAATACAAAAAAGGAGTTAAAGAAACGGGTTGGCCTTTTTGGATTATTGTAAATCCACAAACAAATACATCAGAGTTTCAAGATACAGCGGATTTGGAAGACAATTCTAAGGGGCAAAAAGGCCATGATATTAACAAAGTCAAAATGGCCTTAAATAAATTTATAAAGTGATTTAGTTATCATTTAAACAGGCAGGATCATTTTGATTTGCTGGTTGATCACAATTGCAAACTGTTTCTGATTTGTGGGCATCATCACTACAATATAATTGATCATAATATGCATTTCCAATTTCTTTAGCTGTGGCGCCTGAAGCCAAGGCGGCTTCAATTTGTTGGCACTGCTCGTCGTCTTCTTTATCAAGACAATAGCTATCACTGAGTGCAATAATGGCAGTTCCAACACTTTCAGCGTCACAAGTTTGAGTGCCAGTTGCACAAGCGGCAAGCCCAGCTTGCATTTCACTTTCGTTGTAAACAGGGTCGCGCCAGAAGGAATCACCAGCTGCAGATTTATAAGAGTTTACTAATGCCGTGCCGGCTTGAGCAAAATTTCCTAAATATTGAAGGCCTTTAACGCCAGAAGCGTTACAATGATTGGCTGCTAACAAGACATTATTAGTTGCTGTGCTACCGGAAGCAGAGGCTGAGACATCTGAATGTGTTATTCCATTAAAAACAAGTAAACTTATAAAAGCAGCTTCTGAATTCTGACCGTCATTAATAGCCTTCACTGCTTGAACGAGTTTATTAGTTGTGATTCCACCTGCTAGGAAATATATAGAGCAACGAAGTGCATCTGCTTGAGGGCTATCTACATCAGAAATATAGCTTTTGCATTTGATCGCTTCAGATACGGTTGTAGTTACAGGAGATTGAGGGACCTTGTCCAAGCAGGCCTGGGCTTCGCCCAATTTTTTTTGTTCTTCGTTTCCGGCGCACGAAGTTATTAAAAGTAAAAGAGAACTTAAAACAGCTAAAATCCAAACTTGCATTACTCACTCCTGTTTTTATAAAACTCTTCTTATTTTATATTAATGAAATTTGAATACAAAGCCTAATTAACAACTCTAGCTTGAGTCGAGTTTTTTAAGTCTTTAGGCTGAATCTGTTCATAATGTGTCAACTTGAGTCACAGTTATTCCGTATTCTATTAAGAGATGATCAAGGCTATATTAATTTTATTATTTTTGAACTTTGTGGTACCCACTTTTGCCTCAGAACGCGAAGAGTTTTATGTGGGTATTCGTGGATTGGGTATGGGCGGAGCTCAAATAGCGACTGTTAATGATGAAACAGCTCTTTTGGTTAATCCAGCAGGTTTGGGAAAACTAAGAAATTATTTTTTGACTTTAGCAGATCCTGAGATTCATATTGGCTCGGAGACTCAAGCCGTTATTGGTACAAATATATTAGCGCCCATAGATCCTCAAGATATTCTAGATTTAATGAATCAGCCGACAAATCAAGACAAGCAAATGCATGCAAAGCTTCAGATTTTTCCATCAGCAGTATTTCCAAACTTTGGTCTTGGTATTTTTGCAAATTATATTACAAATGCCTCTGTTGATTCGACTACAAATGAGTTCACATATAGATATCGCAGTGATTTAGCGCTTGTATTTGGTTTTAATTTTAGATTTTGGGATGGTCGAATAAAATTGGGATTTAATGTTAGAGCAATGAATCGCAATGAAATAAACAGAACAGATATTCCAACCACAAGTACTAATCTAACAATTAAAAACTTGACCACTGAGGGTGTTGCCATTGCCAGTGATGTGGGGGCAATTTTTACTATGCCGTGGACGATGCTGCCAACTTTATCAGTAGTCTATAGAGATGCAGGTGGCACAAAATACTCTTTAAGAGATGGCTTAGTCAATGGAGCAAGTACAGAACCACAAAAAACAGATGCGACTCTAGACGCCGCTTTTGCTCTATTTCCCATTGCTGGCAAACGCACTCGCGTTGCTTTTACTGCAGAATTGCGAGATAGCTTAAATGTTGCTGAAGAGGAAGATATCAATCGAAGAGTACATACAGGAATAGAGTTTAACTTTTCTGATGTACTGTTTGTTCGAGCTGGAATGAATCAAAGATATTGGACTTCTGGCTTGGAATTAGCTGTTGGAAATTATCAGTTACAATTAGCCACATATGGAGAAGATATTGGTGGAGACGGCACTCCTCTTGAAGATCGTCGTTATGTAGGTAAGTTTGCTTATCGTTTCTAAAGTCTAGTCATATTATTGACTCTACATTTATTTACAAAATCTATTATTCTATATTTATATTAAGGAGATTTATTTTGCACAAAATAAGGCTTTTAATTTATTTATTGGCGATGAGTTTCTCTTTAGTCAGCTGTTCAAATATATTAAGAGAATTCGCTAAAAAAGATACGGACGAAGCTCTTTTATATGAAGCTAAGAAAAATATGAACGATGGTGAATGGACAGCAGCTATTGCTAACTTCGATAGTATGTCGGCGAGTTTCCTTAAAAAACGAGATGTAGTATTACAACATGCTAAGGCTTATGCCGGTAGATGTGGGTTAGATTTATTGCAATTGTTTGAAGATCTATCTTCGAATTTAAGTTCTGGAAGACTTTATCCCTTGTTAATGTCGGCATTTACTAATGCCACTACAACAAATGTGGATGACTGTGGAGAGGCTGAAAATTTATTAATTTCTATTGCCGCCAGTGCAGACAATCGTACTTCTGAAGAAAATACGACACTAGCATTTATTAGCTTTGCCAAGCTAGGAACAATTTTTTCGGCTTTTGCCGATGAATCCACCGCTGATGGATCTACAGATGGCGACTTTAATGCTTGTCAAGACAATCAAACTCCAGGAATACCAGAAGCTTATGTTCGCGAAGTTGGAATTAGTATTGCTATTGCATCAGTTAGTTTGACTGCAGCTATAGCTGAGGGTGGTTTATCTGGAGGAGATGAATTGAATTCAATAAGCTCTGTATGTAGTGCTTTAGATGATTTAAGTACAGCTACAGGTCTTGATCTCAACTTTTGTGACCAAACTGATCCCAATAGTTTAACCAGCGAGCAAGTTAAAGCGATCCGATGGACAATGATAGATAACCAAGTCATAGGTTTGGGTGGTGCTACCTCTTGTGACTTATCAGAAACTGCACTAGTTGCTACAAATTGTGGGGTTGTTTGTCCGCCATGAGATATTTTAGGAAATTTATTTTTTTAACCACTATTTTATTTTCGAATTTCTCACTGGCACAAGAACTTCATCAGTTAAATACTTCTGTAAGAGCACTTGGTATGGGCAATGCCTATGTCGCCGTGGTGAATAATATTGATTCAATGTTTTACAATCCTGCTGGTTTTGCCCAAAATTCAGAGTTTAATTGGACGATATTAGATCCTAAAATAGGAATCAGTGGATTGGAAGCTGCAAGTAAAGTGGCTGATTTACAAACAGATGGTGGATTTGCTAGTGCACTTCGAGAACTTTATGGTGAGAAAGTAGCAGTAGGTGCATCTGCTAAAACAGCCATAACAACACCATGGTTTGCTGCAGCCTTTTATGATTCACTGGATACGAGTTTAGTCGTTAACAACCCAGCGGTCCCAGAAATTGATGCCAATATTATAAATGACTTGGGAATGGCCTTTGGCTTCGGATTTAGTATTTTGCCAGCTGTGCAACTTGGAATGGCATTTAAAAGAATCACACGCACAGGTTCGCGATTCACACTGGGCTCTAGTTTAATTGGCAGTTTAGACCCTGAAGCTATTCAAGATGAAATATTGCGTGAAGGAGTGGGTTACTCTTCTGATTTAGGTTTTAACATTGCTCCCGATTTAGGAATAGCTGAAGCTGTTGTATCATTTGTTTGGCGAGATATGGGTGTAACGAGTTTTAGGTCGACATCTGATGGTGCAGAACCACCACCCTCAGATCAAGATAATATGATTTTAGGTTTTGCCTTTATTTTAGATGTAGGTTTGGTTCACGTTATTCCCACTTTTGAAGTGCAACATTTAAATCGTTCTGAAGTGCAAATCGGTAAGAAAGTAAACATGGGACTGGAAATCGGCCTGCCACTAGTTGATTTAAGAGCGGGCTTTCACCAAGGCTATTACACTCTTGGTGTGGGGTTGAACCTAGGCATAATAAAATTCGATGCTGCCACTTACGGTGTTGAATTGGGAGCTTATCCTGGGCAAATTGAAGATCGTCGTTATGTAGTTCAATTCACTCTTGAATTAGGTTTCGATGCAAATCTTAACTTTTTAGGTGGTGGCTCAGGTGGTTCCGGAGGTAGTGGAGGAAGAGGTGGCTCTCGAGGTGTAAAACAACGTCGATAAAAATGTTCATTGAATTTATTTAAAGTTAGAAGAGCGCCTTTCCATTATTGTATAAAAATTTTTACGTACACCTAGACCAATAAGTTCAATAATAGATTCCCCATTTTCATTAACTCGATAAAAATAAGCAACTCGATAATTAACTTTTCTAACTCTAAACTTAACAACTCTTGGAGGAGAAACAAATAGAAATTTCATCTTTAAAACACCAGCATTTATAGGATCCATTTTTATTCGCGGTATTACATGAGAAGACATGTAGTCTATTACTTCTTTAGGCATCTTTTCACTATCTTGAAAATAATAACTATGAAAAATTACTTTAGTTTTTGAAGAGACCATCTCACTTTGATGTAGTTGTTTAGGTTCATTTATAGTTACTAAATTAGGAAATGAGCTTCTTTGATTTTTTCTTTTGTTGGGATTTATTTTAGGCTGATTATTGTCTTGTTTATTTTCAATTTTATATGAAAAACCAGATACAACAGTAAATCGATTGGCCTTTTCTTCAGCAACTAAAGCCTTATTTTGTGCTCTTGTTTTGCTTTTATGAGCTTTGGAGAAATCGCTAAAGGCAATAGTGAGATTGTTAAAAACTTCAGTAAAATTATCTTTTTGACCTAAAGATACGGTGTAGTTTCTAAAGAAATTATGCAATAAGCTACGCCATAAAAATTTATTTTTAGTGAGGACATTAGATACAAACAAATCTATCATTACACTATCTTTATTAAAATTTTCAACTTTTTTAGCTTTATCACTAATGAACAATAAAAATCTTTGCGACAAAACCATTACAATAGCTTTAACGACTTCATTCTTATCATCCTGTAAATTAGAGTCTTTGTTAATAGTGTTGATGTAGTCTGCTGTGTATAGTTCTAAGTTTACAAGCTCATCGGTAAAAACTTTTTCAAGTCGCGCCGCTTTGACGAGTTTTGCAAAAAGTTTATTTTTATTTATGTAGTCTATTACTAATTGGGTTGATAATTCAAAAACTTCTTGGGGTGATGTATGATTATTAGAATTCAAATAAATATCCAAAAAGAAATAGCTGAAGAAAATTAGCAAAACTTTTGGTTTGGGTGTAGGGTTTAAGGCTAAAAGATATTTTTCAAAAATTTGTGCTTTTTTTAGTAGTTCCTTTTTGCTTTTTGAGCTTTGTAGATTTGAAAATGTATTTTTTAACAAAGCAAATATCTCAATGTCGTCCATTCTTAAGGAGGAGTTTCTAATATCATTTCCTGTCAATGAGTGATCTTTAGATTCCTTAATTTGTTCGGAAGCTTGTAGGGCTTCTGAATAAAGTGAGCCCCCCATAAGCTCATGGAACTCTTGAATAAATAACAATTCAAGGGCCTTATCAGGATGCTGATCTTTGTACTCAAGAAATAAATCATCGTCAAAAAAATCTGACAAGTCTGAAGCTGTGAACTCCTTTTGTATAAAGCCTTTAATTAGCGACCAATTTTTACTACCGTAATAGTTTATGAAAGATTCTGTAGATAAGACCTGATCACAATATAGTGAATTGGTTTCAGCTCGGCTAATTATTGTGAGTAATAGCACGACAATAACAGGCGTAAATATAGAAATAATATTTCTCATTCGTTCTTGTTTAGCAATAAAAACACCAGAGGTTAAGTACTTAGAATTAATTACATATTATAAGCACTTA
>JAGRAE010000059.1 GCA_020435005.1 Bdellovibrionales bacterium
TCCTTTAGAAACATCAACGTGTTCGCCTCTGCCAGCTTCATCTTGGAGTGAATGGGTCTTTTGCAAAGTATCACGAACAGCATTAAGTAATTTATACTTCCTATGTTTTCTGTCCATTTTCTTTATCTCACCATAAAAATCCTTTACTATTTCTTGAAAACATTTTCCATCGGAAAAACTTCTCCTCAAATATTCAGATAGTCCTCTATTTGATTTGTCTACATCACCATGGCTACGATAGGCACCCAAACCTAAAATTTCAATGTACTTTTCTAAACCTGTTTGTAAGTTCCCATTAGGTATACTTTGAATAATTTCTCGCAATTCATTTTCTATATCACTTAGGGGAGGTTTTTCTGGTTCATGCCCTGGGGGAGATTGGTCGGTATCAAGGTTTGGCGAAAGACTTACGGGAGTTTTTGGCCAGCCTAGACTATAGCCTGTGAATGAATGAGGATCTTTGCTAGCTAGTACATTCAAATTAAATATTAATAAAAGTAAAAGGAAATAATTTTTCATCTCAAAAAGTATCGGAATTTTATATATTTACTTTATATTAATGACTATTGTCCGCACTAAGGTCGAGTCATTATTGTAGATCAACAGCCGATAAAATTTTATGAAACAATTTTTTTATTTAGTTTTGCTTTTCATTTTTTTACCTTTCACAGCCAAAGCTGAACTATTCAATTGTCAGGGAGATCTTATTGTCTTTGGTTTTACAGGTGATAGGCTTTTGCAGCTCAATTCAAGGAGTTATAGCAACTTTTCAGTTGATAGAGAAAAGTACATTGCTTTATCTTTAGTGTTTGATTCAGAAGAAGCTTTTGCAAAAATTTACCCTTGGAACGGTATAGACTATATAGAACTTAAAGATGCTAAAAATAAAAAAATAGAAGTTAGCTTTCACTCAGACAAAGAAAACTGGTTTTCCCTCATAGCAAAAAAGGATAGCAAATCTAAAAGTTTAAAGTGTAAGTTTATACAATTTTAAAACTGGCCTACATAATTGTGAAGGTCTAACTCAACAATTATATCCAAATACCGAACAAGTTCAACAGAACTCTCTCAACCTGGAGGGTTGAGAGAAAGGCCCTCTCATGGACGGATAAACTTTGCACTATTCCGCACATGCCTTTTTAATTCAAAGCTACAAGCTAATCCTTAACCAAAAAACTATTTCGTTAATACAAAGTTATGATAAGCCATGTAAATATGAATTTGATCTTCCAAACACTTTGGATCTTTTGTAGTGCACCAAGTTCTTCGTGAAAGTCTTTTTAAATTATCCCTTAAACAAGCAAATGTGTGATTGAGTGAAAATATAGGATCAAACCCTCCCGCTTTCAGTTCCCCTTGCCCCACCACACAACCTCTTCTGCCTTTTGTGGTAATGTGTTGAGCTTTCGGAAACCACCTTTTCACCGTATCTGGGTAATGCGGACTTTGATCAGAATAAATATCTGCCATAGGGTGAACTATCTTTTTTAAGTATTTAAATAGATCTTTTCTATTCTTGGATCTTTCATCTTTTCTATAGCCATATCTCTTTCTAGAGATTTTTGCGAGAAGTCCTTTTGCTGGCATAGAACTCACCCGAAAACCCAATATTTTACGTGTGTGTTTTTCTACACTTAAAGTGACGGATAAAGGTTTACACTTGGAATGTTCAAAAGTTTCAAGGTCATCAAACTCCATTTCCACAACTTTTGCTCGAGTATTAATATATTTTTCATTTTTTCCTCTAGCATGAAGAGCCAAGAGCTTGAGTTTTCTTGCTACAGTTGTTCGCGAAATTTTTAAGGTCTTAGCTATGCGCCGTTGTGACTCACAGGAGCAAATTTTTTCTATTATCCTCGGGTGAAGCCAACGCTTTTTTTGTCGATAGTTTTTCTGAAAAGTTGCTGTAGAAAAAGTCTTTTTGCAAACTCGACAGCGAAATCGGGTTAAAACTCTCTTGTCTGATTTACGGACAAATTGTCCGTGGACCGAAATTTTATCATTTCTAGCGCTACAATTTGGGCATTCTCGCTTCATACTCAGAGAAACAGCAATAACTTGGCCAGTTTAATTACTTATTGGGATTTGTTCACAGTTTTGTGGGCCAGTTTTTACCGCTTGATAAAGCCTGACTGGATTTCTGCAATGAGGGTTTCCAGTTTATGGCTCAATTCGGGGCTAAATTCCTCGTCCTCGCCTTTTTCAATATCGTGAATAGAGCTTAATGTATCAGCATTTCTACGTAGCTCTTTAATTTTTTGTGTCATTTGCATCTGTAAGTTATCAAATTTTTCTTTAAGGCTGCGATGGTCTTTGCGGCTTTGATTAATAGTGGCACTTAATTGCTGATTTAACTTTTGCAAAGAAGCATTTTTCTCCTTGAGAGTTTCAACTTCTTTTTGTGTTTCACGCCATAAGCTCTGAATACCTTCGACTTGATCTTCTAACTTCAACTTATCTTCTTTGAGTTGTTGATTAATGGTCTCAGTATCGCTGAGATGGCTTTTAACAGTTTCTAACTCTGAACTTTTACTCTTTGAATCAGCTCGGTAGTGGGATAAATTACGTTGCAATAGTTCGATTTCATCGTGAAACTTATTTTTTTGTTCGTCGCGGTGCCTTTCAACAAAAACAATTTTATTCTGCAACTGAACATTTTCTTCATAAACCTTTTCTAGTTCGATGCATTTATCAAATAGTTTTTGATTTTCCCGCTGTAGTTTTTCGATTTCAGCGACTAATTTTTCCTGCTTTTCTTGTTGTTGAGAACGTAGCTCCTTGACATCTTTTTCATTTTCATTGTTGATTCTGTGAATATGTATCTGGTGGTCAGCAGCAAGTTTATCTAATTGTTCTTTATGGGATTTTGTAGAGTTCTGAATAAACTCTGTGGAATCGGCTAATTTGACTCTTAATTCTTTTAAAGTATTTTCAGCATGCTGCAATTGTTTTGTTAGAGAGTTGTTGCTGTCTTCAAGTTGATTTATTTTGTCTAAGAAATTGTTTTCAGACTCTAACTTGTCCTTAACTAACTTTTGCTGAATTTTTTCGTTTTCAGATTTGAATTTTTCAAACTCATTTTGATGCTCTGTTGTTAGTTTCTCTTTTAAGTCCCTGAGTTCTTGGCTTAAGTTGTGTTCAGCAGTTAACGATCGTTGCTTTAGGTCTTCAATTTGTTTTAGGTGTTGAGCTCTTAAGTTATTTGAGGCTTTTAAAATTCTTTCTCTGTAAATAACATATCTGCGCACGCGACGTGCATGCTGGTCTATTCTTTTTAAAAGTTGCTCTTGTTTGCTCTCATAAGATTGGTAAAGTTCAGTATATCTAATCTCTGAAATTCTCAACTCTTCTTCTAAATGGCGCACTTTATCGTTGGCCGCCTTAACAATGATTTCACTATTATCCTTGCGGTTGGCCAGGGCTTGTGCTTTTTGTTTAAGAATTAACAACTGATCTTTTAAATTTTCATATTGTTGCGTAATGCGTTCGCCGTTTTGGCGACTCATGGTGAGTTCATCTTCCAGAGCTGAAATTCTGCGAAGCTGAACGGAAAGTCGAGCCATTAAATCATCATTTTGTTGAATCAGGGCTTCGACAGCTTTTGAGCGTGCCACCTCAAGCGGCCACTGACTAAAGTCGTTAGGTGTAGGCATATAATGTCGTTCTTTCATGTTTACACCCTCCATGGTCCATTTTATTGTCTCAATATTTTACAAGACTTGTCAAAAGTCATAATCAAAACATAACAGGTCCATCACGCAGTGTATAATATTAGAGGGTTAAAGGTCTAGTCTTTTTTTGCCGACAAGGCAATATGGCTTTGGAAAAAAAGGATTATGAATCATTTGAAATTGCTCGTTCAAATCAGTTGGATAAACAACTTGAACAAACTTTAGAGCAACGCAAAGTAGGTAAAAATCATAGTTTAAAACACACTGTTCTTAATTATGTTGTTGAAGGTGATTATAATGCCGCAAAATCAACACTAACAGATTATATAGAATTGCAACGGGAATATCCAAATTTTTTTAAAAGGGCTCGTGCTTATATCGATCATTGTTTTGATGTCATTCAAGCCATTAAATCAAAGAGAGATTTTCCGGGTAAACACTTATTGCCAATGTCAAAACAGCAAGAGTTAATGGAGAAGGTAGTCGACCATTTTGAAGAGTTAAAACATTATCTTAATAGAATTGAAATTGCACAAAAAGACGCCAAGCTTGAAGATTTAAGATCTACAGTTTGGGTTATTAAGGCTTTTACTTATTGTCTTTTTATAATTGTATTGGTGATTTTTGTTCGCTATGCCGCCATGAGTATTCTCTCTTCATTTGACTATGTCATTGATGACACCACTAATGACATAGTAAATTGGTTTTTTGATTTATTTTAAAGTCTTATAGAGGCTTTTTAAAACGTCCATCAATTGTCCACGGGGTAGTTTTTTTCCATTGGCATAAATAGTAGGTGTCCCTTTAACGCCAGACTCATCACCCAATTTTGCTTGTGCTTTTATATGATTGAGAGCTTCGTCACTATCAATGCAATCTTTTAGGCTTTGCCAATCATCAACTAGATTAGAAGAAAGACTTTTTAGTTTTTCCGTAGCCATTTCTATAGAGCGAGCTTCATAGAACTCTGTTTGATTGTGGAATATAACATCGTGTATTTCCCAGCCTTTGTTCACTTTACTGGCGCAATAGGTAGCTTTTGCTAACACACAGGGCGCGCCTACTTTTCGTGAAATAGCTTCATTGCAATCTCCATCTAGAGCAAAGCTATAGAATTCAAGGCGTACATCGGGATGTGATTTTGCAAAGGATTCTAATGAAGGTGCCGCATGTTTACAGTGACCACATAGGAAATCAGCAAATTCGCTTAATACGAGTTTGGCTTGATCCCTTGCTGGTCCATAAGATAATGAGGGAGCTACATTCAAGTTGTTTACTGGATTTTGCGACCATTCAGCGATTGATGATTTAATAACCCTTTTTAATTGGCTGCCACCATATTGTTGCTCCATGGATGAATGTGCCAAGAAACTAATTATAGGAATAGCAGCGAGTAAAAATAGAAAATTTTTATTTTTACTCAACAGCTCTTTGGTATCTTGAGTCCACTGAGCAACCGACGTGGGTGTTAAGCCCCATAAAGCTATTAAACTCACAAAAGAACATAAATAAGCACCTATGCAAAATAAGCACACGGAATTGATCATAATGATGGAAATACTGCCCATAATTATAGATACCAGAGCGATAAAGAAAGCTAAGTAAAAACTATTTCGAAGAGCTCGTTCTCGTTCGTCAGTAAGTCGGAAGGCGTAAATAAGTAGGAGAACAAGAAAAATAAAATTAGTACTCAAACCCCATACAGCCATAGGGACATTGAAAAGCGAGGAGAAAGGGGAGGCGGCAACTGTATCACAATTAAAAGTAGCATTTATATTACATATACTTTCGCCCGAAGATTGAGCATATTTTAAAGGATAAAAAGTCCATGCCAAATAAGCGTGTAAACCCATTGCCAAAAGTGTTGAGAAAATAGCCAATTTAATTCGTGTCAATGGAGGTCTCCTCATTTAATATTTCTCTTCAATCTAAATCAAAAATCATAGCCGAATCAACCTTTTCTAGTATAATCATTTTTAAGGAGAATGTTAGTGCAGGGAAAACAGGTGTGGATTAAGTCTCGCAAAAATCTATTGGCTCAGGTTAAAAACCAAGTTTTAGCCATTCAAGGGGAGGATTCTTCCGTTGACGCTTATGCAAAAAGTTATAAAAAAGAATTTCTTGGGCGTTGGCAGAAGTACGGCAAACAACAGTTTATTGCTGAATTAGTAAAGTACTCGGTTGTTTTGGGTGGAGATTTTCACGCTTTTTCTCAGTCTCAACGTTCTCATTTGCGTATTCTTAGGGAGTGGCCTGAACAGAAAAGTTTAATTCTAGCGCTAGAGTGTTTTGAGGCGAAGCATCAAAAGTTTATCGACCAGTATATGAATGGAGATATTCAGGAAGATATTTTTCTTGAGCACTGCCAATGGTATGAGCATTGGGGGTTTTCTTGGCAACAGTACAAACCACTGCTTGAGTTTGCTAAAGAAAGAAAGATAAAAGTTGTTGGTATCAATAAATACTATAAAAAAAGATACATCCAGAGCTTGCATAAAAGAGACGTTTATGCCGCACAACAAATTGTTAAGCTCATTAAAAAGTATCCTTCAGCTACCATTTATACAATTTATGGAGATCTGCATTTAGCCAGCAATCATTTACCTCAACAAATTAAAGAATTGAATGAAAGTAAAAAAATTAAAGTGGGAATCGTCTTTCAGAACTCTGAAAAACTATATTTCAAACTCGCTCAAAAGAACGAGGAAAGTGATGTCGAAATTTTAAAAGGCACAAAGTCACGTTACTGTATAATGTCATCACCGCCATGGGTGAAATGGCAAAGTTATCTTATGTTTCTTGAAGGTTCTTATGATGATGACATTGAAGAGGATTATGAAAACATTGATTTTACAGATCACGTGGCACATTTAGCGCAAATTATAGAAAGTGATATAGGTCTGAAAATAAAAATGGATGATTTGGCAGTGTATACAAGTGAAGATTTCGAGGTTTGGCGATCAATTGCTGACAAATTAAATGTTAAACATAGGAAACTGTTTCAGTCTTCACTGACAGAAGAGCGAACTTTCATATTGCCGGAATACGCTTTTTACTATCTGTCTAGAATATCTATTAATCACTGCGCCCATCTTGCTGGTTTTTATATTCACAAAAAGGTATCAAATTTATCGAGATGTTTATGGGATATGCCAAATGACTTTCTTCCGCTTATTTGGCATGAAAGCATGGCTTTTTTCTTAAGTAAATTTATAAATCATAAAAGAAAAGCTGAGAAATTAAAGGTGATTGAGAGTAAATTGCGACTTATTTCTCCAAAAGACAGAGGGCGTGAAGCTTTGGCATTAGTTTTAGATCAAAGAACTGATGAATGGATCTATATAAAGAGTGGTCGACACAAGAAAAATCCTATTCACATCAAACATATGATTAGTTACCTGCAAGCTGCTAGAATTTTAGGCTCCGTATTAGGAGAAAAGCTGTACAAGTCTTATACCTTTGGTAGAATAAGTAAAAAATCATTATTGAAATGTCTTACTAAAAATTTAACGGATAAAGACTTTAAGGAATTTTATTATTTCATGGTTAAAAAAATCGAGGCGCAATCAGCATTAGATCCTGAAAGGGTGCAGTTGTGAGTCAATGGTATCACGCTCACAAAGGGAAAACAGTAGGCCCTTATAGTCTTGACCAAATCGAACAAATGATTACTCAAGGTCAGATGGGAACAATGGACCTAGTATTTCGTGTCGGCAGTAATGAATGGAAACCAGTTTGTGAATGGCCAGAGTTGAATGATTCACCAGTTGTTCAAAGGCACCACCAGCGTGTAGATATGTGGGTGGTATTTATTGATCGTGAAAATGACAAGAAACAAATTGGACCCTTCTCTACAGAGAAAATAAAAGCCATGTTGGCTCGCAAAGAAATTCTATTTGAAGATTATGTTTGGAAAGAGGGGATGTCGGAATGGTATCCAATTAAAACTCTTCAAGACTTTAAAATTGAAACTAAAGCTAATGTTAAGTTTGATGATCCTGATGTCAAAGAAGATTTGTCGGTTTATCAGCAATCTGCGGCAGATTTATTGCAAAGTATTCAAGTTAAAGATGACAAGCAAATAAAGGAAATTACACAAACTATATCCTTTGTTAAAAAGAAAGAAAAAACAAAAACAAAGGCTTCAATAAAAACAGATACACAATCTCAGGTAATAATAGAAGGTGAAAGTGATCAAGGTTTAAAAAAATACTTCAATGATAAAAAGTCTGAATTAATTAACGATAAAGAAGAGAGGGAAAGACAAAAAGCGGAACTCAAAAGTTTAAGGGCACAATTAGAAGAAAAAATGCAGGCATTATTTGGTGAAAACAACGAAAGCCAAGATGAAACTAAAATACATCACAAAAAAAATCCAATGGCAGGAAGAGTAGATGAGATTACAGAAAATCTACCTTTAACAAAAAAATTAAAGGAAGATGGGGTGTTAAATGATGATGTAGAAAAAACAAATATAAGTAAAGTTACAAGCATTTTAAAAGAAGAAGATGAAAGTGACAATGACAATGACATTAATGAAAGTAAAGAGCCCACGAAGCCATTTTATGTGAAATTAGCAAGCGAATTATCCAATCTTTTCCCAAAAGGTAGTTTGTTAAGATTGTTTGCCCTGTTTTTTTTGTTTTTTAGTTTTAGTGTTATAATCTTTTTATCTTCAATGAGAGATAAAGAACATTTTTTGGAAGAGAAAAAAGAAGTTAAAGCAGCAATGACTCAAGCCCAGAAGGAACAAATAGAAAAACAAAAAGCCGAAGAACAAGCAAGATGGCTAAAGCAACAGGAGATAGAAAGAATAAAACGGGAAAACACACCTCGACCGCCTACTTTTGTTAAAATGAAACTGCTTGAGAGTGATTCACAACAACAGCTTATTGTCAGTACGGATGCTTCAAAACATTTTACTCTGAAAGTGGAAATGTACGGACAAGTTGGGGATGTACTAAATGTAGGGGCCTATTATAATAGTTTTGAACTGCCAGTGAGAGAGGAACTAAAATTTAGTTTATCTAGGTATAATATTCCGCCAGGTTATATTCGATTTAGAGCTGAAATTGGTAAGTTAAAGAAGTCTCGTAAAGCCTTTCTATATAAGGGTGGAAAAAAAGAATTTTTAGATAAAATGGTTAATCACAAAAAAAATATAGCTGTATGGCATCAAAAAGAAAAAAGGGCGTTATATAAATCTGTTAGTTTGCACAAGGATTACGCTCCACAACTTTCCAGTTTGCTGCCTTTAAATAAGGACTCAAAGAATAGATTTTCAAAAGCCTATAGTGAATGGAAAAAGAAACTCGTAGCCAACAGGTCGGATTATTTAAAAAAAATAAATACTAAAGTGGAGGGAGCTTTTGTCTATCCCTTGCTATGGCTTAAGTTAAAGGAGCAAGAAAATATGTTGCTCTCATTAGATTTAAAAAACCCTAATTTTAATGTAGATACTTTTGTGACGGACGTACAGAATTTAGAAAAAGAAATTCAAGATCTAAGCCTTTGGTAGCCTTGCAATTTTATTTACTAATCCTTTAAACTCTTTGCCAGGTCTGAATCTGGGTACTTTGGCTGCGGGAATTGTAATTTGTGAACCTGTTTTAGGATTTCTACCATTGCGTGATTTTCTTTCTGATCGATCAAAAGTGCCAAAACCAACTAACTTCACCTCTTCACCTTTTGAAACACTTTTTTGAATCAGCTCTATAGCCGTATCTAAGAAAAGTTCAGTTTGTGTTTTTGTCATATTGGTAGATTTTGCAATTTTTTCGACAAACTGAGCTTTGTTCACGCGAAATTCTCCTTTGTTTATAGCCATGTCATGGGGTATGTTGTAGATTCGGTAAACTAAATGATCTCGGGTACTGGGGTCAAGATGATATTTTTTATTAATGGAAAATTTTTTTATGTTGACAGATATAAAAAACAAAATCGCACAAAAGTTAAGCCCACACTTGGATGTCGGTGATGAAGAATTGGCATCTTTACTTGAAATTCCCAAGAATTTTCAACATGGTGACTTAGCACTGCCTATTTTCTTTTTAGCAAAAAAATTAAGAAAAGCTCCACCGCAAATAGCCATTGAAATTAGTGAAAAAGTCAATGCTCTCGATTTACCAGAAATTGAAAGCGTCAATGCTCTGAGTGGATTTGTAAATTTTAAATTAAAATGGAGCTTTATGGCAGATAATTTGATTTCTGCAATGCAAGATCCATTGAAAATTGGTTTTTCAAAAAAGGGAGTTGGCAAAACTCTTGTTATTGATTTTTCATCACCCAATGTTGCCAAAAGAATGACTGTTGGCCATCTAAGAGCTACGGTTATAGGTCAGTCCATTTATAATTTAGCAAAATCTCAATCCTATAAGGTTATTGGTTTAAATCATTTAGGTGACTGGGGAACACAGTTTGGAAAACTGGCTTGGGCTATGGACAATTGGGGGAGTGACTATTCTTTGGATAGCGATCCAATGAGAGCTTTAACCGAAATGTATGTGCGTTTTCATGATGAAGCTGAAAAGAACCCTGAGTTAGAAAAGCAAGGTGCAGCATATTTTAGAAGATTGGAAGCAGGTGATGAAAATGTTGTTCAGTTGTGGAAAAAAATTGTTGAACTCTCCATGGCCGATTACAACCGCCTATGGAAATTACTTGGCGTGAAGCACGATCTTGTATTAGGGGAGTCTTTTTACAATGATCAATTAAAGCCCACCGAGAAACTCCTAGAAGACAAAAACTTATTGGAAGAGAGTGAAGGTGCTATGGTGGTTAAGTTGGGCGATGATAAGCCGCCTTGCCTTATAAGAAAAACTGATGGGGCATCATTGTATGCAACGCGCGATATTGCGAGTGCTATATACAGACATGATGTATTAAAAGCAGATCTCAATTTGTACGTTACAGGGCAGGAGCAAACACTGCATTTTCAGCAAGTATTTGAAGTGTTAAAAAAAATGGGTTTTGATTGGGCCGAATCCTGCCATCACATTAGCTTCGGTTTGTATCGTTTTAAAGATATAGGCAAGATGTCGACGCGCAAAGGGAATGTGATCCACCTTGAAGATGTTTTGAATAGAGCTATAGACACTATTCAAAAAGTTATTGACCAAAAAAATCCTGAATTGGTAGATCGAAAAAAAATTGCCGAGCAAGTGGGAGTGGGGGCTGTTATTTTTAATGATCTTCTTAATGATAGAACAAAAAATGTTGAGTTTGATTGGGACCGAGCACTGAGCTTTGAAGGTGACAGCGGCCCCTATGTTCAATATGTTGTGGTTCGATGTAAAAGTATATTGCGAAAATATAACAGGAACTTACCCAATAAATTTGATGTCGAGCTAGAAAGCCCAGAAGAACGCGAATTAATGCTAAAACTGCTTTCACTTGACGAAGTTTTAGTTCAATCTTTTAAGGGTTTTAAGCCACATATTTTAGCTAATTATTTGCTAGACGTTTGTCGCGTGTATAATCAATTTTATCATAAGTGTCGAATTCTTGATCAAGAAGAAAGTCTAGCAAACGCTAGAGCTAAGTTAGTAGAAGCCACTGAAGTAATATTGATACAGGGTTTAAAAATCCTGAACATTCAAAGCCCTGAATTTATGTAAAAATAAGCAATCAACAGTTCTTATTTCCTAAAAATTTTAAGCTTCTTTGCCGATATAACTTTAGGATGAAAAGTCAGGTTATTTATATATTTACAGTTTTATTAATGGGGTTTTGGTGTTTAGTATTTGCAAAATTTCATCACCATTTTAATAATCCCGATATTTACCAAGAGCAAATTTCCTATTTAAAAGATGAAGTGGCTCATAAAGAGTTGAAAAATGAATTGTTAAAAGACCAACACATTCAGTTTCAAATGGATGTAGCACGCGTGTTACCGCAAGCGCTGAAACAATCGCCAACAGGTGAAAAATCCTATCCATTGAGGGCATTAGCAAGTTTAGTATTGGCTAAAGATCATAAGAACTTTAAAGAATCCAGCATGAAGAGAGATTTTCAAAGAGCAAAAAAATTATTTCGTGATAAACAGTTTGGCCTAGCGGCGAGGGCTTTTGTGGAGTTTATAGATAAGAACCCATTTTCTATGGATATAAATGAAGCCTTCTTTTTGTTGTCAGAAAGTTATTTTCAAATGGACGACTATGAAAGGTGTTTAACCACCGTAGAAAAAATGATTGAGCTTTTTCCAGAGAGTGAACTAACTGGCTACGCCATGATTCGCATGGGCAAAATATATGAATATCAAGAGCGACCAGAAGAGGCCGTTGATATATATCAAACGGTGTTATTAACATTTCCCGAGAGAGGTATAGCTTCACAGGCGAGAAAATCTCTCCAGTCGGTTGAGTTATGAAAACAATTTTTAAGTTTTTCATTTTATATTTAGTTTTTACTGTTAATATTCAAATTAAAGCGCAAATTATAAGTGAACCCAGAAATTGCTGGCAAAAAGAAGGAGAGTGCGGAGTAAAAAGTCTACATCGAGCTGAAAGTTTAAGCTTGATTCATGGTCAGGTAGACTTTGCATCCGATTCTATATGGAAGAGAAGTTCAGACGAGAGCATAAGGCTCATAAAAGGATATTTTTTAGTTTCCGCAGAAGCTGTAATGAATGTGCAAACAAAGTATATAACTGTGACATTAAAGCCTAAACAGAAGCTATTTGTAAATATAGGTTTTGATAGAGTGGAAGTAGTTGCTTTTCAAGGTGATTTAGAGTTGCAAGATCTTTTATATAATAAATATGTACTGCCACAAGCTTACACAAACTGGTTTGGCAAAATTGATAGTAACAAAAACATTGAGGTTGGTTTTCCTCGGCCCGCTAACTTCAAAGAGTTGATAGCGCAATTGGGTGCTATTAGTTCAATGAAAAAATCTGAATTACACCAAAGCCTTAAAAGTTTTAAAGATTCTTGGACAAAGGCAATCGATGAAACGCAGGACCGAAGTATTGCTTCTTCAAATAGAATAATTGAAGAATGGCGTGAAAATTTAAAATACCAAGCCGAACGTCGACGCTTGAGAGCTATTGAAAGAAGAAAAATGAGAGAATTCTTCTATAATAAAACTTTTCGAGAGTAGATTATTGTGTAAATTAAATTTCATGCTACAATATAGATAAAAGCTTTCTCAGGAGGAGATTGTGTCATCAGTCAATGGAAGTGACAATCAAAATCAAAAAAATCGATACGAAGAAACTATTCGACGCCAAAGAGAAGATAGTCAACGACGTGAAAGTGAAATAATCAAAAAACACAATAAAGAACTGAGGCGAATCAGTGAAGTTCATCAGACTGAAGTAGACAAGATTCGTGAGGATCATGGCAATCAAATGAATGAATATGGTCGTCGTGCAAGAAGTGCCTTAACTGTTAAAGATAAACATTATCAAAATGAAATTGCAAACATGAAGAAGTTGCATACTGAGCAGTATGCAAAAATAAAAGAAGACCACAATCTTCAATTGGAAGCCACACGAGATGCTAATAAAAGAAATAATCGCTTGCGTGAAGATAATAATGAGAAGAGATTTAAAGAATTGAATGAGCATTACAACCACTTGACTAAAGAAAGTGAAGAGAACACCATCAAACGTATAGAAAAATTAAGAGGGGATCAGGGAGAAGCTCTTGCTAAGCAAAGAGAAAAATTAAATACGGCTCACGAAGAAGAAGTTAGTGGCCTTTCAGATTTACGCATGCAGCAAAATAGAGAACACCAAAGAGCTTATGATGAATTAAGGCAGACATCAGCATCTAGAATTAAACAACAAGAAACAAGGCATTTGTTAGATAAGCAAAGAATTTCAGATGCCCACATGTCACATATTAGGCAGAATGAAATAGAAAGCTCTGACAACGCAAATACATTGCGTAAAAGTTTTGAAGAGGGTTTGGATAATCTTAGATATGAACAGGCCGTTAAGGAGAGGAATAACAGGGATTCTTATAATAAAAACATGCTAGAATTAAAAGCTGATGCCAATCAAAATATGAATGAAAAAGTAGGTAGATTGGAAAATAACATAAGAGAAATTCAATTTAAAAAGACCAGAGAAAAAGTGAATGCAGACCATCAAAAGTCCAGGGAAATAAATGCGTTAAAGGAACAATTTCATCAAAATGTCTTAGTCGAGCAAGATAAAAATCAATTGCAAGCAGAAGCTTTTAAAAAACAAAATCGTGATGACATTAGAGATGTACGCAAAGAGATGTCAGATGTAATGAAAGAGAATACAAAATTTTATCAAAGACAAATTGAAGTTGATAATTTCAAAAATCGACATGCTTTAGATAATATTAAAAGCGACTTTGAATCACGTTCTGAGCAGGCCGACAAGATAGCAGATATGCGTATTCATCAGGCGAGAGAAAACGCGAGTGCCAAAGTAGAAATTGAGAGAGAAAGAAATTCACAGCAAATAGAGATGTTAAGAAGTGATAATGAAAAAGAAAAGCTAGATATGTCTTTGAAGTTGAATCAAAACAAAAATCAAGCTTTAACGGACCTAAAAAAGAAAATGCAAAAGATGCAAACCGAGCATGATCTTACATTGGCACGTATGAAATCCGAATACGACAAAAAGCTGGCGGAAATGCATCAGAAACATACTGTAGAAAAAGCTCAGATGAGAAATTCTACGAAACATTCAATTGACGATTTGCAAAGAGTGCACGATACAGAATTAACATCTGTTAAAATGCGTTATGAAAACAAATTGCAAGAAATGAATAACTCACATAAAAAAGAAATTCAAAGGGTGAATGTCCGACATGAACAGCAACTAGATGATGTTATTTCTACTTTTAATAAAGCGTAAGTTGTCATTTGCATATTTCACATTGGCACATTTTTGTTTCAATGGTAGAGTTGATATATGTTAGCAGATAGAAGAGCAAAAATAGTAGCCACAATTGGACCATCAACAAATTCTAAAGAAAATTTAAAAAAAGCTATAGAAGCAGGCATGAATGTGGCGAGATTAAATTTTTCTCATGGTAAACATGAAGACCACCTTCAAGTGATAAAATATATTAGAGAAATTTCGAGGGAACTAAAAGCGCCAGTAACTATTTTACAAGACTTGCAAGGGCCAAAAATTAGAGTGGGGCACTTTAAGAATGATAAAATTACTCTGATAGAAGGCAGTGAAATTAAAATTTCTCCCAAATATGAAATTGGCGATGAAAATCATATACCTTCTGATTTTGCCGAGCTACCACAGGTTTGCAATAAGGGAACTAAAATTTTATTAGATGATGGTCTGTTAGAATTAAATGTCTTAGCTGTCAACGGCGATGAAGTAATAGCTAAAGTGATCCATGGGGGAATCCTTAAAAACAGAAAAGGTATGAACCTTCCCGGAGTCACTCTTCCTGTAGATTGTTTAACAGATAAAGATTTGATAGATTTAGAGTTCGGTTTGGCCAATAAAGTTGACTATGTGGCTTTAAGTTTTGTGAGATACAGCAGTGATATAAAAAAACTTAAAGATATTATTAAGGAAAAAAATCCTGGAACACGCGTAGTTGCAAAAATTGAAATGTTGGAGGCCTTAGAAAATTTAGAAGAAATCGTTGATGAAAGTGATGCTGTCATGGTGGCCCGAGGCGACTTGGCTGTTGAAGTGGGTCAAAGCCAGTTGCCTGGTTTCCAAAAAAGAATTATTCGTATCTGCAATCAAAAGAAAAAGCCCGTAATTACTGCAACACAAATGTTAGATTCTATGGTGGAAAATCCACGACCCACTAGAGCTGAAATAACTGATGTTGCCAATGCGGTGATAGATGGCACAGATGCGTTGATGCTGTCTGCGGAATCGGCCAGTGGTAAATATCCCTTTAAATGTATTTCAACAATGCATGAGATAATATGTGAAGTCGAGCGTGACAAAGATCTTTATTATAAGTTTTCTATTGAAGATAAGTTTAATGAAGTGGCAGAAGCGATAAGTGCTAGTGCTTGTTTATCTGCTTATAAGTTAGATGCTACGGCCATAGTGTGTTTAACTTCTAGTGGTAAAACCTCTACCTTGATATCGAGTTTTCGTCCACAATGTCGCATAATTGCTGTAACACATATTGAAGAAACTCTTAACCGGTTGGAATTAGTTTGGGGTATTCAAACTTTTTCAATTAAGCCTTATCGTTCCACTGATGAAGCGATGTTCCAAATTGAAGAGATATTATTGAAATACAAATTAGTGAATGTTGGTGACAAAGTGATCCTAACTTTAGGTGTTCCAGTCCTGGAACAAGCCAAAACGAACTCAATGCGCGTCTATACAATTAGTGGAGAAGTACCAAAAGTAAGTCCAGAGAATATTCCTTTGAGATGTAGGCCCTAAGTAAGAGTGTTTCTTTAGATTGGTATCTTATTTGCTAATCCCTATATCGAGAGTCTAAATGACACTAGTTAGGGGGGATTATGTATAAAAAATTAGCACTGTCTTTATCAACAGTATTTGTAGTGGCTTGCAATCCAGTTACGGGAACACTTTCTGTAAAAGAAAACTTAAAATTACTCATTCCAGAATCTGAAAACTGTAATGATCAAATTGATTGGTGGAATTGTAATAATTCACCGGAAACAGTTTTATTACAACCTGGAACTTATTCATTAAAATTAAATTTTAAATCTAGTAAGGCCGTTGATATAGAAGTTAAAACGAAAAGTAACACGACAAAAACGATACCTATTGAAATGAAAAATGGACAAAGTTTTCCTGAGTACAATGGGAGAGTTAGTTTAAAAGGGTCAGATATAGGTCAGAATTTTGATCTTGTTGGTGATGTTGACTCCGTGATTACTGAATCTGAGACCTATAGGGAGTACGAGCGTTGTAGTGAGCAAGTGAAACGTCGGGTCTGTGAAAGAGTATACAATGAGGAAAAAATATCACGTCGAAATGACAAAGATGGTAGAGATCATGAGGATCGAAATCGACGCGACAGAGATGATAGACGTGGTGGTGGCCGCGACCAAGTAAAATGTGAAACTAAATATGTAACTGAGTACGGTGATCGTTTTGTGGAGTATTATTATCGTTACACAGACACAAAGGTCGATTTAGATTTTTTGAATGTCAAGAATGGTGAATTACAGGCAAATTATGAAGGAACGCGGGTGGAGTCCTCTAAGATTTATACTTATAAAGGGGCTTGCCTCATTCACTAATTTTGGTTTAGATTTAGACATGAGCAGTGAAGAACGTGAATGCCTACATGATTTGGCAAACAAAATAACTATCGCACAGGGTAAAATAAGAAGAGTATTAAATAAGCGCTCTGAAGATCAAGAAGCTGATCTTCAGAAAGCGGATTTGGTGATAAATGATGCTATTGTACTGATTAAAAAAATTAGACAGTTACTAATAGCTAAAGAAGCTTAATTTTTTTTATACTCTGTTACTAACTAAATTTAATTTGTTTTTTATCGCGGTGGAATTTTTAACAGGTGGTAAACTAGCGTCCAAAAAGGTGTTAGTTTAGCTACTTCATCAATGTTAAATGCCATTGTTATATTTCCCTCTAAGGTCTGTTTGTCTTGCAGCAAACCCTTGGCTATTAATGAATCCGGTGCGTTGACATCCACTACTTGGCCAAGATCTTTCATGGAGTTGTTTTGCATTTCAGTTAGACTGATGGTTACCATTCCTTTATCATCTTTTGTTTTTTGGTTGCCGTAATAAAGAATAGCTTTTAAGCAAGTAAGTTCGGATTCTTCAACAGTAATGCGCTTTCCCTCAGCTTTAAACAAATATTCATTGTACCAATCTACAAAATTGCTCAAATCTTTATGTTTTAATATCGTTATTTTTCTTCTGCCTTCACCTAACTCTTCAACTTTCATATAACCCAGTTTAGAAAGTTCCTCCATAAGGCGATCCATTTTATAAGTGGGCTGTTTAAAAATTTGAATGGTATAATTCCTTAACATACTGGCGGGAATGACTAAACCCTCTTCTTTTTGTTCACCTGCTTTAAAGCCAATCAAAGAAATGATGCCACATAGACAAGTGATGGTGTGTGGAGGGAACATTTCTGTTTCATTACTATTAAGTTGTTGTAAGTTTTTAATGGTTTGATTGGCGTTTCTTAAATGAGAGTTGACAGTTTTTACCATAGCACGCAACCATTCGGGGAAGGTTTTAAACTGTGCGTGAAGGGCAGCAAAAGGCAAGCTTATGACTTCGGAATCAACTGTGGCTTTAGCTCCTGCAGAGCGAGGTTTGTTATCGAAAAAGGCCATTTCACCTAGCATTTCACCAGGCATTAATTCAGCTAAGATGATTTCTGAATTACCTTTGGCTTTTGTGATAGCAATCTTGCCCTTTTTAATAACATACATTGCATCGGAGGGGTCGCCCTCTCGAAACAAAATTTCACCTTTACTAAGTTGCTTAATTCCGCCTGCCATATTTGCCTTTTAACTTAGCAAACTTATCGGAATATTACACTAAATACATCACTGGACGTAAGTCTATTAAAATAGAGCAGATTAAAAGTCTCTATCATAAGCACATTTCTTTAAGCTCGGGCGATATAGATATGTTACCTTCTGTAGCAGCGAGAACATCATCTTTACTAATTCCCGGTG
>JAGRAE010000005.1 GCA_020435005.1 Bdellovibrionales bacterium
GGACGCGGAGCAATGTAGAAACATTGCTCCGCGTCCGGAAAGAGGGCCTGTCACCTTTTAATAAATTCACCTGTTTTAAGATAGTGGTCTAACATTTTTTTTAAAGTGGAGCGGCAAGAACCTCCACATGGGCCAACCCCGGCTGAAGTAGCATCATAAATTCTGGGTAAAGTTTTGCACCCTCGGGCAATGGCTTGTTCAATCGTTTTTTTGGGAACATTATTGCAAATGCAAATAATAGGGTTGTCTTTTTTGTTTTTATTTCTCATTAGTTTTAGAGCTGTGATCATCTAAACGTTGCAGCAGTTGATTTACGACATCATTTTTAATTTTGTTATATTCACCTTCGATAAAGGCACCAGCGGCATGCATGTGCCCTCCGCCACCATAATTTTCTGCAATCCCCAAAACTTCAATCTTATCTTTACTACGTAAAGACATTTTGTAACCATTTTCTGTATCTTGTCTGAATAGAGCTGCAGTAATCACAGTAGTTACATTCATTATCATATCTATAACATCACGGGAGTCATCTAGATGAAGTTGGTTTTTGTTTATATCTTCTAAGCTTAGTTTTAAAATGGCAATCTGACCATTAGCATGATATTCAATTTCTGAGAGAACTTTTGCGAGAAAGGCAATTTTGCCCTGAGAAAAAGTCGCAAATAAATGACGATGAATTTCTTCAGGTTCTGATACATATTTCAATAGCTCAGCACAAATTAAATGTGAAGAAGATGCCCCTTTTACATAACGAAAAATTTGCGTATCAAAGGTGATACTTGTGTAAAGAGATTGAGCAATGTTCTCATCCATGCGTATGCCTAAATCTTTAATAATAAAATAAGCAATCTCACCAGTACTAGCTGCATTAGTTTCAATAAATGAACCCGCAGTAGGCTCTGGACCTTGATTTAAAATAGGATGGTGGTCGACAAATAAAATATTGCGCACTTTATTTTCTAATTCGGAATAAAGTGGTTCTACTAAGCGTTTATCGTTGGTATCAAAAATTAAACAAAGGTCAGTTGTTTCGATATCTTTATGAGGTTGTTCAAAAATATCTAAATACTTTTCTGGTTTTAAATAACTATACTTGGGTGGTACTTCATCAACTGTAAATACTCGGACTTTTTTTCCTATTTTTTTTAAAGCATGGTAAAGGCCTAACATGGCTCCTAGGCCATCGCCGTCACATTGTTTGTGGGTTGATAGAAGGATGGTTTCAGCTTTTTCAATTTGGCGAGTAATGCTTTTAACATTTAAAGACGTTAAACTGGGAATTGAATCCATTGTTGTTCCTTCACTCAAGTAGCTCGAGCCTTATAATTTATCGGAATTTTTCACAAATAAATTATTTTAAATCTCAAAATCCGACAAAAGTATAAGAGCTAGTTTACCCCAAAAAATTTCAAGCCCAAAGTCGCAATTCCTAAAAAGCTAAAAAAACTGATGATATCAGTAAACATTGTTACTAATACACCACTTCCAGTAGCTGGGTCCCAGCCCATTTTCTTTAGGCCTAGAGGGACCACAGAACCAGCAATGGCGGCAAGCAGAGAATTTATAATCATGGAAATACATATGATGATTGAAACCATAAGATTTCCTTTCCAGACAAATGTTAATAGGCCGGCAGAAATACCTGTCATTATACCAATGCTAACACCAGCAATAACTTCCTTCAAAACGGCTTTGTAATAAGAGATAAAACTAAAATCACCTGTAGCCAACCCACGGGTGACAACCGTTAATGATTGAATGGCTGTATTACCACCCATACCAGCTACAATATTTTTTAAACTGGCTAAAATAATTAAATGGCTCATTGTATTTTCAAATAAACTTACAACTGAACTGGCTAAAGCCGCTAATAATAGATTTAAAAACATCCAAGGTATGCGTTTTTGTATGGAATACTTTGCAGGTGTAAATACGCGATCATCCTCTTGCAAACCAGCTTGTGCGTAAATACCAGCAGTGGCTTGTTCTTGTATAATATCTAAAACATCATCTACAGTGACAATACCTAAAAGTTCGCGGTCATGATTAATGACCGGAATGGCAATTAAATCATAATGTGAAACCAACTCGGCAGCTTTGGCCGCAGGCTCTTCGGGGTAAATAGTAACGACATCTTCTTTTACAATTTCAGATAGAGGCTTTTGTTCAGGGGCAGTTGCTAATTGGCGAAGAGAAATAATTCCTGCGAGCTGATGACGTTCATTGATACAATAGATGTAATAGATAGACATCATTTGTGCTTTTTTACGGAGAATACTTAAAGCTTCACCAGCATTAATTTCTATAGGTAAATGAAAAACACTTGCATGCATCATTCGCCCAGCAGATTCCTCGGGATAACTGAGGTATTGTCTGATTTTTTCTGCCATGTCGTGATCGACTTGGGCTAAGAGTTCATTTTGTTCGCCTTTGCTCAACAGGCTCAGAAAGTATGCCGCATCGTCAAAATTAGATTGTTCTATCAGTTTTAATTGCTGCTTCGCTTCAATTTTTTGCAGCGCATCTTGGAGTTGCTGTTCTGGAACAATGACAAATGTCTCAACAGCTTTATTAATGACTAATAGAGCCTCAACAAATAGCCTCAACTCCCTTTTATTTAGGGAATTAACTAGAGATGCGAGGTCATGAGGGTCTAATTTGTTGAGAATAGACCTCAATGGCCGGTTGTTTCTGCCAACCAAAAGGCGTTTTATAATTGAGGAGTTCGCAGCATTTAACTTCATTTTAACACATATAATCTCTTTTGTAGTTGTCTGCGTCAAAGAAATTCATATAATAGCGCTTTTTAAATCTAGCCAGATGGTGGAGACAAATATGAGCGATAAAGTACCAATGACAGTTGCCGGAAAAGAAAAGTTGGAAGCTGAACTCAAGAACTTAATGCAAAATGAGCGTCCAGCTGTAATTAAAGCTATTGAAGAAGCTCGTTCCAATGGGGATTTAAGCGAGAACGCCGATTATGATGCTGCAAAAGAAAGACAAGCCTTTTGTGAAGCGAGAATCGCAGACATTCAAGGAAAACTGGCAAATGCCGAAGTATTTAACACCTCTACCTTAAAAAGTGATAAGGTTATTTTTGGTGCAACAGTTGAGTTATTAGATTTAGATTCAGAAGACAAAATAGTTTATCAAATTGTTGGAGAAGATGAGGCTAATGTTAAAGACGGTAAAATTTCAGTTTACTCACCATTAGCTCGCTCAATTATTGGTCGATCTAAAGGGGATGTAGTAGAGTTTAAGAGTCCAAAAGGTGAAAAAGAATACGAGATTATCAACTTCGAATTTAAGTAAATCAGAAAACCCAGGTGGATCTTCACAGGCCTGGGTCATATTTCTTGTTGGATTATTTTTAAGTACATTTTTTGGTGGAGCTATAAGAGCGTTTTTGTCCCCTCAACAACTTTCTGCGTGGGTGGAAAAAAAACTAGTAGAGAAAAATCCAAAGTTTTATCTTAATTTTGACCATTTAGAATTTTCTTTAGCTGATGGAATATGGCCAAAATTTGGCTTATATGTGAAGGGTTTAAAGTTAACATCTAAAGATCCGTGCATAACCCAATCACAACTAACTATTTCAGAAGTCTACATTCCAATAAGAATTAATACTCTATTCAAAAAAAGTATAAGCTTTTCAGACATTGTTGGAAAAAAAGTTGAATTTGTTTACAAAGAAGCTGTTTGTAATTCCTCTTTTTCTGATTCTCACTTAAGGCCACCAATGCCAACTTTGCCGATGGATACACAAATTGAAGAGGAGAGCCATAAAGTTTTAAATGAGATTCGTGATTTTGTAGAAAATCGATTTTTAAAAGAGTTATCAAATAGTAGAAATTGGTTCTACACATTAAGCTTCGAAAAATTTCTAATTTATAATGGGGGGACGGACAAAGTAGGTTTGATCTTTGACAACTTTAAAGTGGACCTAAACCGTTTTGATAAAAAAGTTTTTATTTCTACAAAGTTATCTTATCAGTCACCTCAATATTTAATAGATGAGTTAAAACCACTTGATTTTGAATTAGTACTTTCTAAAGAGGATTTAACTTTAAATGGAAAGGGTCGTTTTAAAGAGGGAGAATTAAAGTTACATGGTTCCTTAAATATACCGAGTGAAGAATTCCAATTGCATGTCTCTTCAGAATATTTTCCTGTGGGTGAAATAATTCACTCAATAAAAGATATTAAAGGGATTCCAACAAGTATAAATCCAAGGCTATTATGGTTTTCTTGTAAAGCCTCTGCATCTGGCATAGTTGGGGATTATAAAAACATTCAAGTGATTGCTAAGAATTGTGGTGTAAGGGGAGAAGTTGGCAAACTATCCACCGAAGAAATAATTTTTTATCCATTTTTAAAAAATCACATTGAACCATTTACAGCCGAAGTAGAAAATTTCTCACTTAAATATTTTGCAGAAGCTATTGGCAGTTCTGATCTAAAGAGTACTTTTACATATTGGGGAGACTTAAATGGTCAATTGGAATACAATGACGAACAATTAAAATTTAGCGGATCATTAGATAAAATAGAAGCCATTTTTTCACATAAGGGAAAAAAGCGTTTACAACTTATACGTAAAGCTATTGGTGAAGTTAGTTGGAAGCAAAATAGAGTCTCGGGTATAATAAATGAGATGGAAATTGTGGGTGGGGAGTTTAAAGGACTAATTTCATTTAATTTGAATGAAAGTTTAAAAAATGGAATTCTGCAAACTAAAATTGACAGTCTAAAGCTGAGCCGCCCAGTGATGAGATTATACTTTGATATTGAAGACTCAAGTCCTTTGCAAGTATATGGGAAAATGAGTTTAAAACAGGGTGAATTGGAAGAGTGGCAAGGCTATTTGGGACTTTCTCATATGAACCTCTCTCATCTTGATTTGAACACTGTAAAAGTGGACACAAAGTATAGCAGCCAATCATGGGATTTAGGAGTTAAAATAAAAGAAATAGTTATTCCTACTGGGTCTAAAGTATTTAGTGAATTGGAGAAAATACTAATTTTAGAGAAAGCTCCAGGCCAATTCACATTTAATAAAATCTCTGGAAATTTACAATTACGGAGTGATACAGGGGAATGGAAAGATTTTGCTGCTAGAGAAAAAGATTTACCAATAATACTTTCTTCTGCTGGAAAGTTTGACTCAACAAATAAAGTCATTGGCTGGTTAAATGTTGAAAAAAAAGAACATAAGTGGATGCCATGGGAGGTTACAGGGAGCCTTAATGAAATATTGTTTTCACCATCAACTCAACTTTTAAAAGCGATACGTCCTGAAAACTCAACTGTAAAAATTGAAGATAAAATGAGTGTTGAACAACGAAGAGAGGCTTTTCAAAAAATCATGGCAAGTCGTAAGGGACTTGAGTTAAAAGGTTTTACTGAAAAAGTTGTAGACACAGCTAAAAAATGGATTCCCGATTTCTCAAATTCAAATAAAACCATCAATAATGAGGGTAATAACAAAAAAGAGAAAAGTGTATCTAAATAGACAGCGGTAGTGACAATTTACTGATGCATAAATATTAAACTTTAAAAAACTTGTAGTTTCAGATATTTATGAGGCCAGACTGTGGGCCCTTCTTTGCATAAGTTATGTAAAGGAGGATCTAATGAGATATCTGCTTATATTATTAATAATTCCTATTTGTACACGCGCAGAACCCATTATAATGCCAGGAAAATATACAAGTGGGGACGTAACTATTAAAAGTACAGTGTTAGATAGGCCGGATAGTCGTGCTCCTATTGTGTCCATGGAAAAACATGAGATTTTAAGCACAAACGGTGATTTTACTTTTTTTGTCGATACCGGAAAAAATCAATTACTAACATTTCAACAAATGTCAGAAGACCTAGATAAAGATGGTCGCATTAAAGATGAACATATCGAGCACAATAGAGCTTTATTTGCAGATTGGGAGTATGTTAAAAAAATAATTAATTTTGAAAAGTTAAATTTGCCTGAAACCCTAGATTTATCTCAGCTATATCTGAAAGAAGTTTTTCCGACAATTAGTAAAGATAAAAAATTCAAAGGTCATACCTTTTGTGGAATAATTGAAAGACAGGAGTCCGCAACGAATAAGTTTTGTGTAAGTTTGCTGTTAAATAAAACTGGTGAAAATACTTATAAAAGTAAGTGGGTTGTCACTTACAATGAGAATTCATTAGCTGAAGAGCCCAGTTATCATTTATTAGTAGAAGAGCGGCAGGCGAACTATAATAAACCCTATGTGTATTGTCCTAAAGAACTCTCAGAAAAAGAGTGTGAAATAAAAAAACAAAATAGATATAATCAAACACGAATACAAGATTTATTTTTCAATGGTAAAAATATGAGCTGGGCAGATATTTTTACATTAGATCCCAAAATAACTACTTTAATAGAAACAATAAATGCAGATAGCTCAATTAGAGATTAAACGCGAAACTGCTCAAATAAACTAGTAACAGTCAATCGCAATTGCTCAGCGATTTTTTCACCAAATTTTTTCTTTTCTGCAAGTTTAACTTTCACTATGTCGTGGGAGTCTTTTCTTTCAAAAAAGTATTCATCGCTAGTTTTAATTTCATCTATTAGCTTATGGTCTAAAGCTCTTTTGCCAAACCAGGGTTCACCTGTTCCCACTTTATCAATATCTACAATTGGTCGGTGCTCTTTGACAAAGTTTTTAAATAACTCATGGGTATCGGCGATCTGTTCAGTAAACTTTTCTTTGCCTTTATCGGTAATTTCACCAAACATTGAAATTGTGCGTTTATAGTCGCCAGCTGTATACTCTTCATAATCTATATCGTGCTTTTTCAATAAACGATGAAAATTGGGCACTTGAGCCAATACACCAATTGAACCTAAGATAGCAAAAGGTGAGGCAATAATCTTATTTGCAGTACACGCCATTAAATAGCCACCACTAGCAGCCACTTTGTCTACTGAAACACACAGCGGAATATTTGCATTGCGAACTCTCGTCAATTGGGCCGCAGCTAAGCCATAAGTGTGAACCATCCCGCCAGGGCTAGTGACTCTAACTAAAACTTCGTCTCTAGGGGTCGCTACATCTAATACTGTTGAAATTTCCATGCGTAAATTATTAACGGCACTGGCTTTTATATCACCGTCAAAATCTATAACATAAATTTTAGGTTTTTTTTCTTTCTCTTTGCTCTTAGATCTTTTCTTTTCCTGTTTTTCAAATTCTTTATAGGCTTTATGATCTAAAACTTTTTTTCTCAAGGTGTCAGCATAGTTTTTAAACGTTTCATTGATTGTTTCCAGTTCAAGATTTGGTAAGTGGTGTTGACCTTTTATAGATTGAGAAACTATAAAGCCAACAACAGCAATGATACCAATGACAATAACAAAAACTTTTGCAAAAAATATTAGAAATTCTATTAAGTGTTCCATGATCAATTCATATCTTTTAAATGACTTAGGATCAAGGTCGAGGACTCACAAAGAGGACTATTAACTAGAGTTTTAACATTATAGGATAAATTATGGGCTGGGAGCGTTATATTTTTTTTATAGGTTTAATTATTTTTACAGCACCCTATTTTGCTTTGGCTCAAGACATTGAGTATAGCCAAGAAATTGAATATTTAAATGAGCGCTATCGTGATTACTTTATTCATGAAAATATGAAAAATAGAATGAATGAGCAAAGGCGGCAAGGTGCTGATGAGCAAAGAGAATATCGCAAAAATTTAGAAATTCAAAAAGAAAAAGCACGCAAAAATTTTGTTAAAAACAGAAGACAGAATACAAAAAGTGTAAATTGGGAAGAGCTTGAAGAAAAGTATGAGGTAAAAAAGCAACAGCAAGAACAAAAGAAAAACCGAGAGAGAAAACGATTTGCTAAGAAAAGACAAAAGTTAATGAAAATAAAAAAGCAAGCTAAGAGTATTCCTGAAGAGAAGTTGGTAGGCTTAGAATAGTTGTGTCTTAACTATTATTTATTTTGAATTAATATATCTTCCAGTTCCAGACCGGTTAATTCTTTTAAGCCATTGAGCAGTTTATAAAGTATAAACATTAAAAAACCAGTTAAGGGCAATGCAATCACCACATATCCCATCCACCACATATCTGCAATTTGTTGATTCAAGGCCTCCAGTCGCGCTTTTTCAGTTAAAGTTGGATCAATATCCTTAAAAACCCAATAGGCCAATGTAAAATTTAAAAATGCACTAATGAAAAAAGATAAAGCAAACAAGTTGTTTGTATTAATCAGCAGCTTTTCATATTTAGTATGGGATTGGTTTTGATCCAGTTTTGAATTTATTTTATCAATGTCCATTATTTGGGCAAAGTTAAACATAAATTTGATCACTGGTTTTTTTGAAAATGATGAGAATAAAACCATGGCTCCCAAAATAAAAGGAAAAGCCGCTTCTTTAACTATAAACCACGTACTCGATAGCTCTAATAGAGCAAAGCCACCTGTGAACAGAGTGTTTATTAATCCGAAAATAGATATATAATTGGTGCGATCATTTTTTAGGTAGTCATGAATTCCATAGGTTAGAGGAATGCTCAAAGCAATTAACAGCGCCCAAGTTGGTCCTTTATCACCAAGATAGGCTGCGGCTTTAGTTAATATTAAATAGGGAACGATTACGTTCACAGCTAAGCTTATGAGTGGATTTTCTTTTTTAATATTTTTAGATGCCATGGGTTCAATTTGCCAAGGGGGTCTAGAATGTCAATGAAATCCTAGTGATTTTCGAGATTTAGGTCGAGAATCAACCTTTTCTACATTGTTTGTGCTGCATCTAGACAGTAACTTTTAAGTAGATCTTTAAAGAGTGGTTAAATTTGACAGACTTTGAATTACTTTTTTCTCTATTTGCTGCCTTTCAAATCAAACATTTTTTATGTGACTTTCCTTTGCAAAGAGAATTTATGATCGCAAAGAAAGGGAGTGAAAATTGGGATTTTTTTATTCCCCTGTTGATTCACTCAAGTGTCCACGCATTTTTTAGTTTGGCCATAATATTGGTGGTTAATTCTAATTTATGGTGGTTAGCTATCGTTGATTTAATTGTGCATTTTATTATGGATAGAATTAAATCAGGCCGCAGATATTTGGGGAGATTTCAGGATACAACAAAAGCTGTTTATTGGAATATATTTGGCTTTGATCAAATGGTTCATCATTTCACACACTACACCATCATTTGGTTTCTCGTTCACCACGGATTATAAGTTGAGCTTATACTGAATATAAAAAAGGACAATTAGCTATATAGACGATTTTTTATTATATAAAGTGTCATGAAGAATCTAATGCTATTACTAATACTTATATTCGCGATGCCTGCATGGTCATCAAATTTACAATCTGTCTCTTCACGTGAGGTATATCAGTTTCTGGGGTTGATACCTTCGGATTGCCAGCAAAGCTTACATGCTGGAAAAAGTCCTCGCCAAAATAATAATTATCAGAATAATGTCGATGAGGAAATAGATCCATTTTATATTGAGCCTTACGTTCCTACTCAGAATGGATATCTTCCTGCTTATAACGATACAAATATTGGAGAAGGGTATTTTCCAAGTCCTGACGGGAGTGGTGGTTTAGAAGGGCCTTTTAGCTTTACTGGAAAGTTATATGACGACCGTGGCAACTATATGCCTGGCAAATATGATAGTGGTTTTAGGTGGCCCAATCAAGATAGAAGAGATTCGCCAAATTACAAAGATACAGATACGAGCCGTGATAGAGGGCGTGGTGGCGACAATGGTTATGGTAGTGGTATTAATGGTGGGGATAATATTGGGAGTGTTTACATAGGTGCATCTACAAATTGGCCTGGCGATGAAGGAGACTTTATTCCCTATCAACAAGCCAAGAATTGGCCAGGTGAAGGAGACGACTGGGTTCCCTATCAACAAGCTAAGAATTGGCCAGGTGAAGGGGACGACTGGGTTCCCTATCAACAAGCTAAATCGAATGGATACCAAAATCCACTTTATGATCCAAGACGTAGACAAGTGGACTACAGTGATGAGGATGTAGAAATAGATAACAGCCGCAGCTTAAGAATTCCAGCGTCTCCTCCAATAGGTCATGAAAAATCAAGCAATATTAATGAAATGGACATTAGTGGAACTGATATAGGTAATGCCGAAATTGATAATACGGATGTTATAGTTGGCAATGTTTATAGATTTCATTAATCAATTTTTGCGATCTTCATAAAATTGATCTGTTTTATCTTTTAACATTCTTCTCATCATGGGCTTCGGAAATTCACTTAATTTTACAACTATAAGCCCATCAATACTGTTAAATTCTTTATCAACACTGAATGCCACATACTTGGCTCCCATTTTAGAATAATAAGTAATAAGTGTTGGGACATTTTTTTCGCCCTCTAAGGTTTCAACTACAGCATTAAGGCCATCTAAGTTGTGAGCACCATGAAGTAGTTCGTTTAAATTTTGTTCACTTAAATCGGTTCGTAACTTATAAGGCAAATAAGGTTTAACCATTGATTGCATTTTATCTTCGGCCCCGTGGTGTTTCATAAGATATTCAATCATTATAAAACTGGCGAGTTTAGAATACTCAGCACTTATACTTGCCGGTCCAAACAAAGATTTTATTTGTGGTCTTTGTAATAAAATTTTAGCTATTCCAGTTAATAAAATAGAGAGAGCTTGTGATCCTTGATGCTTCGGAACAATAAAAGACCGTCCCAGTTCCATGGCTTCGCCAATTTGGTCTAAAAATTTAATATCATATTTAAAAAGGCTATGAGTGTAAATGCCCTCAATACCAATTTTTTCCATTATATTGCTAACCATACCAAGTCGATAAGCTCCAACCAGTTCATCATTAGCTTTGTGCCAAATAAATATGTGTTCATAATGCTTATCGTATTTATCTAGGTCATAGGCTAATCCACTTCCTTCACCTTCAGCGCGAAAGGTGATTTCCCTAAGGCGACCAATCTCGGCAACTATATTAGGTATGTTTTCATAGTTGGCTATATAAACCCTAAAATCATTGGTTTCGTAGACTAAACTTTGTGGGTTTAAATTTATTAAGTCTTCTCGTAGCAGCGCTTTATCTATTTCTAAACCAACAGGTAATAATTTTCGTGGTTTAACCGGTTTATTTTTTTTTATTCTTTTTTGAATAAAATCGAGTCGAGAATTTATTAGCTGTGCATCTCCACCTAATAGATAGGTGCGTATTCTGAAGTATTCAGCTAAGGATCTATTAGACTCAATATGTTTAAATTGATCATAGGAAATAGTTGCACCAATATGCATATCGATATTTTGCTGTCGATGTCTGAGCACTTCGAAAACCATTAATAAACCACGCACTCCCAGAGAAATTTTACGCAAGATTCGAGTCAAAAAATTACTAGGATTTTCAAATAAAAACACACTGACTAATTGAAATAAAAAACTATTTTTTCCCTTAAAATAAATGGGTAAAACCTGTGCCTTTGATTCTTTTGCAATTCGTGCAACCGAACGACTCCATCGCTTGTCATAAGCTTTCCTCCACGGTGGGAAGGCTGTTGACACTTCTCCCGCAGGAAAAAGTATAAGAGCTCCTTCAGCTTTTAAATGGTGAATGGCATTTTGAATTTGTAATCTGTTTTGAATCTTTGTGGACAGTCCACGACTCTCGTCAATATCTACAGAAAACAAATAGGGTGCTACTTCGGGAATGGCATTGAGTGCAGCATTGGCTATAAACATAAAATCTTGTCTTACTTCACTAAGTTTAGCAGCAAGGGTTATAGCCTCAATGCCACCAAAGGGATGATTAGCAATAATTAGTAAAGGACCTTTTTGTGGGATTTTATTTAAATCATTTTCTGAGACAATGACTTTAACTTGTAAGGCTTTTGTAGCTGCTTGCCAGAAGTTAAAGTTTTCATTTATGTAAGTGAGTGCTCTATCGTGTAACTTTGACAGCTTCTTAAAGCCGGTAATTATCTCAGCAACATTTATTAAATGGTTTTTAAGTTTAGAGTAATGTGAACGACGCAATGTTAACATACTACATCACTACATTTAAAAAAAAGACAGTTCAAGTGCTTTATTGAGTTGGCGAAAGAGCTGTATGACAGCTAACCCCTTGATCTTTTAGGGTTTTTACAGCCTCTTCAAAGCCATCTATGATTGTTAAAACTTGAGGTTTTTCCTGTGGCTTGATGTTCTTTATAGCTATCATTCTTTCGTTCTCATGAAATTCCACCTCATTGGCAACTTTTTTAGTGATAATTGTATCTATACTTGGCAAAAGTTCCTCTTGCAGTTTAAAGCTAAATTCTTTTGCTAATAAGGCTTCAACTATTAAGGTTGTTTGATATTCGCTTAAAATTAAGAGCGAGTATTGTTTTAAGTTTTCATCACTTTTAATAATATTTAAAGCTTCTTCAACATCTGATGATAACACTCCTTTGGCACGTCGTTGACCTTTGTCACGTCTTTTTACATTTTGCCTAATTGGTTCTAGTAGAATATCGAAATCTTCTAGAAGTTCAGCTCGTTCTATAGAATTATCTTCTGTGTATATAGTATGATTATTCAAAAAACTCTTCATTTCACCATCAATAATTTTACCTTTACCGGATAGATCGCTACCTAATGGTATTAATGCAGTTTCTAAATTAATCAATAAGGCTTCTCTGGCTAGAGCTTGTGCTTCAGTTAAAAGTCGGTCTTTTAGTTTCTCAAAAAGTTTTCTTTTTTCATGCGTAAGTGTGGCTATAAAATTATCAATATTCTCTGGGTCAGACAAAGACTCGAGTCCCCATTCCTCTTCAAGTCCATAAATAAGAATAGCAATTTTAGCTAACTGAGTGGCTCTTTTTATATCATTTGATTTTCCACCGTCGTGACGGGCTCCTTTTGTTAACAATTTTTGTGCTTCAAATCCACCATAAAGAGTAGCCATCTCTCTAACAATATACTCTCTAGTAATATTGAGTTTTTTAACTTTTTTAGATTTTGCTACACCCTCATAGGGAATGATTTCACCACCAATTTTTGTAGCGCCACGAATTATACTCACACCTTTATGTTCTTGATAGTCGCCAAAAAAATACTGTTCAACTATAGCATGTCCAGCTTCGTGGATCCCGGTCAATTTTCGATTTATATCAGGTGTTTCCATTTCAAATTCAATTTCTTTTCCCCGCAAGGTAAAGCGAATAGGTTCGTACTGACCTTTTACATGTACGTTAAAGGCAATTTCTGTCACTTTTTCTTCACCCATTTCAACAATTTTAGTGTTTTGTTTATCTAGAGACAGCAAAATATCACTGCCAGTTTCTACTCGATGTTGATACATAGTCATGCGAAAATGGGGTACAAAAACTTTATTAAACATGGAAACTATAGAAGCTCCTTGGGATTCAACATTAAATCCTTCTTTTTCTAAAATATCTATAATGTCATCAAAAGCTTCTTCACTTGGAAAATATATATTCCACCCCCGACGTGAAGGATGAGGGCGTAAGGATTCTAGTGCTTCTTGCATCTGTAAATAACTTAATGCTCTAACATGACCGTAACCAAGGGGGCCAAAAAAGTAAATATTTCTTTCGTCAATACGGTTGATGAGGGGCGGTGATAAATAACGCTCTAATACAGATCGGCGATAGCTTGGGCTACTCATCATAGTTTCATGAACTTCACGATAAGCTTCTAATCGCACATACTCAGGCAAGTTTCGGCTGATATTCTTGTAATCTTCAATACCAATATTGGCATTGACAACAAAAATAATTTTTCCCATGGGCCGAGGTACACCATCTGAAAAGTCAGTGACTACAGCTTCTCTAAATAAATCAAATAACATATTTAGAACTTGTTCAGCATTATCTGCATTTACGAGTTCCTCTAAACTAACGACCATTCCGTCAGGATTGCGGTCGTAATGCTGCATAAAAATGGATGGAATAAAATCATCGCCAATTTTTTCACCAAAAAACATTCTTTTTATATCAGACTTACTTTGAACTTGACCAAAATTTAGCGGAAGTAAAGGAATTTTTAATGCTCTTGCAAGTTCTTTAGATGTTTGTGATTTACCAGTGGAACTCATTCCAAAAAATGCAATTATTTTTGCTGTGTCTTTTGCTTCGGCAATATCTTTATTTGTACGTAAACTCTCTTCCATAGCAATAGCAAGTTCTGTGAGTCTTTCTGTAATATGCTCAATACCAAAAACTCTTTTGTTCAAGCGCTGAGGTAAAGTTAAAAGTTCATTTAATCGATCATCACTAATGGGCTGCTTATCTCTTTGTGAAGCAGTGGCACGAATAAATAATTCAATGGCTTTTGTTTTTTTTCCTTTTGATTTAGGGGTGATATTTAGTTTCATATTAGCTGTGCCATCTTTATTTTTTTGAATAGATAAATGCACGTGATTTCCATAATGTGGTTCAGGTTTTAAATGCCCAGCACGTATAGCATCAAACAATGTAGCTTCAACAATATTGCGGATGCGATCATCTGTTGGACGAGCATTATTTTCTGATATATAGTTAAATTCTTGCATAAATAGAATCAGGTTCTCATCCCAGCTGAGATCGACTGGACCCCAAGAACCAGAAACTTCTAATAATAATTGCTGAAGTAGTTCCATCTTATTTTTTAAGATGCGGCGAAAACCTTCAGGACTTGTTGGTTTCATTAAAATGAGAGAACTGTCATCTATTCGGTTTAAAGTTTCATCAGAAATACCAGGTGCACTCGGGTTGCGGGAAGACATGCTGAGATTAGTTTTACGGATAGCTTCACGTAATACATACTTATTATCTTTTAAGTCTTCATAGCGACGCATGCGTTCTTCATGGCTGAGTGGTTCTCCCGTTCTTCTTCCTTTTTCATCTTTAGAAGTTGTTAAATGTGCGCCTTCATTTGAGGCTATGGAAATATTAATGGGTACATAAATTTGTTGTTCTCCACCATTGGGATTTTTAACTGTAACATAACCATTTTCCAAGAGTTGTTTTAAAAGTTGGTCTGTGTTGCTTTTGGACCAGTTGTGGCGCTCATTAATAAAAATTTCACCAGATTCAGGTGGAAAATAACCATCAAAAACCATGCCGGGACGCCAATTTTTATTTTCAATAATTTTATATAAGGACTCTCCATTTTTAGACTTTTCTTGATTTTCTTCGCTGTTAACGGGAACTATTTTATAACGCCCCGCTGAGTGCAGAACTAAAAATTCGATGAGTGGTGGAATGGACTCAGAACCCCTATAGCCAGTGGGTGCACCCAAAATTGTCCATAAGTCAGCTTCATTGGCGGCAACAGGAGTGCGAAACAAATGATCTAAATGTGCGCCTAAGTAGCCATGTATTGCATCAATTTTTACCTTCACTACAGTATCTTTACCAGTGCCAGGTTCACCCATTAAATATTTAATCTGTGGTATTTGATTAATACCTAAACCTAAAAAAGCAATACGTAATTCTTGATCCATTATAAGTTCAATAGCATCATCTTGATCAATCACTACAGATTTTAAATGAGACTCAATATTTTTTAAAACATCGATCATTGAAACATCATCAGCTAAACTAACATTGTTTAAAGTGGAACCCGTCAGGGAATCAACATATTCTTGGTATTCCTTTTGGTAAGTGATCAGCTCTTGTATAACTCCACGAATAAAGTTTTTATCTTCATTGTCCAAATCTAGACTTAATGAATCTTGTAAGATTTGTAAAAACTCAGGATCTTCCTTTTTAATCTTCATTTGTATAAAGTCTGCACCTAGCTGTTCTTTAACCATGTCTAAAATATCAATAAGATGGTGAAAACGTTTGGCTAGTTCTGGAGGAAACTCTGGCCGGTCACGAATTTCATCTGTTTCTTGTTCGCGGTGATAGAGGCGACCATTCAAATACTTTGATTTTTTTTCTAATGAAAGTTTTGTTGAGGCTAAGAGGGAACGCAGCTCACCTTTGCGATTTAAGCCAGTTTTAATAGCTTCATTGATTTTAGTTTGAATTTTATCTAACCATCTTTTGGTGTCTTCACGATCAGCAAAATGTAAATTTAAATCTTTAGCTTGATTTTTCAAAGGTCGAATAAATTTTGCCTCATCAAATCTAACTATTTTACGTTGAGCTTCTACAATTTCTTCAAATATCTTTTGAGATAGATTTGTTAAGCCATTGTTTTGAGCATTAATTATCTCTGCTTCAAATCGCTTATAAAGAGCATCAAAAACTTCACCGTAGGTATACTTGCCACATTCTCGTATATTGTGGGTATCCTTCTGAAAATCACCTGAATTTAAATGTTTAATTAAAAATAAAGCTTTCTGTGGATCAGCTAAAGTAGGCGTTGTTATGAAGCTTATTAGAATCGCTAAAAAAACAATTCTAACATTGCTTTGTATAAATCTAATCATATATCCCAGAACCCTTGGCTAAATTTCACCCTTCGATAAAAATAAATAAATGATGAAGGCAAAGGAGTTAAGTACTTAAAAGCAATGTAAAAAAATTATTTTGCTAAAATGAAATTAGTATAGGAGATTTACTGCTTTTTTAATTTTATGTATAAGTAAAACTAATAAATTAACAAAAAAGGTTCCAGCATCTTTTTTTGCGATCAAGCGCGTAAATTTGGTAATTTATTACAAAAATTAAAATTAAATTGTAAATTGTCTTCGAATTGACTCTCGAAGTTGCAAAAAAAGATGCTGGAACCTGTTTGGTAATGTAGGTTTATTTTTATGCCCGAACTGCCCGAAGTAGAAACCATGTGCCGTGGTTTAAATAAAATATTAAATCTAGGTAAAAATAAAGAAAGAATTATTATCGAAGGAATGGAATTTAAACGAGGGAATATTCGTTCAAAGATACCTCAAAAACAACTTAGATCCATTATTGGTCAGAAACTTCTGCCCATCCGAAGAAGGGCAAAATATTTAATTTTTCCTACAGAAATGGGTAGTCTATTAAACCATTTAGGTATGACAGGTTATTGGCGAGAATACAACGGAGAGCCCTTGTTAAAGCACGATCATTTTTTAATAAATTTTAGCAATGGTAAAGCACTAGTTTTTAATGATGCTCGAAGGTTTGGCGTCATAGACTATTTATCACCACAAAGTGAAGCCAGTAATATTTGGTTAAAACATTTAGGAGTCGAACCATTAAGTACTGACTTCAATGCCGAATATTTATTTAATAAATTAAAAAAAAGATCGGGATTCCTAAAAAACATTATTATGGATCAAAAATTAGTTGTCGGTGTGGGTAATATTTATGCCAGTGAAGCCTTATTTTTAGCTAAAGTTCACCCCAAAAAAAATGCTAATAAATTAAATTTAAAAATGTGTCAAAGCCTAGTCATATCTATAAAAGAAATTTTAAAAAAAGCCTTGGCCTCTGGTGGTTCAACAATTCGTGATTTCCGCCAGGCTGGAGGGGAGTTAGGATACTTTGCTAGAGAACTCAAAGTTTATGGTCGTTCAGGGCAAGTCTGCACAGCTTGTGCAAGCACAATAAAATCTGAAATATTAGGTGGCCGTAGTACATTTTGGTGCCCAAAATGTCAAAAAAAATAGATTTAAAAAAGCATTCACCAAAACTATACTTGAAAGCTCGACGTTTAAGTATTTGCTTGATAGCTTAGGCTCTTATGAAGTCTGTGAATTGGTCATATATTTTTGCCGCTTATTTAGCTCTATTATCTTTTGGTTTATTGGATAATGTTAGAGGCCCCTTTTTCCCAGATCTTATACAGGATATGAAGCTCCGTGATGACCAAGCTTCTTGGTTTTTTGCTTTAACTTCTATTATAGCTTTCTTTGGCTCTATTTGGGCACCTAAAATACAAACATTATTTGGCGCTTTAAATGGACTGCGCTTGGGCTTACTTTTATTATTTAGTGGTTTTTATATGACGACTTTTGCCAATGATATGACATTTTTATTATTGGCAAGTTCTATTTTTGGTCTCGGTATGGGAATGTCACAAGTGTTTGAACACATTTGTATTCAAGAAGGTGCTCCTCTTCAACTGCGTAGACGTTTATTTAATGGACTGCATAGTTTTTATGCTGCAGCCTCTATACTTGCTCCTTTGTCAGCAGGTTGGGTTTTAAATAAAGGTGAAGGATGGCGATTTGGCTTTAAATTGGTCTGTATACTTCCTATGTTGGCTTTTATTTACACTTTATTTGTAAAAAACCAAAAGCAACATACAACATTACAAAAAGTTTTAAAAGCTAAGGGTATGGAATTTTACCATATGCTTTATCTCTCTGTGATATTATCCCTTTATGTAACGGCTGAGCTTTCTATTAGTACAAGACTGGTTTTGTATGTGCAAAGAACCACATCAATAGAACCTGCTCAATCTACCTTTTATTTGACAACATTTTTTATTTTTCTATTACTCGGCCGATTATTAATGACTATTTTTGATTTTAAAAGTTTATCTAGTCGACAAATCATTTTTTTAAGTCTTTTTGCCTCCCTAATTCTTTATGCTATAGGTTTGTGGTACTCACCGTGGTTATTAGCTCTATGCGGTTTAACCATGGCACCAATGTTTGGTATGACTATGGATTATATTGCACACACTTTCCCGTCTAAGTCTTCCTATGGTATTTCATTGTCATTTGCAGTGGGGGCCGTTTTAATTGTAAGTATGCATTATTTTGTGGGATTAATGACAGAATGGTATAGCATTCGACAAGCTTTAATTTTAGGACCTGTGTTTTTGGCTTTATCAATTTTTCTTTTTTTATTTGAAAAAAAATTTTTTAAAACTGAGGAGTGGCACTCATGACCCAAGAGTATATCCACGGCTTTTCCAGAGAGGAACAAGAGCGCTTAATTCGCCAAGCAGAATTCTTAAAGCCATATATTTACGAAAAAATTCAAATGACAAATGTTAACCACCTTTTAGAAGTGGGCTGTGGGGTAGGTGCACAAACTAAAATCTTATTGGAAATATTTCCTCACTTAAAAATTACTGGAGTGGATTTATCTAAAGATCAATTAGCTGTAGCTGAGAAACGCTTAAAAAAATATATAGATGAGGGTCGTTTAAAATTAATAGAAGCAGATGCCTCTAAATTAAATATTTTAGATGATGAAAGTTTTGATGGAGCTTTTTTATGTTGGTTTTTGGAACATGTGCCAAAACCTGTAGCCGTTTTGAAAGAGGTAAAAAACAAATTAAAACCAGGCTCCCCGCTGTGGTCCACTGAAGTTATGAATTGGACACTTTTTGTTGAACCTTATAGCCCCAATTTATTGAAGTACTGGTTTGAGTTTAATGACTATCAATGGAGTTTAAAAGGCAATCCTTTTATTGGTGCTCAGATGGGTAATTATCTAACTGAAGCCAATTATTCAAAAGTAAAAACGGATGTTAGAACTTGGTTTTGGGACGACCGTTACCCCGTTCAACGCAAAGACTTTTTTGATGAATTGAGAGACCTTCTTTACAGTGCGGCGGATGGCTTAAAGGCTGAAGGTCGTGTTGATCAAAAGTTAATCGACGGTATGAAACAAGAAATGGATGAGCGCAGTGTGGGGCAGGGGAGTGTGCTTTATATGTCTTGGATGCGCTCAGAAGCCCTGGCTTAAACTTTTAAAATGGCTTTGCACTTTGTTGCTGCGTCGTCGAGGTACGTTTATTGTACATCTTCCTCCTTGCGCCTTGTGCAAAGCCATTTAAGGCTTAGCACTTTGTTGCTGCACTATGGCGCGATTTTAAAGTCATCAAACTCCTTTTAACCCGACTTGATAAAAACATATATTGCTGTCTTGACAGCCCCGATAGGGCTTCCTAAAGTTTTTTAGGGGAAATTTTAGGGGGGAAAGTGAATCTACGGATTCTATTAATTTTATCATTTTTTATTATTAGCTGCGCACCTAAAGATAAACCTCTTTCAAGAGAAGATAATGACAAAATAAAAGAGAGCGCTTTTTACGGCTCAAGTAGTGATGTGATTACCTACGGGGCTTATCGTGTCTTAGATGTTAAAAGAATCCTAGAAATTGCTCTTAAATGGGAAAAAATCGATATAGAAAAACTAAAAGATTTAAAACTAGATTTAAAACCGGGTTTTAATCTTATAAAAAGTTGTGGTCAGGGCTCTAAGGGCGCTTATCTAGATCTTATTAAATATGAAAGTCATTTTATAGAGTTTGATATAGGTTTTGAGAACTGCTCTGTGCAGAGTAACTTTAGTTTAAGTGCAAAAGTTTATGGTTTTGAAAATTTTAAAATAGAGCTGATAGAGGTCGAGGGTAAGATTAAAGTCAATAGAGTTTTTTATTCTACAAATAACTTCAACCACTTACTCACACCCAATGACAAGCACCCACGGTTTAGTAACAGTGGTCTCACAGGGATAAGTGAAAAAAAAATGGCTGAAATCACATTGCGCACCAATGGAGAATATCGATTTAAATATGAGTCCAATGGTAAATATGAACAGGAAATGCTAAGTGAAAACTTTCGTGTAAAAGAAGATGGAGAACACTACATATTTACCGAGGGAAACTTTATTGTTGATAAGGCAAAAGTGACCAACGTAATTTTGGGTGGTATAAAACTTACTCATAAAGCGCCACGTGAAGTTCATTTAAAAAGAGGGCGACATTTATTTAATAATGAAAAAAACAGACTTAGTTTTTTTGCCAATTTTGGGATGAGTGGTTTAGAATTTGCTAAAGACTGTGGATTCTTAAAAGGTAGTTTGTCCAACGTTAGTTTTAATAATGGCAATGAAAAAAGAAATCGCTTTTTTGAAGAAGTTGAAGAACTGAAAGAAGAAACATTTATTTTTGACTATATTATGAATAAAGGTCGTGATGCAGAGCTGGTGCAAATTAACGATAAAGAAGGGGTCCTTTTAAAAAGCCAACCTGCTAAATGCTTTATCAAAAATTCTAACCTGTCAGAATTGGCCCAACCAAAAATACCTTTTGAATACATTTTTCAAAAGTAATACATTCTTAAACATTATTTTAAATGTAGTAGGGACTATGAATGCTATAGATGAAAAATATAAGCAATTTGTTTGTAAACGTAACAAGGATACAGAGTCTGAAGACTTTTTAAATTCTAAGTCAAAAAAAGCTTTTTTAGTTAGAGATGAATCCATTTTAGTTAATTTAGAAAATAAATTAACTAAATTTCATGGCTATTACATGTTAGCAATCTTGATTTTACCAATTGTATTATTAAGCTCTTACGTTTATTTTTTAAAAAAGTACGGTTTGAATAAAGATTATTTTACTCCATCAATCTTTGTTTTCGTTATTCTATTGATAGTTGGTCTTGATTCTTGTAGAAAATATATTTTTGAAAAACAATTAAGTGATTATCCACTAACAGAAGTAAAACTCACTGACGAAGAGAAAAAGTTTTTACGTTTTCGTTATATTTCAGGAAGATACGTAAATGTTTTTTTGTTTTTAGGTATCATTTATGTATTAAGTCAGTGGATATTTATTGTTTTAGATTTAAATGAGCTATTTAACTTTAAAAATATAATTCCTTTGGCATTGAGTTTTATTGTGTTATTTGAAGTTTTAAATATTTTTAAAAACAAAAAAGAAATTGAAAAAAATAATAACTAATTTTCTATTTGTTTGCGAGGTTTTAACACGGCAAATATGGGCCAGTGATCACTGACGCCCACAGGGCTTTGTGCTTCAAAGCGAGCGGGAGACATGAATCGATTTTTTTGGTAAACACTCTCATTGGGAATGCCAATAGACTTGGGGTCAACATACCAATTGGCTGTGCCTGTTTGTCTATCTAAATTTTTATGAAACAGCAAAGCATCTAAGAACGACCACTCGCGTTTTCGGTGATAGTAATTTGTGCCACGGCAGCTACTACAGCCTATTAAATGAGAAACCAACCACTTTTGACCTATTTCTTTTTTATAAAGTTTGTGGCTAGAATCTTCTGATGAGTTGATGTTAAAGTCTCCTCCGGCAATGGCCAAATAATCCTTTGGTAATTGGCTCATTAGTTGATTGAGATGAGTCACGCTTTGCTGTCGCCAATATGTAGGATTTGATCCTGATGGAAAATGCACACCAAAAACAGCTAATTTTGATTTATCTGGGAGTTCTAAATTAACTTGTAAAATTCCTCGAGATCTTTCCATCCATACTTGATCATCAGCTGTTTTACCTTTGTAGGGAATTTTATGAAGTTGGGCCTTGTCTAATTGTGGTAAGCGTGAAAGCAGGCCAATATCAATACCTCGCTTATCAAAGCCTTCAATAAGTACAACGGTTTTATAATTTGCAGTCTTTAAATATTTATCACGTAGTTGAGTGAGGACATTGATGTTTTCAACTTCTTCGACAATTAAAATATCAGGACCTTTGCCAGAGTTTACTTGTAAAATCACTTCGGCGAGTCTTTTCATTTTTCGCTCAAGAATATTTTGATTCCAATCCATGTCGTAACATTCTGCTCGGTACTTACCATGGCGAATCTGTTTACAAATAGCTTTATGTTCTTCTGTTTGTTTCATTTCAATAGGTAAATAAGAATGATCTTCGGTTCCCTTGTCATGTTGAGTATCAAAAAGATTTTCCACATTATAAGCCATTACACTGACAGATCCAGGCTCTTGCTTAAATTCACTTGATGTTGCACAAGAAATAAGCAGGATAAAAATATTGTAAATGAATAATTTTCTGACGATTGGGAGCATTCCAGTATTCCTTTTGAAAAAAATTAACTCAGATGAGATTAAACAATGACAAGGCTTTCGGCCAATGATTTTGCCTTGCACCAGTTTATTATCCATGGGAAAAGTATTTAACGGGGGATAGATGCTACGATTGAGTCTATATCTTTTATTAATTTTGAGTAATTTTCCTGTCCTGGCGGAAACTTTATCAGAGCCGGTTTCCACAGAACAATTAACTATGACAGAAATTGATGTACAATTTCGCCCGCGATACTCTCCGTGGAGTCTTTCCTATTTCAATTGGGCCACACAACCTGTGGATAAAACTGATGAGGGCAAAGCTCGGTTAAGTACTTATAATTATTTAAGCATAAATTATAGACTCAATGGAGGAATGTTTTCTATTCGCCCCACATTTTTTATTAATGGCTCGGGTTATGATGAGTTTGAGAATGAGGTGGTTGAAAGTGACATCGAACTTGGTGATATTTATTTGCAATATTCAAAGTATAATGTGGCTTTGTTGCCTGGGGGCATTGGCTTAACTGGTGCTTTAAGAATTTATTTGCCTCAGGCAAAATATGCTAAAGAACAGGGTAAAATATCTGAACTTCGAGGCAAATTTTACTTCAGTAAACCATGGGGTTATGGCTGGAACACCACTTATATGCTGGAACCCAGATATGCTTTTTTTAGAGAGCGAGGCTACTTTACTGAATTTAATAATGTTGCTGCCAATAGGTATGCTGTACTTTGGCACTATTTAGAACAAGCAAAACTTTTTAATCAAAGATATGGTCTATCTGCACAGGTTGGAATGAAGCACTACTATTATTATGATTTTCCAAGTGAAGGCTTGCAGAATCGCATTGAAGATTATGCAGAAGCCGCCATGTATTTTCTGTTTAACTTGAATGGTGTAAACATTAAAGCTGGAGTTATGCAGTCGCGAAATATTAGACATCCTAATGGCAAGTATGAGCCGGGTGGCGGACTATCACTTTTTAAAAAAGAAGAGTCAAAAATTTCAATAATGACATCCTTTCGCTTGTAAATAATGAGTCATTAGTTTAATGAAATGACTATTGAGGATAGGATGAAATTATTTTTACTAATTCTTTTTGCGAGTTTAAATTTATCAGCAGCAGTGCCAGTTGAACTACAAATCAAATTAGGATTTGGTAGAGTAAACATAGCCGTTTTATCACCTCAAGAAAATCCAAACCTAGATAGTATAAAAGAATTTGTAAAATCCTTTGAAACAGAATTGTTAATTAATGAAAAAATAGCTCCTTTAGTTATTGGCAATGATTATAAAGAATATCAGCTCATTGTCGGTTTTAGCGAAAATCAAAATTCAGAACAGAGAAGTAAAGAGTGGATTCAATATTTTTTAGCAAAAGCAAAAAAAGATTTGCCAGAAGATGGCGAAGTTACTGGAGTACTTAAAAAAGGCAATAACCGAGTCGTCATGGGTTCGCATTTGGTGATTCGAGAAGATGAAGAACTCGATGAGGTAACTGTAATTGCCGGAAGTGCTGATATCTACGGAACAGTCAAACGTTTAATTATTATTGGAGGGGATGTTCGTTTATTTTCCTCGTCACGTATTACAGAAGAATTAAATACCTTGGGCGGAAATGTACAAACAGATTCTGGTGCTCAAATTAAAGGCAAAAGCGTTAAAGTTGGGGTTCCACTCAGTGAAGAAAGCTGGAATATGGTCTTCAATAAATTAAAAAATTCAAAATTTGGAATTTATCTACAAAGTGATTGGACTAAGTTGGTGCTTTCTTTATTGCGTTTGGGTGCAATGTTTATGTTTGCCTTGATAGGTTTCTATATTGCACCGATATATCAAAAACGGGTGGAAAATTATATATCTTCACATCCTGTTGGTTGTATTATTTGGGGATTTGTTAGTTTATTTTTAGTATTGCCAATAATGATGATAATGGTGTTATCTGTTGTGGGAATCCCACTTATGCCATTACAGTTTACTATTTATTTTTTGTTTTTTATTTATGGTTACATTCACAGTGCTCTATTGGTTGTAAATTGGATCACTCAAAAATTATTAAAAATGAAAGCGTTAAATGAATATTTAAAAATATTCATTGGATTGGTAATATTTGAATTAGTTATTTGGCTTCCTTATCTAGGCCAAAGCATTAAGTGGATAATTATTTTTATGGGTTTTGGAGCTGCCTCTAAAGTTTTTTACAATCAACTTTTGAAATCCCCAGCAAAAAAACTTGCCGAGCACTCGCCAATAAATTGACAGCTACTATTTCAAATTAATAAAAAAATTGACGCTTTTCATGTCAATTAATTGAACTTATGATCCTTGGTGCGAGTCACCAATTCACAGCTTTCACAATAAGCTTCCTCGGCTATAGTAAAGTTCTCTTCATAACTTTTTATACGAATGGATAGCTGTTCACTACACAAAGGGCATAAATTTTCCCTTTCGATAAAGAGTCTTTGTGTAAGAGTAGTATTTTTATTGATCTGATCTGTTTTATCCTTTTCCACGATGAGGCCTCCCTGCCTATATACAATGCAAAATAGGTGACCAAAATTTGCTGTCATGTGTTTGGACTTATGTTAGTTTTAAGTTATGGACTATAGCCTAAAAAGTAATACTTTGGTGTATACAAGACCCGTTTTGCGTTGGAGCATAATTAGTTTTTTGAGCCTGTTTTTTATCACACTATTAATGCAGTTTATTCTGTGGAAACAATACAGTCTAGAAGCGACTTATGTTCAGTTGAAAAATGTTTTTGTTCATCAATCTCTCCCCAATTACTTAGAACTTGGGGCCATTTGTAATTCATTAGAAGATTTATATTGTGCGCAAAAATATTTTGAAAAAGTAGTGAGTATTCAACCTAATAATAAATTAGGACTAGCAAATCTAGCTATAGTATTGGCAAAACAAAAAAGGTGGAAAGAAGCCGAGCCTAATTTTAAAGCTTATTTTTCACTTGGCGGTAGTTCTTATGATATGCTCTATTGGTATGGTTTAACTATAAGTTCCTTAAAAGGCCCATCAGAGGGAATGCAATGGATTATTCACTCTATAAAAGCTAATCCCAAGTATATACCTGCAGGTAAAGAGGTGGTTAATTATTATCTTGAGCAAAAACAAAAGTCACTGGCACTCAGTTTAATTGGGGCTATGACTCGAGGACATCCAGAAAACTTTAACCTGTGGAATAATTTTTTAAACAAAAATGAATTTATCGAAATCGATAAAAGTTCTGTTGGTGAAAATTGGACGTTGATTAGTTTAGATGGCAATAGTTATTACATCCCATTAGTTTTAAGAGAGCATACACGTTTAAAATTTTTCACTGTATTTGATGATGTAGAATACAATTTAATAAATACTGATACCTTAAACGAACTATTGATACCTATAGAAAAAGATTCGGAAATGAAGACCATAACCTTAAATGAAAGAAATTTAAAAGCTCATAAAGTAAGTTTCCCCAATGTACTCGTGGCGGGAGTACCTGTTGGTGAAGTTGTTTTTTATGCTTGTGAGAACTGTCCTAATTTAATTGGTAAAAGTTTACTAAAAGAATATAAAGTTCAGTATTGGTCAGAGAATCAAATTAACTTTTTAAATATATACAAATAAAAAACCGCCTTTGTCTAAGGCGGTTTTCACATAATTTAAAGAATAAATAAAATTATACTTTTCTAGCAGCGTAATACTCAGTAAACAAACCTGCATCAAAAGGAAACGGCACGTGTTCAATGCGAGGTATAGCGTGAAGTACGCCCATTTCTTTACCTTCTTTTTCCTCTTTTCTTAAATAATCAGGTACTTCTAAACGTGGCGATTGTTTTGCACGCAAGTAACTTTGATTATTTTGAGCCTTATCAGTTAGCGTAATTGTGTCACCAGGACGAACTACAAAAGAAGAGATGTCCACTTTTTCGTTATTTACACGAATATGACCATGAGAAATTAATTGGCGAGCAGCGCGAATACTGGGAGCAAAATTTAATCTAAAAACTACGTTGTCCAATCGAGACTCTAATAGTCCTATTAATTTGCTGACCCAATTGGTTCCCTTACCTCTTTTTGCGTCTCTAATGAATCGACGTAATTGCTCTTCTTTAAGTAAATAATTGCAGCGAATTTTTTGTTTTTCTTCTAAGCGCAGTGCAAAGTCAGAATATTTTCGTCGTTTATTACCATTTTCTCCAGGTGGATAAGGGCGTCTTTCAAGTGCGCCAGCTTTACCTAAACCTGGAAGTTCACAGCCTAAACGCCTCTGAACTTTGAATCTTTGTCTTTTTCCCGTGTTTTTCTTCATTTTTTCTCCTTTTTATCCTAGCCCTTTCACAAGGCATAACGCTAGGCGGCACCTATAATAGGTCCAATAAAAACGGTTTTTAGAGTGGTTTTTATAACCATAAAACTTAAAAACATCAAGAATTCTCTATTAAAGTCTTAAAAAACAAAAAAGTGTTTTCCAGTTCATATGGGGGAGGTAAAATTAATCTATGAATAATAAGCCTATACCCCTAAAATTATTAGCAGTTTTGCATATACTGATGCCCTTATTCAGTTTGGTTTTTAATGCTCTCGTTTCAGGTTTACCAATAACTCAATATGCTGGGGTCCATTGGAACAGTTTTAGCGGTCTAGAGTTGTTAGAGTTTTATGCCTTTTCGCCTCTTGCCGGCTTGCTAATTCTTAGCTTTAGCGCTTGGGGTTATTACTCCTATTTAGCTGTAGTACTTTGGAATATAGCTATAAATACCATTATATGGAAGGTTGAATTCAGCTCCTCACTGGCAGTGCTTGTGGCGTCTAATCTTTTTAATGTAGTGAGTTTTGTTTATATGCTTTCTCCAGCAGTGAGAAAAATATACACAGATAAATCCCTGCATTGGTGGAATACACCGAAACGTTTTTTAGTGGATATCAATGAGGTTGTAATAAATAATGATGTTCGCACGGATGTATCAATTCGAAATTTATCTAAAGGTGGAGCCCTTTTATTAACCAAGTGGAGTCCTGCTATAGGTGAAAATTTAAGTATGTGTTTTAGTTTAGGAGATTTTGATTTTTCTACAGAGGCAAAAGTTGTTCACGCAAAAGAAGACCAATTTGGCGTACAATTTTTAACGAATACAGATTTAATTCAAGAAGCTCTTGAATTTACTCAATTAGAACCCATGAATAAATCTTTAAACACAAAAGATCAATTTAAGGTGTGGATGGGTGATCTAAAACAAGGGCGAGGACTGTTTCCTAACCTTTGATATATTAACACCTATCGTTTCTTTAAGTGGCTTTGGCCAATCGACTGTGGATCATTAGAAGAATTCCACCAATTATAAAAAAAGTTAAAATAACCAAAATAGATAATCTAGGGTTGCCAGTGCTCACACTAACATAACCTACCAGTAAGGGGCCAAGAATGGCTGATGATTTGCCCACCATATTAAAAAAGCCAAAATATTCGGCTGATTTTTCAACGGGAATATGTTTGGCAAAGTAAGAGCGACTAAGAGCTTGTATTCCACCTTGAACGAGACCGATTGCGATGGCTAGTATATAAAATTCTTTAACCGAATCCATCTGATAACCCCAGATTGTAATGCCAGCATAGCAAATTAGTGCTAAAAAAATACCTTTTATTGGTCCTTTTTTTTCTCCTAAAAAACCAAAGACAATGGCCGCTGGAAACCCTACAAATTGTGTAATAAGAAGTGCTGTTATTAAATTGTTTGCATCAAAACCTAAAGCCAGTCCATAATCCACAGCCATTTTAATAATAGTGTTAACTCCATCAAAATAAAAAAGATAGGCACAAAGATATATAAGAAGGGGTTTGTTTTTGAATAACTCTTTAAAAGTTTGCCATAACTTAACAAAGCCTGCGATTACTAAACTAGATGAATTTATGGATTGTTGAACAGCATGATCTTCTTTAACATTTATGAACAATGGAAAAGAGAAAACTAGCCACCAAATGGCCACCATTACAAAGCTTATTTTTACAGCTTCAGACGTAGAGGTTAGTCCAAAAAAATCAGGTTTCAAGGTCATAACTACATTTAAAGCAAACAATATTCCTCCGCCGAGGTAACCCAGTGAAAAGCCAAAACCAGAAATAAAATCCAAGTTTTTTTTGGGAGCTATCAGCGGCAGAAGGGAGTCATAGAAAATGTTACTACCAAAAAAACCAAGAGTGGCAAAAACATATAAAATAACGGCTCCTTTCCAGTCTCCATAATTAACTAGATAAAGTCCGCTGGTACATACGACCCCGATAAATAAAAAAAAGCTTAAATATTTTTTTTTGTTATGAGTTAAGTCGGCAAGTGCACCTAAATAAGGGGCCATTAAAGCTAGAAAAAAACTAGCTACGGAATTGGCGATTCCCAAAAAATAAGTACTTTCTGTAAGGCTCTGTTCACCACTCCAATACTGCTTGAAAAACAAGGGAAAAAAACCTGCCATCACCGTTGTTGCAAATGCTGAATTAGCCCAGTCATATAGTGACCAAGATAATGTAACTTTATTTATTCTATTTGAGGGTGTTGGCCCAGCTTTTCCATTGTAGGATGTATTCATCTATTTTCTCTGGTTTGTCAGATTGTATAACGGGACCTCTTGGATTCATGATTTTTAAAACTTTAGTTATTTCAGTTTTCAAGTCTATGTCTTCAGTTTGTTCTAAGGCTTTAACCAAAATTTTCATGTTTTCATTTGTGGGTTTTCTCTTAAGATGACTTGTAATATGTGCTTTTAATTGGTCACTATCATCGGGATCTAGTATCACTTGGTGGAAGGCCTGTTTGATCGAAGGTGTCCATGATGAACCAATCTTATTTAAAGCAGCTGAGCGTTCTGTGTAATTTTTATCTTTATTGGTTAAAACAACTAATAACTCATTATAACGACTGAGCCAGAGTTTTGGATTGAAATCTTCAAGTAGAGCCCAAGCGGAGGAACCTATTAGCCATTTTACTTTAGGGAGTTTAATAGCCCAATAGTTTCTGCCGACTAAATAGAAATGATAAACCTCACGTCCAGTGCGAATTTCAAAATTCGGCTTTTCATTGGCTAAGGCAATGTGATATCTTTTTTCAATAGGAAAATCTCTAAAAGAATCTAAAACACGATGAAAGTATTCCCAATCGATAAATAATTCAGAGTTTTTTTGATACCACTCATTGTTTTCTTTTTCAAAATCAAACAATAGCTTTCCATTGGTATATATTTGCAATTTATTGTGGATGTTAAGCGTGGCATTTGTTTGACCAATAAACCAGTCTTTATGCAGAGGAAGGCGAGTTAAACCTTCTTTTAAAATGTAAAGACATTTTTGAGTAGTATTGTCACGGATGTAAGATTTTTCTACAAAGAAATCTCTGGTTATCGATGTGGTATCATTATGTGCGGTGATTTTAATCGTGGGTTTGTTGCCTAGGTCATGGGGGCAATCGACATCATAAGTTGTTTCAGCTCTGAAAATTTGTTCAAAATCTTTAAAAATATCAGGGTTTATTTCCCGATTATCGATAGCATATTTATCTTCAATTTTTTTGATAGTAAATTTCCCATATTCACCATCAAAACGCCATTCGTTTGCAATAAAAGCTTCTTGAGCTTTGGGCTCTTCCGGCTCTTCAAGGGCCAGTGAATTAATGCTAGGATAAAGCACTAAAATGGAAATAAATATATTTTTCATGTTTTCCCCCAAAAAAGCCTTAAGATATATTTGTACTATATCTTAATTTATATCAACTGGCTAAAAAAAGTTCGACTAAATGTTGAGTTACCTTTTGTTGTTCATCTTCTTTTTTTAAACTGCGATTATAAGATTTTTCTTTAATATGATCCATACGCATTTGACTGGAGAGACAGCCAAAAAATAAGCTGCCCAAAATAAAAGGATCTTTTGACTTATTAATAAACTTTTTTTTCTGGGCTTCACTAAAAAATTGTACTAACAACTCAAAAATCTTCAAAAATGTTTCTTTAAAGACCTCTTCAGCAGGGGAGTGAACCTTGTCATACTCTCTAACGATTATCAAACCGGCATCTCGGTCTTCTGTGTAAAGAGAAAACAAATTTTTGATGAGTAATTGTAAACGTATTTTTAACTCTTCTAAACTGTTAACCTCAGTTAAAACATCCTGGGCATATTTTAAATGACTTTTTCCTATTTCGCGTAAACATTCTCGATAGAGACCATCTTTACCTTCAAAATAGTAACTAATCATGCTTGAATTGACTTTAGCCTCTGTTGCTATATCCCTTATAGAAGTGCCACTTAAGCCCTTAAGGGCGAATTGCTTCTTTGCGGCTTTTAAAAGCCGCTCCCTAACATCTGGACGTTCGGTTTTCCGTTTTGCTTTATTTTGAGACGTATTTGCCGCCATATGTCCTATTATTAATCATTTAGTTTAAAAGTTCAATCATTTGATTGAACTCTCTCATTTTGAGCTATACAATATAAATGATTAATAATTTGGAGGAAAGTATGGGCGTTTTGGAAATGTACTCAGGCATTTTTCACAACCATTTAGCCACGGCTATTGTTGGAACTCTGTTCTTGTTTTTAACCATAGGATACTTAGGTTTACCTTATTGGTTATGGACGGTATTGGTTTCTGGTGTTTTATTAGGTTTTGGTGCACCTATAGTTATTATTGGTGTTTATGTGGCCATTTCACTATTTTTTATAATCAAACCTTTGCGTCAAGTTACTTTATCTGTGGGAGTAATGAAGTTGTTTAAAGCTTTAAACTTTATCCCGCAAATTTCTGAAACAGAAAGAACTGCATTAGAGGCAGGAGTCGTTTGGGCTGAAGCAGAACTCTTTTCAGGAAAGCCAGATTTCAAAAAATTAATGTCTCAACCCAATCCACAGCTAACTCCTGAAGAGCAAGCTTTTATCGATGGTCCAGTAGAGCAACTTTGTCAAATGATAGACTCTTGGAAAATATATAGATCACGTAAAATTCCAGATAATATTATGCAATTTATTAAAGACAAAAAATTCCTGGGCATGATTATACCCAAAGAATATGGTGGCTTGGGCTTTTCAAACTTATTGCACAGTGATGTTATTCAAAAAATTTCAACTCGCTCGATAACTGCTTCCATTACAGTTATGGTTCCCAATTCTTTGGGTCCTGCTGAGTTATTAGTTCATTATGGTACTGAAGAGCAAAAAAAGAAATGGTTGCCTCGTTTAGCAGATGGTCGTGAAATGCCATGTTTTGGCTTAACAGAACCTCAAGCGGGTAGTGATGCGGGATCTATAGTTTCCACAGGTGTTTTGTTTAAAGGAGACGATGGAAAAATTTATGTCAAAATTAATTGGCGAAAACGTTGGATAACTTTAGCTTCTATTTCATCAGTTATTGGTTTAGCCTTTAAACTTCGCGACCCAGAGAATCTTTTAGGTCGAGGAGAGGATTTAGGTATTACCTGTGCTTTAATCCCCTCAAATACAAAAGGGGTCGTATTAGGTAAAAGGCATGATCCATTAACGATTCCTTTTTATAATTGCCCCACAGAAGGAAATGACGTCATTGTTGAAGCCGCTGAAGCAATTATTGGTGGTTTGGATAATGCGGGTAAAGGTTGGGGTATGTTAATGGAATCTTTGGGTGCAGGAAGAGGTATTTCTTTGCCAGCTCAAAGCACAGGTGGAGTAAAACTACTCACTCTTTTAGCATCAGCTCACTCTACTGTAAGAAAACAATTCGGTTTATCAATTGGAAAATTTGAAGGGGTTGAAGAGCCTCTCGCCAGAATTGCTGGCAAATCTTATTTTGTTGAGGCTATGAGACGCTACACTTTAAGTGCGTTAGATCAAGGAATTAAACCACCAGTAGTTACAGCTATGGCAAAATACAATACTACTGAATGGTACCGACAAGCGGTCAATGATGGCATGGATATTTTAGGAGGTGCGGCCATCTCAATGGGGCCTAGAAACGCTATAGCTGAAGGTTATATTGCTGCTCCTATCTCCATTACCGTTGAGGGCGCTAACATACTTACTCGTACACTTATGATTTTTGGTCAGGGTGCACTTCGCGCTCATCCCTATGCTTTCAAAGAAGTTTACGCTTTAGAAAATAATGATCTTAAAGCTTTTGACCGTGCTTTTTGGGGGCATATTGGACACATTAGTCGCAACTTATTTCGCGCTAAGGTTTTATCTTGGACACGTGGGTGGATTATTTTTGGACACGGAGATAGTGTTACAAGAAGGTACTATCAAAAACTAGCTTGGGTTTCTGCATACTTTGCAATTATGGCCGATATAGCTATGGGTATTCTTGGAGGAAAATTAAAGTTCAAAGAAAAACTAACAGGACGCTACGCAGATGTCTTATCTTGGATGTACACGGCAACAGCTGTTTTACATAGATATGAATCTGAGGGGAAACGGAAAGAAGATGCTGCCTTTGTTCATTACTCAATGCAAATGGCATTTCACAATATTCAAAAAGCTTTTGAAGGAATTTTGGCCAATTTTGAAGGCCCCTTCATTGTGCGTTGGTTGTTCCGTGGTCCTGTGTTGTGGTTTGCAAGTCTTAATAAAATGGGAGTAGAACCTGATGATGAGTTAACTCATGAGATTTCAAAACTTATTCAAGAAGATAGTGAACAACGACAACGTTTAACTCAGGGAATATTTATTCCTAAAGAAAAAACCGAAGCTTTAGGTAGATATGAAAATGCATTTAAAACGATCAAGCAAAGTGAAGATATTGAAAAGAAAATGCGTAAAGCCGTTCGCAGTAAAATCTTGCCTAAGAAACGTTCAAAAGATCTTATCGAATTAGCACTTGAAAAAGGTGTGATAACGGCAGAAGAGCATAAAATTATAAAGCTGAGTGAAGAACTACGGTGGGATACAATACAAGTCGATGAATTTACGGAAGATGAATTTATTAATGCGACTCGAGTTCGCGCAGCACTTGAGGATAGAGAAGTGCGTTTAGATGCAAGCCCAGAGACAACACCTATGCCAAAAGAAGAAGAGGAAGAGGTGCAGTCGGTCCATTAGGGGGGGCAGAAAAAATCGAGTTTGATCAAAAAAAGCCACAAATATTGTGGCTTTTTTTATGAATTAGAACATGCAATTTTAAATTTAAGATTTCTTACGACGAACACCGTACTTCTTCTTGAATTTTTCTGCGCGGCCTTCAGTATCAATCAAACGTTGTTTTCCGGTGTAAAACGGGTGTGATTGGCTGGAAATATCTACTGTAATTAGGGGGTATGTTTTTCCATCTAAATCAATGGTGTCTTTTGTTCTAGCCGTTGATTTTGTGATAAGTGTCCAATCACAAGATACGTCTTTAAAACAAACTTCGCGAAATTCTGGGTGAATGCCTTCTTTCATAACTTTAACCTCACTAGAGAGGGTGTTTTTAGCAAAATATGGCTGCCCGCGCAAGCTCAAATTAATATAGATTTTCGACAACTTCTCATAAGAGCTGTCAACGCATTAAATAGATTTTTAGCTAGAATGACGGCATATTAACTTTAAGGAAATGGTGCTGAGAAACACCTTTTCTGGGGGGAGGATGTCATTTTGATGTACCAAGACAGTGAAATGAGGGGAGTAGCTGGTTTGGAATTCCAAAATGACTAAAGGTTGTCAAAACATCTGTACGCACCTTAGGGGCCCCTTGGGGCCCTTTTTATAGCTAATTCAATAGTTGTGAATAACAGAGTTTAAATTAAAGGGAAGGGTTTCATAAATCTTTGTAACCTTCCATAATCTCTAGCATTTTTTTAGCAAGACTGCTTTCAGTTAAAGAATGGCCTGCGTCAGGGATAATATGCAATTTTGATTTAGGCCATGCCTTATGTAAATCCCAGGCACTTTCTGTGGGGCACACGATATCATAGCGACCTTGGACAATGGCACCCGTTAGGTGTTTAATTTTATCAATATTATCTATAATATAGTTTTCAGATTCCATAAAAATATTATTTATAAAATAATGGCATTCAATACGAGCAAAGGCTTCGGCAAAAAAATCACTACCAAATGTGTTTATAAGCTCTTCATCTTGAATTAATTTTGAAGTAGAGGCCTCCCAAATACTCCAAGCTTTTGCTGCTTTCATACGTGTTTCAGAGTTTTCACTGGTTAATCTTTTGTAGTAGGCCTTGATGAAATCATGTTGTTCGTCAACAGGAATAATATCTCTATAATGCTCCCAAGCCTCAGGGTATATTCTGGAAGCCCCCTCTTGATAAAACCATTTTATTTCCTGGGGTCTACATAAAAATATACCTCTTAGTGCTAAGGCCTTAACATTTTCAGGAAATTGTATGGCATAACACAAAGAAAGAGTGCTGCCCCAGCTCCCACCAAATACAATCCATTTATCAATATTAAAAAATTCTCGAATAGTATTTATATCATTTACTAAATGATGGGTTGTATTCTCACGAAGCTCGGCATGGGGAGTGCTTTTACCAGCTCCTCGTTGATCAAACAAAATTACTCGGTAGTGATTAGGGTCGAAAAAACGACGATAGACAGGGGTAATCCCACCACCTGGGCCACCGTGGAGAAAAATTACGGGTGAGCCATTGGGGTTACCCACCTCTTCAATATATAGTTCATGTAAATCTGAAACTTTTAATCGGTGTGTTTTATAGGGCTCAATATCTGGGTACAAAAAACCTAATTCAGACATAACTATCTTTCTATGATAGCGGTCACTCCCATTCCACCCGCTGTACATACGGAAATAAGTCCACGGCCAGAACCCTTCTCCTTAAGAGTTTTAGCTAATGTTCCTACAATTCTAGCTCCGGTTGCTGCAAAAGGGTGACCTAGGGCTAAGCTACCACCTTTCACATTCAGTTTATTGCGATCAATAGAACCTAAGGCTTTGTCCAGACCTAATTTTTCTTTGCAAAATTCATCAGATTCCCAAGCTTTTAGTGTACACAATAATTGCGCAGCAAAAGCCTCGTGAATTTCATAAAAATCAAAGTCTTGTAATGTTAAACCATTTCGAGCTAACAAACGAGGAACGGCATAAGCTGGTGCCATTAGTAAACCTTCATCATTTACAAAATCTACAGCTGATACTTCTCCGTCTACGAAGTAAGCGAGAACTTCTAAATTATTTTTTTCGGCCCACTCTTCGGAGCCATACAATACCGCAGCTGCACCGTCAGTCAAAGCGGTACTGTTACCAGCAGTTAAAGTGCCTTTACCACTTTTTTTATCAAAAGCCGGACGCAATTTAGCTAGTTTTTCAACAGCTGTATCACCACGAACTATTCCGTCATGGTTAGTTCCTTTAAATGAAGTAACTAGATCTAAATAAAAGTTTTCTTCATAGGCTTTTGCTGCTTTTTGATGACTCTCAAAAGCTATTTGGTCTTGTTCTTCACGAGTAACATTCCAAGTTTTGGCCATGACTTCACAGCTTTGCCCCATGCTCATTCTTGTTCGTGGTTCAACTACTCCGGGAAAAACGGGAATAAAATGTTTAGGGCGCAATTTAAAAAAAGGTTTCGCCTTTTCCCAACCACTACGTCCGCGATAACTATCGAGCACTAATTTAGTAAAATCTTTGCCATAAACAATGGGTAGATCACTATTTGTATCTGTTCCACCGGCAATCGCACTATCAATTTGTCCTAACTTGATTTTATTAGTAACAAGTATAGCAGCTTCTAAACTGGTTCCACAGGCTTGTTGAATGTCGTAGGCGGGAGTATCTGGAGAAAGCCCCGAGCCCATTGTGCACTCGCGCGCCAAGTTCCAGTCTCGACTATGTTTCATCACAGCTCCTAAAGCCACTTCACCTAATCTTTTGTCTCGTAAATTGTAGTTGTGAACAAGATTTTTTAAAACTTCTGTCATTAGTTCTTGATTGCCAATATTTAAATACTTGGTCATAGATTTCATAAAGGGAATTCGGGTGGATCCAAGAATGGCAGCTTTTCTCATGTTGTTAATCTCCTTAAAAGTTCCAAGTCTAAACTTGATATGCATTGTATAAAGAAAGTCATTATATTTGTACTCTTAGAAATACATATTTACACATTGCATTCCAAAAGGTTAGCCTTTAATTGGAGGACACATTGAATCCCATTGAATCGGCTGAAAAATTTTTGCAAACAGGTGAAAAATTCAGGTTGGGACATTTAGTCACTGAACAACCTCACCCCCTAACTTCTAATTTATCAGACTTAGTTGCAACAAATTTGTCTGAAGCTATTAATATGCTTAAGCAAGTAGATTTGCTCGCGTTACAAAAGTTTTCCAACTATCTCAGTGAGGTTAAACAATTAAATCAATCCATCAAAAAAGTTTTAGCATCAAACGGGCGCATTTTTTTTTGCGGTTGCGGTGCCACTGGTCGTTTATCCCTCACACTTGAACATTTATGGCGAAAAATAAATAAGAGCTCTGAAAGAGTACAAGCTTTTATGGCAGGGGGAGACGTTGCTTTAGTTCATGCTATTGAAGGATTTGAAGACTTTCCTGAGTTTGGCGCTAATCAATTAATGCAACTAGGATTTTCACAAAATGATTTACTTATTGCGATTACAGAGGGAGGAGAAACTCCATTTGTAATTGGTGCTATTGAAAAAGCAACAAAGGTTTCACAACATAAACCTTACTTTTTATACTGTAATCCGCGTAATGATTTAATCAGAACCGTCGAACGTTCAAGAAATGTAATTGAAAATCCAGATATAATAAACTTATGTTGGGAAGTTGGTCCCATGGGATTGGCGGGAAGTACGCGTATGCAAGCAAGTACAGTACTCGAGTGGGGGGCTGGCCTAGCTTTATTTTTAGAACTTGAAGAAATAGAAGATGCTCATAAAAATCTAATAGAAAACTACAAAAAGTTATCCATGGAATCCTTAGTTCATTTTATTGAAATAGAATCCTCTTTTTACAATAAAAATGAACTTATACATTATTTTGTAGATGATTTTGCCATAACCACATTTACAGATACAACTGAGCGAGCTCCAACATTCAGCTTACAAGCCTTTGCCCCTTTAGAAGGAAATATTAGCAAATTTTCCTTAAGTTATATTAGTATAATAGGAACACAATCAGCAGAAGAAGCATGGCAAGCCTTACTTTCTCGGAAACCACACTGTTTAGACTGGCAGGGAAAAAATCAATTGAGTTATGATTATTTGTATCGATTTGATTTTAGTGAGCAGGCCTATTTAAAAAGAAAAAAATTATCTAATTTAAATGTTCATAAATTTACTCTTAAAAAAGAAAGTCGAGAAATTTGTTTAGATATTAATCAAGAAGTAAAATTCAATATTTCTTTGGACTCAGAATTTTCACTTTTAGAACATTTAATACTTAAGATGATTTTAAATATTCACTCCACTTTAGTTATGGGTAAGTTGGGGCGATATAAAAATAATTTAATGACATGGGTAAAACCTAGCAATGGCAAATTAATAGATAGAGCTTCTCGCTACGTAATGCATTTATTAGAGTATGACGGGCATGTAGTATCTTATGAAGACGTAGTGAATAATTTATTTAAAGTTATGCCAGAAATTACAAGTACAGATTCTATCGTATTAGAAACTTATAAATTCATAAAAACAAATATAAATATGGAGTTTTAATTTAACCACATATAATATCCAGGCGCCCACTCGACAAGAGAAAATTTTGCCCCTGAAGTATTTAAATCAGTTGAACGATCGTTGCCACTTGGCTTAACTTTTAAAGATGCATGTTGCCAATATTCATTATTGTCAAAGATTCTTGAAACTAATGGATTTTTAAATTCAGTGTCGTTAATGTGATATAGCGTACTCATGAAAATATCAGCTCCAGTTCCTGGGTCAGTCCCTTTAACTTTTAGCCAGTAGAGTTCATTGCTTCTAGATTTACAATAACTTTCCCAGTTTAAATTGCAAAAATAAAAATGACCAAATTCAGGACTTAAAATTGTTTTAGTGCGGTCAAAATTTGTTATTAAAGTTTTATTAGTGGTTTTGTTAAAGAGCTGTATCCAGTCCTCATTTACCATACTTGCCAGTTCTTCGGACAAGAGTTTAAACCTAATTTTTGTTGTAGAAGTGTATTTGGTTAGTTGGGATCCTTGCTCTGAGATTAAGCAAAGGGATTCTTCTCCTCGAAAAATAATAGGATAATCAGTATTCAACATATCTAAAAGTTGTTGTTGGTTAGGAGCAAATCCAGAATAAATACTAAATATTTGAGATTTAGAATCAAATATTAAAAATAAATTTAAGTCGCTATATGCAGAAAAAACGTTGCATTCATTTTGACAAACATTATAGGTTTCACCAGTTTTTTTATCTAAAAAAACGGATAACTCCTCATATTCATCTTGATCATTCTCTTTATACCCAGTTGCAATGGCATATAGTTTATTCTCTGAAACGATATTTGTCAGGTACTCAGTAACTCCATTCTTTTTCAGTTTCTTAAATTGCAAAATGTTATTTTCTATAGATACATAAGTGGTTTCGTATTCATATATATTTACTAATATACTATTTTGATTTTCGCTATAACCAATAGTTATTTCTCCTGGTATCTGCTAGACTAGCTGTAAAGAATTATTTTCGATTTTGTAAAAATATAGTCCTTGATAATTATTTATTATTAAATAGTTTTGCCCTAATAAATTCAGATTAAAGCCATCTTCTAGATTTAATTCAAAGCTAAATGAACTCCAACCTTGATCAATGTTATACATCCAAGCTTTTTGATGAGAGCTATATTGATTTTTTTGCACACATAAATAGTTTTTGCTACCCGGCCAATTTGTGAAGTTATAACAAGATTCGGGCAAAGTTATTTTTTGTTGTTTAACTAAGTCAAAATATGTTTTCGAATTAATCCTTGCTAAATTATTTGTATCTACTTCAGCTTCGTAACCCTCAATTTTAAAGGGTAAAAAATTCCAATTTAGAGATTTGTTTTGTCGGCCCCACCTATTGTCTAAATTGGCATTAGGGTCAGACACGTACCAGGCAATATTCTTCAATAACTGTTTAAATGAAATTTTGTTACCGTTAAAATTAAAAATATTATTTAACTTAGTTTTTGTATCTGAACAATCGGCCACTTGCGGTCGCTGTTGGCAATAGGATAATGCAGAGGAGGATATTTTGCGAAGAGTTTCATCCAAGTCAAATGTTTGCCATTTATTAAATTCTTCCGTATGGTAACCGCAGCCAATAGAGACACATTTTGAGTTTTGTACGCCATCGACTAATAGGGTCCGGTCCTTTATATAAGAGTTTAATTTTTCTTCTGTATTTTCTTTAACCGCATTAAAATTTAATGCCCAACGCTGTTCAATACTCACTTTGGGATCCGAGGAGTAAAGTTCTCCCTGCCAAATAAAATAAATGTCATCAAGTGAGATTTTCTCACTATTTAAATCATAATAGACATTGGCTTTCTTATTATGCCATATATTTTTATCTATTAGCGAACCATAACTTTTTATTAAATTCTCAACAATCCTTATTTTTTCTAAAATCCTTTTGTCTCGTGAAGGTGTGCTCCAATCTTCCCATAGGGATGTTCCAGGAGAACAATCTTGTTTTTGACAGACTTTATAACCCTCATTAACGATATCAATTCTCAAAGAAATATAATTAATAGCATCATCGATGGCTGCGAGATAAGGTTTTGATGGGTCAAAACCAGGAATTAATTTTTTGTAAATTAATAAGGCAAAATTGTCACCAGAGTATTCACTGTCATATTGTTCTAAAGAATAGTAGGGATGTTTCTCTTGAGCAAGTAATTGCCAGTCATTGCCAACCAGAATAGGCCAACGAAAACGTCGAAAACCACCATCTTCTTTCGTGGGTTGGTAAAAATCGAGAAAAGGTTCTTTGCTTAAATCACGTATAGCTTTGGGTACTGTTGACCAATATAAGGTAATGGGAATACCACCGTCTAAACTATAATCGGTTTCAGCAATAATTCTTGTGTGTCCAGAGTCACTACCAATTATTAAATGAAAAGCACCAGGTACCAATGAATCTTTACTTATATTAATTGGATAACTGTCTTCAAAAATACTATGGGTATATGTGTTATTGGCAACATAATCTAAAACAGCTCTGAACCTTTGATCTTTATGCCATATCGGATCTGTGGGTAGCCTTAACCATTCCCTTTTCATAGATTCATGGGTCAATAATACATTTGTTCCAGGCAAAATATTCGCCACCGGTAAACTATGTTCTCTAGCAAATATCCAGCGCAATAATGTAGCGGCATCTGCACAATCTGTGGCAATTTGATAATGGCTAAAAAAATCGTGATTAAACTCTTTTATTAACCAATCATTGTATTTTTTCTCC
>JAGRAE010000060.1 GCA_020435005.1 Bdellovibrionales bacterium
CTATTGCAGATACGTATATCAGCTTTGCAACTGAAGACGCTAATTACAACGCTTTTCAAGAAGCATACTGGTTGAGTCGACAATACAATTTAGTTGTCATGAATGAAGATAAAAAAAACTTAATTATTTCTTTGTGCCCAGAGGATTCTAAACACATAGATCAAAATTCAAAAGAAAATATTTGTCCTGTGATTTATTATGGATCGTATAATGAATTATGTGATGTTCGTCAGTTTCAGAGGCATATCGAAACGGGAGTGAAAGCCATAGTTATTTCAGCAGCAGTATCGGCTACTGGAATAGGTCCAATACTTTTAAGCAAAGCTGGGTCTCTTGCTGTTCCTATTGAATATGCCTTAACCGCACACTCGATTTTTGATCAGGGAATGGATCAGTATGAAATTTGGCAACAAGAATGTTTGGGACAACAAAGTGAGGGTAAGACAATCGATGACAAAGCTCTGTATCTTTTATGGTCGATACAAAATTCACCAAACTTTTTACCCATTAAGTACAAAGAAGAAGATGAGTCTAATATTTTAGGGCTGCTAATGTCTTTAACTCATCCGTCACAATCACCTGATTTATCAAAATATAAAGACTATATTTTTAAATCACCAATAAGTAGTGAGTATTATTTTATTCCGCAAATGTTGTATGAATCTGAACAATTAGTAACAGATTCAATTCAACCAACTCTTGAAGATCAATAGTGTAGATTCATTATAGGAATGGTTTGTAGTTAGCTATATAGATTGCAAAAAAACCAAGTATAATTGTTAGTAAGTAAAGCACTTTTGATATTTGAGGAAGTTTTATAATTAACATTATTAACCCGCCAAAAATTCCCCAAATAATAATTTTTAACCAAACCCAAGTAGGAAAACCCCCACTAATTCCAATTCGCGCTAATAATCCAAAGCCACCGAGTAAAATTAAAAACAACGAGACGCCATGCATAATCAACCAGGGACGTTTTTGTTTTTTATCTAATTGGATTTTATTAAAGGCAGTGTAAAACAAAGCGCCTATAGATAGAAAAAGTATCATAATTCCAAGTACATGAATGATCTTGTAAACTTCGTAAGACACCATTTAAGGCTCCTTTGTGAGTGTTTGGCCCAACATACCCTTAAAAACCATTAAATGTTAAGCATTTCCATGCACTTGAAGCTTTAAGTTAAGGTTGACAAATGGCTGCTCAAAGGCGATTCATTGGATTCCAAAATTTCAACTAATATATATTTAAGGAGATCCTGTGATGATGGCGGATATTTCCCTTGTTGCTCCTGGGGTAGGAGTGTTCGGATTGGGTGCGGCTTTGGCAACGTACTTATATGTAGCTAAACAACCAGTAGGTACAGATAAGATGCGTGACATCGGTGATGAAATTCACTTAGGTGCCATGACCTTTTTAAAAGCAGAATACAGCAAGTTATCTATATTTGTTGTGATTGTAGCTGGGCTTGTCGCTTGGGGTTTAAATCCAAGTACAGCGGGAGCTTTTGTTGCTGGTGCTATTTGTTCTGGATTAGCCGGTTTTATTGGAATGAAAGCCGCTACAAAAGGAAATGTGCGCACAGCAGCCGCGGCTAAAGATAAAGGTGTTGCTGCGGCTCTTTTAGTAGCTTTTAACGGTGGCGCTGTCATGGGATTGGCCGTGGCAAGTTTGGGTTTGATAGGCTTAGGAGTTCTTTATTATATTTTCGGCCCTAGTGAAGCAACAGCTTCAATTATTTCAGGTTTTTCTATGGGAGCTTCTTCTATTGCATTGTTTGCTCGTATCGGTGGAGGAATTTTTACTAAAGCTGCCGATGTGGGTTCAGATCTAGTGGGAAAAGTTGAAGCGGGGATTCCAGAAGATGATCCAAGAAATCCAGGCGTAATTGCTGATAACGTTGGTGACAACGTGGGTGATGTAGCTGGAATGGGTGCCGATATTTTTGAATCTTATGTGGGTGCTATGGTGGCTTCTTTAGCCATCGCGGCAACAATGACTCCTGATATGATTCAAACCTATTTTAACGAAAATGTTACCAATACTATGTTAATGGGACTGCCATTAATTTTAGCAGTGATTGGTTTGCTTGCATCATTAGTGGGAATTTTAGGTATGAACGTGTTTAAAAACATGGATCCTTCAAAAGCTCTTACCGGCTCTGAAGTAGTTGCAGGAGTCCTATTTCTAATATCTACTGCTGTTTTCTTAAACACCTTTGGTTATGGGCTCAATGTATTTTGGGCGATTTTAGCAGGTACTGTTGCTGGATTCGCAATAGGTAAAGTGACAGAATACTATACAGCTTCAAAGCCAGTTTTCCGTATTGCTGCGGCTTCTAAAACTGGTCCTGCTACGAATATCATTGCGGGTATGGCTGTTGGTTTAGAGTCTTGTGCAGGACCTTTACTTTTAATAACAGCATCCATTTATACTTCTTATTACTTTGCAGGTCTTTACGGTATTGCTATGGCTGCAGTGGGCATGTTAGCTACTGTGGGTGTAACTATGACTATTGATGCTTATGGACCAGTTGCAGATAATGCCGGTGGAATTTCTGAAATGTCGAAGTTAGGACCAGAAGTGAGAAAAATCACAGACGGTTTAGATGCCATTGGAAATACAACAGCAGCGATAGGTAAAGGTTTTGCCATTGGTTCTGCTGCGCTTACGGCACTGGCTTTATTTGTAGCTTATAAACAGGCTCTATTGCATAAGTTGGGAACCGATATTGTTATGGATATTACTGATCCAAGAGTTGTTATGGGTCTAATTATTGGTGGTACAGTCGTGTTAGTAGCGGCAGCTATGACAATGACTTCCGTGGGTAAAGCCGCTTCTGAAATGGTGACAGAAATTCGTCGTCAATTTAAAGAAATTCCTGGTTTATTACAGGGAACTGGTAAGCCTGATACGGCTCGTTGTGTAGAAATTTCTACTAACGCGGCTTTAAAAGAAATGATTCTCCCTGTGGTAATTGCAGTTATCTCTCCTGTGGCTGTTGGCTTTGGCTTAGGTCCAGAGGCACTTGGTGGAATGCTTGCGGGCTCTTTATTAACAGGTGTTGTTTTAGCCTTGTTAATGTCAAATGCTGGTGGAGCTTGGGACAACGCCAAGAAATTTATCGAAACGGGTGAGGTTGAAGGTGAGAAAAAAGGTAGCGAGGCTCACTCCGCTGCTGTAATAGGTGACACAGTTGGTGACCCGTTCAAGGATACAACTGGTCCTGCAATGAATATCTTAATTAAGTTAATTTCTATTGTGGCTTTGTTGTTAGCGCCATTGTTGTAAGAAGTATTAAATTACAAAATTTTTAAGTTAAAAAAGGGAACTAATCAGGTTCCCTTTTTTTTTGACGCACAATAAATTACTTTTTTTTAAAAAGTAACAGTTTAGGTCACTTAATAAAATAAAAAATAAATTTGATATCAAATTTATTTTAAATAACAAGTCTTTACAGGTTTAATTATATTGGCACATATATTGTTTAGATTTGTTGTTCGAAATTAATAGTTTCTATAAGTTTTTTTGAATTGAAAAAATAAAAGATTCATTACTTACTAATTTTGTGATGAATAAAAAAATAAAAGTTTTTATTATAATTTTATTAAGTTCAAATTTGGCTGTGGCAAAAACTTCGGAACAAACTCTAAATAAAGAAAAAATAAATTTTCTCGAAAATATTTTATCTCATTATTACTATCATAAAAAAATAATTTGTTATGCAGATTTCGAAACACAAGAAGCTACAAGGAATTTTTCGATTGGTAAAACAAAATCACATTCTATAAATATTAAACTTAACACCATCGGTGCATTTGGTGAGTTTTATAATGATCAGATGACGTTGAGAACAGGTGATCACTGGACGAGTGAAGTAGTAAGTTCAGAGTTTGGTGGAGTGGTAGAGCGAATTGTAGTTTATAGCCAAGATGATGAGTTCCGATATTTTCAAATTGAGCACGATGGCATTAACAAAATTCACTACATTGAGTTAGGTCGTTGGACTTCTCGCTCTATGTGTGCACCTCGAACTAATAAATCTCAAAGCTTAGAAGAGTTAAAGATTTTAGAGCTAAGAAATTCACTCTAACCTTTTAGATAAATTTTTTTGGCAATAAAAAATTTTAATTTTTGCAACCACCCTCTGTTGCCAAACATCAATAATTTTCTTTTTACTTTCAATAGCCTGAAATCCAAATGGACCACATGAGGAGAATATTTAATTTCATGTGGCCACAATAAAGATTTAACTATACTGGTACAAATGAGTCCTACAGAGGCTTTAATGCCTGGAATAATCGAAGGACCCTTTTTGTTTCTGATTTGTATATAATTTTTATCGATATATTTTGTGTGGTAGGAACCAACGCCAAAGCCGAGAGCAAAGAGCAATGCCTTTTCTTCATCATTTTTAGCTTGTTTAAAATTAAAAAAATCACTGAAACTCATGTGTTGATGGTGAAAGGCAATAATGCTTGCACCAAAACCTAAAGGCACAGCAGCAACAACGACTTTTTTTTGATTTAAAGATTCATTTATTAAAACTTCATGGGCTTCGAGTGCAAAAAAATCCATTCCATCAATAACTAAATCACATCCTTCAACAAAATGTTTTGCATTTAGTGATGTGATGGGTTCATTGTAGATCTTGATTTGACACCGGGGGTTTATTTGAAGAGCCATATCCATCATGGTTTTTGTTTTTAATTTATTGATAGAACTACAATTTGCACCAAATTGTCTATTGAAATTTGCAATTTCAAAATGATCAATATCACAAATCTTAAAACTTTGGATACCCATGCGGACTAATGAGATTAAATATTCTCCGCCGACTCCGCCCATTCCAGCAATACCAATTTTAGTTTGGGATAAACATATTTGTTCGTCTTTAGTTAAGATGCCAAGGTTTCTGGAAAATGCTTGTGAATATTTAAAGTTCATATCTACTTTTGAGCCGTTGTTACAACGACTCCAACATTATAAAAAAGTTCAGACTTTTCGTCAGCTACTTGCAGTTGGTATTGCAAATTAACAATGTTACTCGAATGTGATGGTACTAAACTAGATTTAAAACCCATATTTAATCGCCAAATGTCTTGAAAGGAGAGTTGTGTGTTTGTAAAGCAAATAGTTTCACATGAAATATGTTTAAATCCTATTTGCGTCAAAATAGTTGGTAACTTTCTACTGATAAAACGATCGCCACCTAATTGTCTTTGTGCTATTTGAACGTCATTTAACAAGTTATCTAGTTTTTCAGAATGGGGGTAACAAAAAGTGAGTTGATCATCAATATCTGTGATTATTAACTTTCCACCCTTATCTAATTTTTCAAATATTAATTTTAACAGTTCATGTGGTTTTTTAATGTGTTGTAATACAAACCTTAAATAAGCAAAGTCAAAAACATGCTGTAACATAGGTAATACTTCAAAGCTATCTCCTATGACAAGCTCAGCATTTTTAAAATCTTTTAAATTTGTTTGCCACATTTTTTTAAATTGAATCTCTTTTTCTATGGCTGTTACTTTGCCTCCCGGTGTTAAACTCGCAAGTGTTTTGGTAATTGAACCAGTGCCACTACCAATCTCTAAGATTCTAGAGGTTTTATTAACACCAAGCTCTGTAAGTTTTTTTGTTTCAAATTTATTAAAGTGTGAGTGTTGTTTATCAAGTCTGATAATTTCTTCTTCGAGTGTGTTAAAACGATTTAAATCATAAGAAAAATGGCTTTTCATCTAGTATTCCTTGGGCTATAGCTTGAAGGGGATGTTCTGAAAAAATTTTTAAACCGCCTATAGAACTTCGAGAGATCTTTATTGCCTGCATGTTGTGCAGCTTCGTTTACTTTATTGTTATTTGTTAACAAGTTTAATAATGAATCAAAAAGGCGTAATTGATTTCTATATTTTATTACACTAATGGCGTAGTTATTCTTAAAGTATCTCGACATTACACTATGTGAACAATTGAGCTTCTTAGCAATTTCAGCAATTGGAAAATCGTCTCTAAATGTATTATCTAATAATTTTTTAGTCTTTATAGCCAGTGCAGAGGCTTTATCATTTTTTTCTAAGTTTAAAATGTCATCTGGAATAGTACTTATAAAAACTTGAATGTCTCTAGAGCTTTGCAAGATGGGTATTTCATCTAATTTAAATGCAATCGGTTTATAGGGAAAGTTCTCAATATTATTTTCAAGGAGTGTATAACTTTGCCACCTCAGTGGACTTGTATTAATTTGCCAGTGTAAAATAGAAAAAGGTGGTATTACAAAAGCCCAAATGCCATCAAATGTGTCACGTTGATTATTGTTTATAAAACTCAAATCTCCTTGATGGTAATTGCCGAAAACTACATTCCAACAGTTGCTGATTACATCAATATGTTGTACTGGCGTTTTCCAGTGGTGAACTCTTTGGCTGTAAAATAAAGAAGGTTCGAGTTTATAAAATACTGTTTTGTAACTATCTGTTTGTATATTTAGTACTTTTTCCATTTATTATGCCGCATCTTGGTTGATGAAATTAAAGTAATTCTTCCAATTGTTATCAGATCTTAAAATCTTTAAGCCGTAAATATTTTTATCAGCTTCTTTACGTACTGCTGAAATTACTAGTTTTGAACTGTCAAAATCTCCCAAATTCACTTTTAGAATGTAATTTTTATTTGTTTCAATCATGTTCTCACTAAAAATTTTAAGACCTGAAGGAGAAATGTTTTTAATTGATACTTTATAGGACTTATTTTTATCGATTATTAATCCATTATGTAACAACTCGAAACGAACCTCTGCACGGTTAAGTTTTCTATTTTTTGAAAAAAATGATTTAGAAGAAAAATCAGGATAAATATAATCTAAATATATTAGTTGGTGTTTGCTAAGTAATTTTATTTTTTTTTTCCAAGTAATTTTCAGGAGATTGATCTCTTTAGACGTTAATCGATTTATATTAGGAATTTTGTAGGGGCTATTAGGTAAAATAAAATTCTTTAAATTGGTTTTGTAAAAAAAATTATATAAATTTTTATTTCTCATTTTCAAGCCATAATGTTTGTACAGCCATAAAGGAAACATATTTATGTCTAAGTAGAGGCAATAGACATTTGCAAAATTTGAATACTTATAGCCCTTGATTTCATCTTTTATTAAATAATTAAAGCCCATAAGATGTAAATACAAATCAATTTTATTTTTACGGATCATGGTTACAATATAGTCAATATTCAGATGTTTTGAGTTCAACTCTATAGCATACTTAATTAAGCCAAAAAATATATTGCCTTTATTGCCTCTGTAATTTTTTTTAACGGCTAAGGAAGACAGTTCAGCAATTTTGAAATCTTTTTTAATTAACTCTTCATAGTCCATTCTTTCGTTAGAGGGTAGGCCAAAAGAACTATTTGGAATAATACTTAAAGTGCCAATTATTTGATCTTTATGTTTGGCGATAATTATTTGTGTAGAAGGCAGAGCCAAAAATGGATTGATTCGAACTTTAGACTTATTTGGAGTTTCAGATCCAGTTTCAAGATAACACTCATATACCAATGAAAAAGCTCCTATTCGTTCATTTTCATTCTGTGCCAGTTGAAATATAATGTCTTCATCAAAATTATCAGGTACTGTTAAAAGTTGTCGCAAAAAAATACCTTTTAAATCCTCTGGAACATATTTAAAAAGTTTTAAAACTTTTTTCTTCATCATTTTATCCCTATTTCCATAGTTTTCGGACTGTACTTAAAAATTGAAAGGGCTAATTTTGACTAATCTTTGTATTTAAATTAATCTACAGTAAATGAATATTTTTTGACAAAAGTCTGGATATCTTTTGCCAAATGCAAAAGGCTTCATTATAAATAAATTATGCTTAGAAAATTGCCAGAGACTATTTATGAACACAGTTCATTTCCCTTACACTCAATTTGGCTCAAAACAGGTAAACAGTTTTACAAGAGTCAGCGCGGAGTTGTAGCTTATGAAAATTCTAAGCGTGCGCATGTTGTTGCAGGTGATCCCCTTTGTAAAACTCAAGATGACAATGAAAAGCAATTACTGTTTGATGAATTTGTAGATTGGTCACATGCTCAAGGAAAAATAGTTTGTGGATATTACTTTTCTGAAGAGTTCGCTAACAACACAAAGAATTTTAGTAAATATAAAGTAGGTGTTTCTCGTTTTTTAGATTTATCAACCTACAGAGAGTCGGGATTTAAGAGTCGAGATATCCGTCGCGCACTTAATCAAGGATTCAAAAGTCAATTAGAGTTTAAAGAAATATCTCATAGTATTAAGTTAGAATGGTTAGCACAGTTAAAAAAGTTAGAGCAACAATGGATAAAAACTAAACGAGGTCCTCGTATCTTTTTTTTACTTGATGAAATTTCAACTGACTTTCCTGGTGCAGAAAAAGAGCGTTGGTTTTTAGTTAAAACAAATAATCAAATTCATGCTTTTTTATCAATACTTCCATATAATTCCCATCAAGGAAAAGCTTATTATGTGGATCATCTTATTCAATTTGAGCAAAAACAAAGGTGGGCATTAGATTATTTAATAGCTCGCATGTTAAGGTTGCTTAAGGTGGAAGGCGTTCAAGAGCTAGCCATGGGCTTAGCTGCATTTCAAAAAGTTGAGGGTCATTCGCCATTAAATATTGCTTTTAAAATTAATCAAAAGTTGGAACCTCTGTATAAAACCAATGGTCTCTATGCCTATAAGAAGAAATTTACGGGTCGTGAAGAAAATCGCTATTTATTATTAGATAATAGTTGTTTGAACTTAAGGCAATTATTGGCCCTAATTTCAGTAACTTATCATTCATAAAAAGATTTTATTGCAATGCAAACAAAATCTTGCATTGCAAGAGCCAAAGGATCAGAGTAGCCTGATGGCTGTTTTCAAAAGGGGGGAAGAAATGAAACGAATATTTGTCTTATTACTCTGTTTTGGTTTTCAATATAGTTTTTCTGCAACTGAATCAACTCAAAATGAAGATGCAAAATATTTTAAAATAAAATCTTACAAAGTAGCTGAATTAACAGAACAAGAAGTACTCAATATGCCGGGTTTAAATAATACCTATACGCCCAATTATGTAAGCAATTGTTCTGATGACGGATCAAAAGATGCTGAGCCATCTAATGTTGATTTAGATCAAGTTATCCGCTGGGGAAAAGAAGTTTGGAAAATCATTCAAGATAACAAAGCCGTTGTAGATGTGGAATCCGTAACAGTACATGCCTTACCTAGTGGAATTTATTGTTGGGATCAATTGGCGACCTGGCAAATGCCAAACAGTAAGTATTACCAAGTTACTTATGAGAATACTTATGGCATAGAAGTTATTGATGTTGTTTATAGAGTCACTTATTCCTATGGTGGTTCTTTTCATGAAAAAGGTAAATACTTGGCAAATGTTTCAGTGGCTCCTGCAAAAATTGATGTTATGTGGGGATTTAAATTTGAGTCTTCAGTCAAAGTTCCATTTACTTTAAATGTCGGTTCAGCCACAGATCCTGTTGCAGGTATCGAGTTAAATATCCACTGGTCGGTAAAATCACTTAATCATAGTGAGCAGAGCTTAAGCTTATTTGTAGATGGCCAGGGTGGGATCAGTCAGCTTTAAGATTAGTCGTTGTGTTTTTTTAGCTTTCGGACATCTTTAACTAATTGTGTGAGGTGTCTGAGAGTAGCGGTGGTCTTTATGGACTCCTTGTAGGATTGTAAAGGGTAACCACCATATTGACCTGGTTTAGTTATAGAGTTTGAAATCCCAGCCAAAGGACCCACTATAACATTATCTGTAATAGAAATGTGTCCATTAACAATAACTCTTCCCGCGAATATACAATTATCGCCTATGGTAACAGAGCCGGCTGTAATCATACCGGCAGTGATTAAACAATTCTTGCCTATTTTTAAATTGTGACCTAAGTGGCAATAGTTATCTACTTTTGTACCTTCGCCAATTACAGAATCTAAGTAAGCTCCACGGTCAACTAAAACTCCAGCGCCAATTTCTACACGCTCATGTAAAATAACTCGACCATAATGTGGTTTGTGATAATGTTTATTTTGTTTATCAGTGGCGTAGCCATAACCCTCTGAGCCTATAGTGGACTGAGATTGAATAATACATTTTTCGCCTAATTCACAATGGTGTCCGATTAAAACCTGACTGTGTAATATTACATCACTAGCAATTTTAACATAAGGTTCGATGACTGTGTTTGCGCCTATAATTGTATTCGTGCCAATATGGGAATGATGTCTTATGGTTGTATTAGCACTAATTTTTACACCTGATTCAATGTTCACTTCCTCTTCTATTACAACATTGGGACCAATAATTACATTATTCGCAATGTTTGCTTTTACAGAAATGACCGCAGTGGGATGAATTGAATGGCTATCAAATTCTGTAGGGGCTTCCGTTGTTGGAAAAAAAGTGGAATTAATGAGGGCCATAGCCACATGTGTATTAGGGGCAATTAATACAGTGAGCGGACTATTTTCGGGTATAAATTCTTTGAGAGTTTCTGGAATGACTATTACTGAAACTCCATTTTCGATGCAGGGCTTAATAAATTCATTTTTCGAAATATATACGATGGATTTAGTTTGAGGGGCTTCCATTGCGCAGGGTTTTATAATTTCACAGTCTTCTGGGCCGCTAAAGTGAGTGACTAAGTCAGAGTATTTTTTAAGTATTTCCGAGAGTTTAACTGTTTTGCTCACACTTTCTCCTCAGCTTGTTTTGGCTAGTAAAACACATAAATCTTAGTAACTTTTAGATTTTTTAAAATTCATAGGCTAGCCAAAAATACTTTTTTGCGCTATGTGAAATACTTTTGAACAAAAAGAGGGGTTCAATGGCTCAAAAAAAATCTAAAACAGCATTAAAAAAAACCGGCAAAAAAAAGGCGACGACAAAGGTTGCAAAAAAGAAAGAAAGTAAAAAAAGTTTAAAAAAGGTGGCAAATAAAAGTAGCAAAAAAGTCACAGTTGAAAAAACCATGTCTAAAAGAGGGACCAAAAAATCAGATAAAGTTAAAGCTCCTCAAACTATAGTGGATAAGGTTGTTAGCAAATCTAAAAAAACATTTGAAGAAAGTTCAAAAAAAGTACAAAAAACAAAAGAGACACCCGTTTTTCTAACAGAAGAAATGAGCAAATTGGCAAAAAAGTGGGCATCACTTCAAAGAAAAGCCACTAATAAGGGTGAGAAAGCCCCATCTTATAATATGAGAAATCAATATGAGCCAAATACTCCCATACAGCACAAGGTTTTGGGCTGGGGTTATATTTTGAATAATGTCAATGACCGTCTTGAAGTTCTATTTGAAGAAGGTGTTAAATATTTGATATCAAATTATAAGTAATTAACTTTACTTTTTAAATTAGAGTGACTATTAAGTAGAAAACGGAAAAATTATGGCAAAAGACGATTTAGCACAAATTGAAGGTAAAGTTGTAGATGCAGGAGCTGGAGGCATTTACAAAATTTTATTGGATAATAATGTTGAAATAACAGCTAAACTTTGCGGCAAAATGCGCAGATTTAATATTCGAGTGGTTGTCGGAGATAAAGTAACAGTAGGGGTTTCTCCTTACGATCCCAGCCACGGTCTAATCATGTACCGTCACAAATAAATGTCAGAAGTAAGTCAAGATTTTAAGAAGTTTATCAGTAAGGTGCTGCCAAAGGTAGACACAAAGTCTATAGAGGCAGTTTTACAATTAACATCAGAAGGCGCAACCGTTCCTTTTATTGCCCGTTACCGCAAAGAAAAAACTGGGAATTTATCAGAAGTTGAAGTGCGAGATATCATTCATAGTCATGAAAAGTGGGAAGAGTTAGTAAAAAGGAAAGAGTTTGTTCTAGACGAAGTCGAAAAACAAGGGAATATGACTCCCGAGTTTAAGGCTCAAGTTATAGCATCTACAGATATTGCAGAAGTCGAAGAGCTTTACCGTCCATTTAAACGTAAGAAAAAAACGAAAGCAAAGTTAGCAAAAGAAGCTGGCCTGTTACCTTTTTCTGAGTGGATTTGGCGTTTGGGACAGGGCTCTCTTACAGACAGCACGGCAATAGAAGTCAAAGCAAAAGAGTATATAAATCCTACCGCTGGTTTTGTTACATATGATGAAGTTTTAAGAGGTGTACAACATATTCTTGTGGAAAAAATCACAGCAAACTCTGAGCTACGCAACAAAGTAAAAGAGGCTTACTGGGAGAATGGAGTTATAATCAGCAAACCAGGTAAGAAGTATAAAACCAATTCTAAGTTTGATAAGTACCAAGATTATAAAGAATCAGTAAAAAGTCTAAGTACAAAAAAAGCTTCTCACCGATATTTAGCATTAAGAAGAGGTTGGCAAGAAGGCGAATTAACAGTTTCTATGGAAGCTAATGATGATGAATTATTAAAAGATTATGAAATATACTCTATTAAAAATATGTCGTCACAAGTGACTAATTTTCTAAAAAATTGTGCTAAAGTAGCTTTGACAGTTCATGTTGTGCCGTCTGTTACAAATGAAATTCATCGCAAACTAAAGGATCAATCTGATATTTTTGCTATTCAGGTCTTTGCCGAAAATGTTCGAAGAGTTTTAATGTCTAGTCCATTTGGCTCTAAAGTTGTGTTAGGCGTTGATCCAGGATTAAGAACGGGTTGCAAAATTGCTCTTGTGGATAATAATGGGCGGTTTATTTCTAATACAGTCCTTCATACCCAAGGCGATGGTGAAAAAGAAAAAGCAAAGAAGCTATTTGAAGAAGTCTTTAAGCAAATTAAAATTGATGTTATTGCTGTGGGTAACGGCACAGGTGGGCGAGAAGCTGAAATATTTATTCGCGATGTTTTAAAAGAAATAAGTATTGAAGTACCAGTAATTTTAGTTAATGAAGCCGGTGCGAGTGTGTATTCAGCTTCAGATATCGCACGTGAAGAATTTCCAGATTTAGATTTAACAGTTCGTGGAGCTATTTCTATAGCTCGTCGTTTACAAGATCCTTTGGCTGAATTAGTAAAAATTGAACCCAAAAGTATTGGTGTAGGTCAATACCAGCATGATGTTTCACAACCTGAGTTAAAAAAAGCGCTTCATGATGTTGTTGAATCTTGTGTGAACCAGGTGGGAGTAAATATAAACACTGCCTCTGAATCTCTATTACAATATGTTTCAGGAATTGGCCCAGCCATAGCAAAAAATATTGTAAAGTATCGACAAGAACATGGATTATTTAAAGACCGTGAAGAACTCAATAAAGTTTCTAATTTTGGTTCAAAAGTTTTTCAGCAAGCTTCTGGCTTTTTGAGAATTCCAGACAGTGCAAAAGTATTAGATCGCACTGGTATTCACCCAGAAAGATACATGGCCGTTAAAGATATGGCTCATGAGTTAGGTGTGAATGTATCACAGCTAGTAGGAGATGGTGCGTCTAAATTAGAGGCTCTCCGCGGGAAGTGGGAAGAACTCATAGGTAAATACACCTTTGATGATATTGTCCAAGAGTTAAAAAAGCCAGGTCTCGATCCACGTAACCCCTATCAACTTTTTAAGTTTAGAGAAGACATTCACGAAATCAGTGATCTGAAGAAAGACATGATCTGTCCGGGGATAGTAACTAATGTAACTAACTTCGGAGCTTTTGTAGATGTGGGTGTTCATCAAGATGGTTTAGTGCATTTATCTGAAATATCACACGAGTTTGTTGAAGATCCCAAAACTGTGCTTAGTCCTGGTGACCAAGTTCAAGTTAAAGTTTTAGATGTCGACGTTGAAAAAAAGCAAATCTCTTTTACTATGCTTCTTACTGAAAAGCCTAAAGTAGCAAAACCCCGGGTTTCAAAGTCGGAAGGTAAGTCAAAATTTAGAGGTAAGGCAAAAGACGGACACTCTAAATCGGCTCGTGGTGGCAAAGGGGCTGCCAATCGAGGACCTAAAAAGGGTGGTGGTGGACCGCGCCGCGATGGCGGTGGTGGTGGAAAGCCTCGTGCTGGTGGCAAACCTTTTAACAATCCTTTTGCCGATTTGATGAACCTAAAGAAGTAGAAGTATTAAAAAAATGATTTTAGTTACAAATGTTGTAATTGCTACTGTGGCTTTATTGCATATTTATTTTCTAATTCTAGAAATGTTTTTTTGGACCAAACCTAAAGGACTTAAAATATTTGCTCAAAGTCTAGAGAAAGCAAAATCTTCGGCAGTATTGGCGGCAAATCAAGGGCTTTACAATGGTTTTCTTGCTGCTGGTTTAATTTGGGGACTTTCACATCCACATAATAGCTTTGCATTTCAAATCAAACTATTCTTTCTAATTTGTGTTTTAATAGCTGGGCTATATGGTGCCTACAGCGTGAATAGAAGAATTTTATTTGTACAAGCTGTTCCAGCCATGATTGCAATTGGACTCTTGTTAATAACAGGTTCACAATTTTAAAAGCTTCAAACTTATCCTATTTGTCTGTTGATAAAGCTTAAATTAATTACTTCTAGAGACTGTCGCCAAACAGCCATCTTTGAAGATAATTTCTCTCAGCTCTCTCTCGACTTATTTCATATACGCCTCGTTCGATCTTCAAGAAATTATCTTCAAATCCGTAATTAAAGGGAGCAGTATCAACTCAATTTAACTCTTGTTTCTCATTATCGCAGTTTTACGTTTAGGATAAATTTCTTTACACAACTCACAACGCAAGCCATCACAGCCGCGGGCAGGGCAGAACTCACGACCATAGAAAATAATTTGTAAATGAAGTTTATTCCATGAATCTTTTGGGAAAAGCTTCTTTAAGTCTTCTTCAGTTTGTTCAACATTTTTACCTTTGGTAAGTTTCCAAATTTGTGCTAGCCGATGAATGTGCGTGTCCACGGGAAAAGCCGGATGACCAAAAGCTTGAGACATGACAACCGAGGCGGTCTTATGACCCACTCCCGGCAAAGCTTCTAATTCCTCAAAACTTTCTGGCACCTGACCTTTATGTTTTTTAACAAGGATTTTTGAGAGATCGGATATAGCTTTTGATTTGCGAGGAGATAAACCACAAGGTCTAATGATTTCTTTTATTTTCTCAACAGAAATTTTAGACATTTTTTCGGGTGTGTCAGCAACTTTAAACAAATGGGGAGTGACTTGATTAACACGAACATCTGTACACTGGGCCGAAAGTAAAACCGCTATCAATAAAGTATATGGATCTTTATGGTCCAATGGAATAGGCGTTACAGGAAACAACTTTTCCAAGCGTTGATGAATATAGTTGGCACGTTCTTGCTTAGTCATTGGCTTGCCAAAATCCAATCAGCCAGTTCGGCAAAACCTTTTCCGCGTTTCTTATGAGTTATAAACTTAGGTGGAGAATTCAATTTAAACTCTGTGACATTGGCCACTCCCACAGAATTTTTAAAAAACTTAAACATAGGCTCATCATTGGGGGAATCTCCCACAAAAACAACGGCTTCATTATTTGAGTCGAGTTCAAAACCAAGCACATCTTTACAATATTCTTGACACATACTGAGCTTGTCATAGTTTCCAAACCAGCCATTAACATGAATGGAACTCACCTTAGCGACGGCTCCGTGAGCTTCAAAAATGGAAACAATTTTTTGAATGTCTTTAGGCGATAGAGGAGTCACATCTTCGCAAAAATCGATAGCTAAATCCATTAGACGACAAAATTGATCGGAGGCCAGTGCACTTCCAGAAATAGAGCTTAAAACTTCATGTTCAATTTTTTTTAATTTTTTTTGATTTTCAACTCTTACCTCTTCAGTAAATACAAACTTGCGGTGCATTTTTTTATTTTGATAGTAAAAGTAGAACCCACCATTTTCACCAATCACACCTCGAACCGGCCACTGTCTGGCAATTAACTCACACCAACCAGCAGGACGACCTGTAACTGGAATGACCTGAATATTTTGTTTGTGCAACTTCCACAGTGCGCTGTAGGCTTCTTGTTGCAACAATCCATCTTTAGTCAGCGTGTCATCAATGTCTGTAAATAAATACTTAATTTTTTTTGCATCTAATTGCTTTAAACTCTTCATGGTCTTGCTTTTACTGTTAATTACTTGAATTGCAAAGCAAGCTTTGGGAAGCGTTGCATTGTTGGATGAACATCTATATATGTAATAAAAATACTTGCACAAAGAAAAAGAGTCCTTATTTTAAAAAAGTATTAAGAATATCTTTAAATAAAAAGGCAGGTCTTTAGTTATGGCCAAAAAAACAGCAGATGTGAGCAAAAAATTAGTTATTGTGGAGTCTCCCACCAAAGCCAAAACCATCAGAAAGTTTTTAGGTAAGGATTATACAGTTGAATCCTGTATGGGGCATATTCGCGATTTACCACAGTCAGCTAAAGACATCCCCGAAAAATTTAAAAAAGAAAGCTGGGCCAATTTAGGTGTCAATGTCGATGATCATTTTGATCCTGTTTATTGCATTCCAAAGTCTAAAGTTAGAATTGTTAAAGCCTTAAAAGACAAACTTAAAAATGCTGATGAATTAATACTTGCAACGGACGAAGACCGTGAAGGAGAAAGTATTAGCTGGCACCTAGTAGAAGTTTTAAAACCAAAGGTACCAACAAAACGTATGGTATTTCATGAGATTACTAAAGAAGCTATTAACAAGGCCCTTGATGAGTTTCGTGAAATAGATCAAGATTTAGTGAAAGCTCAGGAGGCACGACGTATATTAGACCGTTTAGTCGGTTATACAATATCTCCATTGTTATGGAAAAAAGTGGCTTATGGTCTATCTGCGGGACGGGTGCAATCCGTTGCAGTTAAACTCATTTCAGAAAGAGAGCATGAGCGCATTCGTTTTAAAAAATCAAACTATTGGGGATTAACGGGTCATTGCGACAAAGATAAAGTTAATTTTGAGGCTCGTTTATTTAGTTTTGATGGGAAGAGAGTTGCAACTGGAAAAGATTTTGACAGTGAGACCGGTGAGTTGTTAGAGGCAAAATCAGGGCAAGTTCTACATGTTCTTGAAGATAATGCGAAGGATATTATCTCTAAAATAAAAGGTAAGAATTGGAAAGTTTCAGAAGTTGATGAGAAACCTGTTTCACGCAAGCCTGCACCTCCGTTTATAACGTCTACTCTTCAACAGGAAGCCAATCGTAAGTTGGGTTTATCGGCCCGAGAAGCAATGCAAGTTGCACAAAAACTTTATGAACAAGGTTTTATAACCTACATGAGAACAGATTCTACAAATTTATCTGATCAAGCCATTACAGCAGCGAGAAAGTGCATTAAAGATCTCTACGGAAATTCTTATCTTCCAGCTGAACCCAGAAATTATACAAAGAAAAAAGTTAAAGGTGCACAAGAAGCTCACGAAGCTATTCGCCCCGCGGGAGTGGAATTTATAATTCCTGATGAGACTGGGTTGTCGGGAACTCAATTAAGATTGTATGATCTAATCTGGAAAAGAACGATGGCCAGTCAAATGGTTAATGCTCAACAAAAGCAAGTGAGCGTGAAGTTTGAAGTAGCCAACGCCGTGTTCTCTGCCTCGGGAATGACCATTGAATTTCCAGGTTTTTTAAAAGCCTATGTTGAGGGCTCTGATGATCCGGATGCAACTTTACAAAATCGTGAAGTGCCTTTGCCAAAGCTAAAAACAGGTGATGCAGTAAATTGTAGTAAATTGGAAAGTACAGAACATGAAACAAAACCACCAGCGAGATATACTGAAGCGAGTTTAGTTCAGAGAATGGAAAAAGATGGTATTGGTCGCCCATCAACCTATGCCGCTATTATTAGTACCATTCAAGATCGTGGTTACGTTAAAAAAGTGGGGAATGCGTTGGTTCCTACTTTTACGGCATTAGTTGTTTCTAAACTATTAAATCAATATTTGCCAAACTATGTGGACGTTAATTTTACTTCAGGAATGGAAAACTCATTAGATGATATTGCCCAAGGGGATTTAGATTTTGTTAAATATTTGGATAGAGTTTATTTTGGCAAAGAAGGCTTAAAAAATTCAGTTCAAGAGCAGGAAAAAAATATTGACGACGAAACTTCACGATCAATTTCACTACATGGACTTACTAATTTAAGTTTTAGAATTGGTAGGTACGGAGCCTATGTTTGTAAAATGCAAAAAGACACTGGTGAAGAGGTCTGTGCTTCACTTCCCGAAAATCAATTGCCAG
>JAGRAE010000061.1 GCA_020435005.1 Bdellovibrionales bacterium
GTTCCCCAAATTGGTTGGAAAGATAGAGCTTAGTTCCCCAAATTGGTTGGAAAGATAAAGCTTAGTTCCCCAAATTGGTTGGAAAGATAAAGCTTAGTTCCCCAAATTGGTTGGAAAGATAAAGCTTAGTTCCCCAAATTGACTGGAGAGATATAGTGATAGTATTGCGAGGAGCGAATTGAGCCGAGTTTATTTATATACTAAGGCGTCCACTGATAAAGATGAACAAATCTGCCTTTGTTTTCTAAAGTTAAAAAAGGTTTTTTTGTTGATTTAAAACCTAAATTTTCTTGTTCCAGTTGGGCCATTGTATCTGAAACTCCGAGTGCAATTTTGTCTGGCAAAAAGCGCACAAAACGATAAGTTTTAGAAATATCTAAGTCTTCTTTTAAGTTCTTATTGGCTTTATGGTTTTCGGTAATGAAAAGTTTTTTACCATGATCCATTAAGGTTTCTCCAGCGGCCCAGCCAATAGTACCGACAAGGGCAAGGAGCTCGCCACAGCCAGAGCCACAATTGCCTCCTAATTGGATTAATAAATAGACAGTTCCTCCAATAATCACTGTGGCCAATACAACCCCTCCGGTGATCATAGCTCCCGAAGCTAATGCAGCTCCTGTTTTGTGTAATACGGCTTGTGATGAAGCACCAATTGCCATCACCATATATTTTGATTTATCTAAGATTTCTCTGATAGCTGTATTTCGTTCTTGATGTCTAAGGTACCATGCTTCTGAAGGTGCGCTGGCAATAAAGTTATTTTTAGAATCTCCATCTAAGAGACTTAAATTAATCTCAGAATATAAATTACTTTTAAATTCCACTTTATCGAGATCAAACAGTTGATCAGAGTTGTCTCCCACCCATTTTATGTTCGGCCCGTCACCGATAAGGGCTAAATGTAAATGTTTAGGCGGTTCATTGAGCTCACTAATTTTCTCTAATTCAAGATTGACCAACTGTTTTGCAGCCACTCGTAAGTCAACCTTTGCATGCTCCCACTCATTACAATAAGTAAATAGTCCAGCAAGCCACATTCGCATACCAGGGTGGTCAAAGCGACCTCGGCGATCGTCAAAAGCAGACTCTAAATATTCACCGGCCCGCCGAGCCTCGATACAAGCAGCTTCTTTATTATTATTTTTTGCAAAGGCATATCCGAGTAAAATATGGAAAGCGATAACTTCATGTTCTGCTGGGAAATAACCTTCTTCAGTTTCTCGATAAAAAAAGTTCTCAGCTTCATTTGTTACATAAGTAACTTGACGTTGTTCTAAATTCTTGGCAAGGGGCAGGAGTTTTTCTGGCTCAGGTTGTCCATGAATCAAATCGATCATTAAATTTTCAGTAGAGTAAATGAAACCACCTTTTTCTTTTTGTGGTAAGGCTTTTCTCGCCTTTGTGTACTCTCCATTTTCATAGAAATTGAGAGCTGGCTCATAATCACTTTTGAGAGCTAATTTGTGTGACCCACAGGCACAAAGTATTAGAAACAATAAAATGTAACTGAACAAATACCCCTTTTTCATATGGGATATATTTATATGTCATTTCTAGGCTAAGAAATAGATTTTTTACAAAACATTTCCTCAGCAATTGTTAATTTTTAGTTGAGAGCAAAACGCATTTCTTGACAAGAATAACTAAAAATAATAGCTAAGGTTTCATGCTATTTTGCCCGTTAACATAAATACGGGACCAATTATTAGAATTGGTAAGCGTATTTAAGATTGAACGAGAGTTCCGCTCAATCTTTTGACTAGGATGTTGAAGGAGAACTGAAATGTTGGTTTTAACTCGGAAGCTCGGTGAAAGTATTGCAATAGATGACCATATTAAAATCCGTGTAGTTCAAATCAAAGGTAAGCAAGTTCGTTTAGGTATTGAAGCGCCAAAAGATACAAAAATTCATAGAGAAGAAGTTTATCAAGCTATACAAACTCAGAATGAACAATCTGCGTTATCTAGTTCAGAAAGCTCACGCGCTGTTGCAAAGCTTTTAAAGACTTAAATTTATAGAAATTTTAATAATTTCAAATATTTGTCCAATTAAATTGGGAGCAGAGTTAAGTTCCCTTTTTTTTATTTTTACAAAATCCACTTGATTTAACCACAATTTGCCTTGCGGTGTCTCTTTTATAGGGGCATTCTCAATAGAGTAAGGGGGAGAAATGAGAATACAGACGTCTAGATTTGGTGCTGTAGAGTTAACCGATGAAGACATTCTCACATTTCCAGAAGGTTTGCTAGGATTTACTGAATTACGGAAGTTCGTGTTATTAGACGATCCGAATGATGAAATCTTTGCTTGGATGCAAAGTTGTGAAAATCCAGGTATTGCCTTTCCAATTTTAGAGCCAGAATTGTTTGCTACTAATTATTTAGTTGAACTTTCTCGATTAGATTATGAGGTAATAAGCTTTCAGCCAGACCATAGTCTAAGATATTTCACGATTGTAACTATCCCTGAAGATCCTACGCAAATGACGGCTAATTTGAAAGCACCCATTGTTATAGATGTAAACACTCGTAAGGCACGACAATGTGTTTTACAAGACAATAACTTAGCTATTCGTGAACCTATTTTTGCAAAACTACAACAAAGAGTAGTGCAAAACCCATCTACCCCTATCAAAGTTCAAGCTGAAGATTTGGGTCTAGCCGTTCGTTTGCCGGGTAACAATTCTATCCCTGAAGCTGAGGCTTAATTACTATTTCCAACAGAAATGACTTATACATTCCATAAAAATATTTAGCATGGTGTTTTGCTAACATTGTCGTATTCTATTTATGCCGTCTATGGCACGAAAGGAGGTGGTGCTTATGAAAGATTCTAGTATAAGCACGGTGGAGGTAATCTCCGCTTAGTTTTTGAAGCTTAGTGGAAATTGTTTCCACCGTGAAATATTAAAGCCAACCTCAGGGTTGGCTTTTTTTTGTCCATTTTTTCACATTTTTACCCATTTCATTTATCAAATCTTCTTTAAACGCTATCAAGCTTGTCTAGGATTCAACATTCATATTAAAAATTGGCCCTTTAATTGAATAATCAAGAAGGATCATGAACGTCAAATATTACTTTTTTATTATATGTCTGTTTTCTCAGCTGGTATTTGCTGAAAACACAGAGCTTACTCAAAGATCTGATGTGAATGAGAAATCAAGTTATAACCTTGATGATTCTTTTGATGATGATTTTGAAGAGAGTTCTCGATGTGATGATAGCTTATCTTATAATAGCTCATCATCAATTTCTGTTTATCAATTATTGATCAACCAAGCTTTTTCTTATCCCATGTTAACAAGAGAAGAGCAGTTTCATTTGTACGATAAAAAAAATAAGTCTGTTAGAGAAAAATATGTCAATGCTCACTTAAGAACACTACCCAAGATTATCAATCGTTATAAAGGTTATGGGTTGCCTCCAGAGGATTTATTTCAAGAGGGTGTTGTGGGGCTGATTAAGGCTTATAATAGCTACGACCCATCAAAGGGTTTTACGTTTATGACTCATGCTATTCCTTTTGTTAGAGGGGAAATTAATGAGTATATTGTTAAAAACTGGCAAATTGTTAAAGCGGCAACGACAAAGCCAAATAGAAAAATATTTTTTCATAAATCATTACTGACACCCAACCTAACAATGGCAAAGGCCCAACAAATTGCTAATGAGTTAGATGTGCCAATTGATTCCGTACTGTATATGAATCAAGCCTTAAGTGGGGGTTCAGTAAGTTTTCATAGCACCGATAGCCAAGATGAAAATTCTAATATGGCACCAGAACAATGGCTAGGTGATCATAGATTTAACCCTATTCAACAACTGATTGATGAAGAATACGTGGATAGAATCAAACAAATTGTTCACGAAGAGTTAAGTGACTACGGTGATCGTGAACAAGATATTATGACTTCAAGATGGTTAAGCGAGGAAAAAGTCTCTTTGCAAGAACTTGGAGAAAAATACGGAGTGAGTGCTGAGAGAGTTCGTCAGATAGAATTTAAAATTTTAAGAAGATTTAAAGACCGTTATAATTTAAATATAAGAGAAGTCTTATCTAGAGATTTAGCAAAATAGAGCATATAACATAGCTAAAAGTCTAAAAAAGAGACATATTCTCAAGTCGAGACCTAAATTTCCCGAACAAAAAAATACAAGGAAAGCCACGGACGGCAGAAACCATAGATAGGTTTCTTAGAAACTAGGGAAGGTGTATCCAGGGAAAGGAATTGGGTATGCAATATTCTAAATGGGTCCTGGCTTTATTGTTGGGAGCGGTCAATTATCAAGCTCAGGCTAAAGAAGTCGCTATTTTTGACTCGAGAAAACCAGTAACCCTTAGTAAGAATGATCCCGCTTACATTGATTTTTATGTAAATGCAGGTTCAGAAGTTGGTATTAAAAGGGGAGTAATAATTACTGTTCACCGTCGAACATCCCTTTATGATGCTTATCAAAACAAATCTCCAGGTGATCTTAAAGTAGAAGTTGGTCAAATTAAAATTATTCACGTTCAGAAAGGTCTCAGCGTGGGGAGAGTTCATAAAATATTTTCTCGCGAAGATCGCCCAAATTTAGATTATGAGTCGGTTATGGTTGGCGATCGTTTAGACTTGTCGACAATGATGCGTCTAAAAACATCGACCAAAAGCGTTCAAGCTCCTACAAAAGCTACAAAACCACAACCTGTTGGTCCTCCTTTGAACGCTGTAGAATTTGCTTCAAGCCTACCAAATAAAACACCAATTGTGTTACCGGAATTGCAATAAATTGCTAAGGGTAGTATGACCCTTAGCATGAATCCTTCTACATATGTAAGAGTTACTTTAAAAAATTGTCTACGTGAACAGGAAGAAGAAATTACTGCTTTCTGTTTTGATTATGGTGCTTTGGGGGTTAGTGAAGCTTTGAAGTTTGAGCAAAATGATCCTGCGAATTATCAACCTCTAACAATATTCACAGATGTTTTTAGTTTAGAAGTTTTTTTTCAAACTCATCCTGGAGACATTTTTTATCAAGAGATATATAAAAAGTTTCAAATTAGTGATTATGAAGAACATCTAGAACAAGAGAAGGATTGGTTAGAAGAGTGGAAAAAGGGGTATGAGCCATTTGAAATTGTTCAGGATATTTGGATCGTACCATCATGGTGTACTGCACCTTTAAACGCAAAAAAAATAATTTGGATGGAGCCTGGGATGGCATTTGGTACAGGCACTCATGAAACAACTCAATTAGTAGCGGAACTATTAAGTTCAGCACCAATAGAAACTTCTGATAATATGTTAGATGTAGGGACAGGTTCAGGTGTCTTAGCCATACTTGCAGCCCATTTGGGAATTAATAATATTGTTGGTATTGATATTGATAAGGAATCTCTGAGGGTGGCAAAAGACAATGTATTAAAAAACTCAGTTCAAGAATTTGTAGATATATCTATCAAAGATGTATCAGAATTATCAGATCAATATACTTGGGTAGTGGCTAATATAATAGATGGTGTGTTGCTCAAAATTAAGCTCGACCTTTTAAAAGTCTTAAAACCTGGCGGCTATTTAGTTCTAAGTGGAATTTTAGAAGAAAGATGGCCTGCATTTAAAAAAGAATTTATAGAGACTGAAAATTTAAAAATTATTGAGTGTAAACAAAAGGGTGATTGGATTGGAGTTCTTTTGAATGCGTAGATATTGGTCAGACAGTCCTTTAAGTCTCAATAAAGAAATACAGCTAAGTCCGGAACTTTTTCATCACATATGTGAAGTTTGTCGACTGCCAGAAGGAGCTAAGTTTGAACTTATCACAGAAGAGCAAAAAGCTTATTTAGTAAGATTGGTAAGTAAAAGTAAGAAAACGGCAACTATTCATGTTTTAGAAGAAAGGCAACTTCCAAGCTTGTCACGACCATACATTCGTTTGTGCATCTCCTTGCCTAAGTTTAATACATTTGAATCTATTTTGGAAAAGTCTGTGGAATTAGGTGTACATCGCATACAGCCTTTTTTTTCTGATTTTAGTTTTGTCAGAAATTTAGATAAAATTTCAGGTTCAAGGTGGCAAAGGTGGCTTAAAATTATTAAGAATGCCTCCCAGCAAACAGGTCGAAGTCCATTAATGACAATTGAAGAGCCTTGTAAAATTGAGGAAATTTTACAAGACTTTAACCCAGATCAGGGAATTGAAGGTCTTTTTCCCTATGAGGGTCAGGGAGAGCTCAACTTAAAAGAAAGTTTGGCCCGAATTAGATCTGCTAATTGCCAGGAAGTTTGGGTTTTTATAGGTAGTGAGGGTGGTTTTTCTGATAAGGAAGTTGAATTATTTCAATCAGTTAAATTATTTCCCCTCAGTTTAGGGGAACAAGTGTTGCGGGTCGAAACCGCTTGCGTCGCCCTGACCAGCATCATAAAGTATGATCTGAATCTTTTTTAAATCTCTTAATGGGGGCAGAATGGATCTGTTTGATGATTTTGAAATGAAACCTATTACACCAGGACTGGGTTTTCACAAACGGAAAGCGACAGAAGAAGAAATAATAGAAGAAGTTAAACGTGAAATTCCTAAGGCATCTGCAAATCAAGCTATGGGTGAAGAACAAGAGTTACAAGAACTCATGTCAGCACTTGATAGAGTAAGTACAAGCTTGGCAGGTTCTATGGTGGAATCAACACAAGAAAAGAATAATCCACAAGTGAGCATTGAAAGTGATATTGAAATCATTCAGCCACTGCCTAGAAAGTCAATGCACGGGGAGTTCGCCAGTGTATCTAGAGTGGAGCCACCTTCTTTAGGCAGAAATATGCCACCGATAATTGAAGATACCCCTGTAGTTCCTTTGCAAAAAGAAAAAATTCCTAATATTCAGCGTCCAAATAAAGTCTATACTCCTAAAAAAGTAAGTGCTGGAACTCGAAGGGGTGCCGCAGATTCACCAGTCAATGATTTAAAGCCGGCTGTATTTAGTTTTAGCTCAGCGCTCTTAGACATGATGGTGGTTTTAGCCATGTCTTTATTGTTTTTAATTACTTTATTGTTAGTCACTGGAGTAAAGTTGGCTATGGTTTTTAAAGGATTGCAATCAGACTTAATGACCCAAATAAGTATGGGTATGCTTTACGTGGCCGTACTGCAATTGTATGTCATTGTCTCCCGAAGTTTTTTTGGAAAGACACTTGGCGAATGGACATTTGATTATCAAATGGGTGATAGTGAGCAAATAAAATCAGCCATTTATCCTATTCTGGTTTTGTGGAGAAGTATTTTAATAGTGGTCACAGGAGTGGTAACCCTTCCACTTTTATCTTTAATTTTTAGAAAAGATATAGCTTCATACTTAACTGGTTTGCAGTTTTATAAAAAACAATAATAAATGGGACAAGTTTTTTCACAACAACAACTTGAAGAAAATTTAGCCGCCTTTCGTGCTGGTAAGAAAGTTGTATTTACCAATGGATGTTTTGATATCTTACACATTGGACATGTTAGATATTTACAAGAGGCCAAGTCATTAGGAGATATCTTAGTCGTTGCAGTTAATATGGACGCCAGTGTTAAAAAGCTGAAAGGACCATCTAGGCCTATACAAAATGAAAATGATCGAGCTGAAATTTTAGCTGCACTTGAGTGTGTCGACATTGTAACATTGTTTGCCGAAGAAACGCCCTATGAAATAATTAAAAAATTAAGACCAGATGTTCTAGTAAAAGGTGGAGATTGGCCCATTGAACAAATTGTGGGTCATGATATTGTACAATCCTATGGTGGCAAAGTTCTTTCCCTAAATTTTGTAGAGGGGCACTCCACCACACAAATTATAAAAAAGTCACAAGAAAAATAATAATACTAGTAACGATAACCTAGTTTTGCGCTAAAAATAGCATCGCTATATCTGTCCATTTGTGCCGAAAGAAAAAAATTAGATATATCAAAATTGAGCCCAATAAACATGTGACTAATCTTAGATTCTTCTTTTGTTGTGATGTTGGTGTCGACGACTCCGGCGGCTCCACCCATAAACCGGCCCTCTCCAAGAAGTTGACCCATTCCAAAATAGATAGCTAGATTGTCAACATTTATGCCGGCCATGAGTTCCATTCCGATAGTTTGATTGACAAAACTGTCTGCGACATGAAAGACACTGCCAAGTGCAAGTAAAGAAAAGTTAATAGGTAAAAATTTAGCCTCATAGAATCCCCATTTGAGAATTCCACCATAAGAATTTACTTTCTCCTCATAGTTTAAGGGTGCAAAGTTAAAATAAATATCAACATTATTATAAAGTCCTTTGCCAAATGTAAGTTCTATTAATGCGAGTGATTTTTCATTTTCCTGAGTTTGATTACCTAAAAGTGAAATTTCATCAATACTTATTATTTGATAACTTACACCTAACTCAAGTCCTACATAGCCACCCAAAGGATAAGGATTTGATAAAAACTTGGAGCTAGTAGGAATACCGAGTTGTTTGATTATTTTTTCTCTATCAGTAGCATTTAAACCAGTTGGAAGCTCAAGAGCCAAGCTTGAACAGCTATAAAAAAAAATAAATAGTAAATACAACCTCATAGATAAAAAAATACTCTTTTCTATTTAAAAGGTACACGGTTCTTTTTTCAGTAAACACTGCAATAATTGAAAAGTAGGCGTAGTATTTAAATGATTTATCATAATGAAGACTGAGCTTATCTTTTAAGAACTGCTCCCGTTAATTGCGGATTGGAATTCTCACGCCTCGTTAAAACCCGTCATATAAAGTAGATTTTGTGCTCGTTGTGGACTTCTCAAAACTTTGTTTTGAGAAGTAACGCTCGAATCATCAAATTATAAAGTAAAAAAAGGTATTTAGAGAGCGTAATAGCAAGATATATCCGCAATTAACGGGAGCAGTTAGTATCTTTTAAGATAAGAAATTATTAATTGCGTTGATAGCCTCTGTGACGGCAGCCTCTAATCCGCTATCTGTTTTTTTACCTAATAATTGGTTGAGGACATCTCTCGTTGATTCATAATTTTTAATGACTGAAGCCGATAAGGCTGGGCTTCTTTGTGGTTCTTCACCTTGTGAGTTGACCTGATTTTCTTTTATATTTTGTTTCTTCTTTATACTCTCATAAGCTGATTTTGCTATAAGTTGTGCGGCGAGAGTTTGAGTAAAACTATATTCAGAAGAAGAAACTATAGATTTTAAAACATCAAGATATTGAGTGTTTTTGTAAATATCTAATTGTGTAGTAGCTAGAGTACGAACTTTACCAGGCATGCTAGGTTCAGCAATAACAGAAGTCAAATAGTGAAAACTTTGATAATTTGGAGTGGCTCCAGCTGCGCGAACACCCCACTCATTTATTTCTTCTCTCTTATCTTCGGCCATAGCTGTCAGCACTTCATAAAAAACCTGAGAATTAATTCTTTGACTTTGATAGTGAGCAATAAATTCAACCACTTTCTTATATGTAGGTAAAACAAGTAAGATCTCTAACCACTCTTCTGTTGTTTGCGGCACTCCATTTACGGCTTCTTTTTTTGCCTCTGTAGGAGTACCAGGAAAACCTAGCGGAGTAGGATTATTGTCCTTTTCATTATTGTTAATGTTATTTTCCTCTGTCTCAACTACAACTTCTGAGTTGTCTAAAACTTTTGTTTCCTTTTCTTTTTTCTTAACAATTTTTTTCTTTTCATCTTTTTTCTTCTTATTTTTTTTGTTTTTATCTTTGTGGTCAGCTTTTTTAACACCATGTGAGAATGTATGATCCTTTGCAAAGTCGTATTCTTTTTTTACTAATTTGCTGATGTTTCTGGTTTTTCTCATTTTAAATTTTTTTGGGGAGTTTATTTTATTGTTAGGACTCATATGAAAAGGAGAAACATTAATTTCTTGCAACTCCTTGCCAATTAACACATTCTCAGATTTATGTTGGTTTTTGAGACGGACACCCTTGAAGGCCTCAAAAATTCCTCCAACAAAGATAACAATTATTAAAATGTATAATCGCCTGGACTTTAACATACATATAGATAAGGCATGTAATGTGCCAGAATGAGATTTGTAACATATTGAGATTATTAGCTTTTTAAAGGTGCCAGAAATCTATTTAAAACAGGCTGTTTAAATTATGGTTCAGCAAGTTGTTGTTTAAAAATAATTAAATAATATCAAATAGTTACACGGACAAGCGAATTACTTTGACGAGCGCAAATTGTCAGAAGTCCAATTATTTAATTAATTTAACAACTTAGAAACTTATAGTCGGTCCAAAAAAACAACGCAAAGCATTAAGTTATTAATTATTCTGCCGATAGGCTGGACGGAGGTCTGGGTGAAGTTATCACTAGTCGAGCCCTTTGTGGCCCGTCAGGCAGTAGAAAATAGGAGAGATGAAACCACAACTGGTATTTATCCACCTATCATAATTAAGCCAGTAGACACGGATTTGAGTGGTGATGCCAATACACAATCAGAACAGAACGCACATAAGCGCAATTTGATATCTTTTATAGAATTTCTAAATCAGCAAAAAAATAAAATAAAATTATTAAAAAAAATTGAGGACCCTAGATTTCGTATCAAAGTAATATCCAAATACATTAGAATGTCTGATTACCAAGGTCCAATTGATCATCTGGGTAATCGCATTGATAAAAAATCATAAGAAAACCAGTAAAAACATATATATACAAAAAATAATGCAAAGCACAAAATTAACACTAAAGTAATAACGCATTGCACCGATATAAGTTCTGACTGCTGAAATGAAAATATGTCTGTGGGCCCTCAAACCTTGTGGGGAAGGAGAGGTGCTTCGTGGCGTTCAGAATCCGTTCGAGTTCTGCGGCTATCGCTGCCCAAAGATATCTAGGAAAATCTCAAAGAGAGGTAGACCAGTCCCTCAAAAGATTGGCGTCAGGATCAAAAACTGTTAATGCCGGCGATGATGCTGCTGGTTTTGCAATTGCAGAGGGTCTGCGTGCGCAAATCAGAGGATTAAAACAAGCATCTAATAATGCTGAGTCAGCTTTAGCCTTCGTTCAAACGGCCGAAGGGGGACTTAACGAACAAAACAATATATTGATACGTTTACGTGAATTAGCCGTTCAATCTGCTAGTGATACAGTTGGTGATCAAGAACGCGGTTTTATAGATAAAGAGTTCCAACAGTTGGTGGCAGAGTTTGACCGAATAGCTCAATCGACTCGATTTGGTAATAAACAGTTGTTAACAGGTTCAGGTGAACAATTTGAGTTTCATATTGGGGCAAGTAAAGATGCTGAGAACATTATTAAATTCACTCTAGATGCTAATACTACAGCTAGCCAAACTGGTATTGCCGGTTTGGCTATTGATGATCAGGATACAGCACGAGATATAATGGAAGATATTGATACAGCACTTTTAAATATTGCTGATGCAAGGTCGACATTTGGTGCTGTCCAATCAAGATTCCAATTTGCAATTGATAACTTATCCGTCCAAACACAAAATCTTGAACAAGCTCGATCCACATTGACTGATGTCGATGTTGCCGAAGAAGTTACTAAGTTAACCAAAAACCAAATATTACAAGATATTGGAGTATCTGTTTTGGCTCAAGCTAATACATCTAGCCAGAGAGCCTTGAAATTAATTAACTCATAACAGGGCGGGCAAATTCATTATAACTAAAAATGCAGGGTGTGGGACCCTGCATTTGTCTCTTATTAAAACACATCTAATAAAAAAAATTTTTTTTGAAAGTTTAATTATAACAAACACTAGATGCATTGCGTTTAATAAAAACTAGACCAAAGCCTAAAGTTTCCTAGACCTTAGTCGATAGGGAGATGAACGCGTTGAAGCACTTGTGATGATTTTCATTTCGGCAGTCAACGAATGAAAGCCTCCCAAGTCTAATTGTTGTGAAGGGACCAATCACCCCTTCGCTGCAATACCTTCAACAAAACATTATTAACCAGACATGGACTTGTCCGCCATAACTTGTTTTAGGCAGTGGGAGCTGTTTGACAAACGAGTTCGTGGTGACTGGTTTACGGAGTAGACCTTTAACTACGGAGGCCGAAATGGGCTTAAGAATAAACACAAACCAAGCTTCGATTGCTGCTCAAAGGCAATTGTCAAAGCAACAACAAAGATTGGAGCATGCACAAACTGCTCTGTCTTCAGGTTCACGCATTGTTAATGCCAGTGATGATGCCGCCGGACTTACGATTGCTGAAAATATTCGTGGTCAGGTTGTTGGTATTCGCATGGCAAGAAATAATGCTTACAATGCACAATCACTTATTCAAATTTCTGAAGGTGGTTTGCAAGAAATCAACAATATATTAATTCGCTTACGTGAATTGGGAGTGCAAGCAGCATCGGATACTGTTTCGGATGTTGAAAGAGAGTTTCTCGATCAAGAAGCTCAGCAATTAGTTGAAGAATCTGAGCGTATTGCACAATCCACTCGATTCGGGAATAAAGAACTACTTAATGGAAGTGGTGAAGAACTTGAATATCATGTGGGACCATTTGCCGGAGAAGAAAACGTTATCCGCTACAATATCTCAGCAGACGCAACAACTAGTGCTCTTGGTGTAGATGGAGTTTCAGTTGCTGACAAAGGCTCTGCCAAAGATACTTTATCATCTGTTGATGATGCAATAGTTGTATTGGGTAAAATGCGCGCAGACTTTGGAGCTGTTCAGTCAAGACTACAAAAAACAACTTCCAACTTAGATATTCAAAATGAAAATTTAACAGCTGCCATGGGACGAATCAAAGACGCAGATGTAGCTTTTGAAACTGCAGAGATGACATCTGCACAAATTTTGCAAAATGCATCTATTAATGTGTTAGCACAAGCTAACCAAAATGGTGCCTCTGCATTAAAGCTAATATAAATCAAAGAAGGGCTTAGTTTAAGCTAAGCCCTTAGTTTTTACTTAATTTTTTAACGTGATCTTTTTAACCAATTAAAAAGATCATAATTAAGAAATTGAGTTCTCCCTGGCCCACAGACAATTGGGAGAGCTCATTAAGCCCGCCCTGGGGTTATCCCACATGCCCCAGGGATTTTTTTATTTAGGAAGTAAATGTGGACTTATTAAAATTAGAAATAAAATTACTATTAATTCTATTCGTCTTTCTTTCACTCTTTTTGAAATCATTTGAAAGTAATCAATCATTTATAAGTACAATACAAACTGTTGCCTTTCACTAGACTTCTCTTTGGTCTGTAAAATTAAAGTCTAGTCCTGCCTAATAATACTCATGTCTAGTAAGTTATTTACTTTAGTCTTGTAACTTTAGTCTATGTTTTCTAATTCAATTTAAATCTATGGACCATGGTCCAGTTCTCATCGGACTATGGTCTAGTTTTCCTGGACTCGACTAAAGTAAACAAATACCTGGCCGAAAGAACGAGTATACAATGCAACACTTTTTGTTGCTGATAAAAGAAAGAGAAGTTCTAACTGAGTGATTGCGGTTTTAACTTTGTTGAAAACTTTTATCTCGCACAAGTGTTTCAACGCGTTCAACAAAGCACATGGATGTGTGTTCGTGGCTAAATCTGTAGGTGGGTTTATCTATGAAGAGAAAAAAGGATTCTCACAAAACTAAAGGGAGGCCTTTATGGGTTTACAAATAACCACCAATGTTGCGTCTATAAACGCACAACAACAACTTTCTAGATCGCAAAGAGCGATCAACACATCCTATTCACAACTTGCTTCCGGCAGCCGAATTACTAAAGCGGCAGACGATGCAGCCGGCTTGTCAATTAGTGAAACTTTAAAGTCCACTATTCGTGGTTATACTCAAGCACAACGAAATGCTAATGATGGTATTTCGATGGTTCAAGTAGCTGAAGGTGGCTTAGGTGAGATTTCTAACATTTTAACTCGTTTGAGAGAGTTAGGTGTTCAAGCGGCTTCAGATACTGTAGGTGATACAGAAAGAGGTTTTATAAACAAGGAAGTTCAACAGCTTATACAGGAAGTAGATCGTATTGCTGCAGGTACACGATTTGGAAAAGTTAATTTATTAGATGGATCTGGTGACACATTTTCTTTTCAAGTGGACATTGGTAATGATGATTTTATAGATAGAATTGAATTTGATGCTAGTCAACAAATAGCTACAACCAATGAGCTAGGAGTTGATGGTTTTGACTTTTCAGATAAAACAGACGCTCAAGCGGCACTCGACGTTCTTGAGGATGCACAAAGACAAGTTAACGGATATCGCGCTAACTTAGGTGCTATTCAAAATAGATTGTTTTCAACGACTGAGAACTTAGGTGTTGCCATTGAGAATTTTAGTGCAGCTAATTCACGAATTCGTGATGCAGATGTTGCGCAATCTAGTTCTGAGTTAACTAGAAATAACATTTTACTGAATGCTTCTATAGGAGTTTTATCACAAGCGAATCAAACTCCAGCATCAGCACTAAAATTAATTGGATAGTTTAATTGGGAAGGGTATGGTCTCCTTCCCTTCCCGGTACCTACCTACTCGGGAGGATAACCTCCCGAGGTACTTTTTTAAAAAATGGTAGGGTCCGAATTGTTGCTATAATATAGACTTATCGAAAGTCTATAACTTCATTAGTCTTAAGGAAATTGGTCTGGCAACTACAGACTTTCAAATTAAGACTTTGTTTCAGAAAATTACTTTTTAAGTCTGGATTTATAAAACAAAAGTCCAGATTACCCCCATCAAAAGTCCAGAATTCCAGGACTTGACTAAAGACATTCCCCGACTAGCCGTTAGAGAGGCATGTGATGCAACAATTACAACTTAGGTTTTAAGACCAAGGTTGTACTTGAGTAAGAGTTAAAGGTTCCTCTTCTCAAGATTTTAACCAATATTCGGAGGACAAAATGGGATTAACAGTAACCACCAACGTAGCGTCTATAAACGCACAACAACAATTAACAAGAACACAAAGAGATATGGAAAAGTCATATGCTCAAATTGCTTCTGGTAGTCGTATAACAAAGGCTGCTGATGATGCCGCAGGCTTATCCATCAGTGAAACTTTGAAATCAACCATACGTGGCTACACCCAAGCACAAAGAAACGCGAATGATGGTATATCTATGGTGCAAGTAGCAGAAGGTGGATTAGGAGAAATATCTAATATTCTTACTCGTTTAAGAGAATTAGGTGTACAAGCTTCATCTGATACTGTGGGCAACATTGAAAGAGGCTTTATAAATAAAGAAGTTCAACAACTTTTAAGTGAAGTGGATCGTATTGCTACTTCAACAAGATTTGGAAAAACGCAACTGTTAGATGGAAGTGGTGAAGAGTATGCTTTCCAAATTGATATTAATAATGATGATTTTGTAGATAGAATTAGTTTTGATGCTAGTCAACAGGCAGCAACAACTTCTGATTTGGGGATAGATGGTTTTGACTTTTCGGATAAAGGTGATGCTCAAGCTGCACTTGAGGTTTTAGAAGATGCACAAAGAGAAGTTAACGGCTTTCGTGCAAACTTAGGTGCTATACAAAATAGACTCATTTCGACAGGAGAGAATTTAGGTGTGGCTATTGAAAACTTTAGCGCGGCTAACTCTGGAATTCGTGATGTGGATGTTGCGCAATCTTCATCTGAAGTAACTAGAAATAATATTCTAATGAATGCTTCCATTGGAGTATTAGCTCAAGCCAATCAGTCACCTTCTGCAGCATTAAAATTAATTGGATAATTTTTAGCTTTAAATTGAAGTGAGGCACGGGTCCTCCAGCTCACTTCAACAGAACCTAAGGGGTAGGCCAGTTGGCTACCCCTTTTTTAATTGTTACGACTTTCAAGACTCATAAATAGTCTAATGTAGCTTAAGTAGAGGGGATGAGTGTCGAGTCGAGACAGACCAATTACTTAAGACTTTGTATTAAATAAATACGTTTTTAGTCCAGATTAACAAGACTAAGATTTAGAAAACCTAAGACTTTATACCTGAAAAGCAAGACTTGACTAAAGACATTCCCCGACTAGCCGTTAGAGAGGACAGTAAGGCAACAATTAATACTTAAGCAAAGGCAAAGAATTGGACATCGAGGACAGATGTTATCGACTTTGGACTGGATAAGTATATAAAATTTAGGAGGTAATTATGGCACTTGTTGTGAGTACCAATATAGCATCTATAAATGCTCAACGTTCAATGAATAGTGCACAAAGACACATTGATCTTTCTTATGCCCAGTTAGCTTCAGGTAGTAGAATAACAAAGGCAGCTGATGATGCTGCAGGTTTATCAATTTCAGAAACAATAAAAGCGACAATTCGTGGATATCAACAAGCTCAAAGAAATACAAATGACGGAATGTCCATGGTTCAAGTGGCAGAAGGCGGCTTGGGTGAGGTTTCAAATATATTAACAAGATTAAGAGAATTAGCCGTTCAAGCTTCTTCAGACACAGTAGGAGATGTTGAACGTGAATTTATAAATAAAGAAGTATATCAATTAAAAGATGAAATTCAACGTATCGCAGAATCTACTAGATTTGGCTCTAGAAACCTGATTGATGGATCTGGTGCAGAGTACGAATTTCAAATTGATATCAACAATGATGATTTTAAAGATAGAATTTCTTTCGATGCCTCTAAACAAGAAGCAACACTAAGTTCTCTAGGCATAGATGGAATAGATTTTGCGGATAAATACAATGCCCAAGATTCTTTAGAAATTCTTGATACAGCTCAACGTCAAGTCAACGGATATAGAGCTAACTTAGGAGCTATTCAAAACCGTTTAGTTTCTACTAGTGAAAACTTGGGTGTTGCCATAGAAAATTTTAGTGCTGCCAACTCGAGAATTCGCGACACAGATATTGCTTCTTCTTCAGCAGAAGTTACTAGAAATAATATTTTAATGAATGCTTCTATTGGAGTATTGGCCCAAGCCAATAATAATCCTGGTGCAGCATTAAAGTTATTGGGTTAATTTAAAAAATATTTTTGTTAAAACCGCTACCTCCTGGTTTTAACAGCCTTACTGTACCCAGATGAACGGGATGTTCTCTGGGTTTTTTTATTTTTAAGGACCATCTGTGATGCGACCATCAAGAACCAAATTTAACGGACAATTATTGCCTGCTCCCTGAGAGCTTTTTTTGAGTCCAGGAGTCATTGGAGCTTCAAAATGATAAATAACATTATGTGATGCACCCGTAACATATATAGCTCTATAATAAACTTCATTTAAAGCCGTATTTACCATTCCAGCATGAAAGGTAATATTACCACTTCCATTATTACAAATTACATGTTCAGGAAACATTGGTGCACCTAATATGGACATTAAAGAACTATTTTCAGTTTTTGGACCTAGGTTGCAATTATCCAAAGTTTTAGCGTTAATTGGTGAAGCAGGATCCGTTTCAACATTAAGACCTAAAATTTTTATAGGAGCTAATGGGCCTAATCTACTTTTTAAATAAATAAAAATATCTGCAAGAAATCTATCAGAAGAAATGAATCTCCAGTTTAATAGTTTAATTGATTCTACAGTAATATTCGGAATTTGTTTAATTCCTCCTAATTCAATAACTTTAGGAGAATTACCAATAGGACTGTTTACAATACTATTAATAGAGCTAGATGGTGGAAAAATAAAGGAGCTTAATGTTAAGTTGTTTGAATTATTAATTGTTACTAAATTTAAGTTTTTGAAATTATTTGTACAAACCTGTGAATCTTGTAAGGCTAATCGGATCAAATTTTCTAAATCAATTATATGATACTTGGAATTTAAGTGATTGATTTGTTTGTTTTGTGTTAAAAGTAATTCTGTAATTGAAAAAATAATAATTGAACTAATTGATAATGCAATCAATACACCAACTAATGAATAGCCAACATTTTTTTTCATTTTTTAAAATTATCATAATTTAAATATATTAACTACTACTCTTAAGTCTTGTTGTTTAGTGAAGTTCTCAGGGTATTTTTTTGCCAAAACGCTATTCAATCACTGAGTATAATTTTCACCAGAGTGCTTATTTTCAACA
>JAGRAE010000062.1 GCA_020435005.1 Bdellovibrionales bacterium
GTAATGAATCAACTTTTGCGCCGCTTCAGAAGAGATATCACTGGCCTTGTCTGGCTGTCTATTGGAATTTTTTTAGGACTGTCTTTATACAGCTATAGCCCTAATGATCCGTCTTTCAATTCATTGGGAACAGACCTAAAGGTTGTAAATTACTGTGGTTACTTTGGATCATTTTTGTCTGATTTGCTTTATCAAGTTTTTGGAATATGCTCCTGGGTTTTTGTAATTGCTGCTATACGTTTGTCGTATTATGGCTTTATTGGGCGTGAATTGAATTTTAAGGGATGGCGCTGGCTGTGGGCAGTGCTACTTCTTATAACAAGTACAAGTTTGGGCTCTTTATATTTTCCCAATGAGAGTTTTTTTGCCAATCAAATCAGTGTGGGCGGATCTTTGGGCGTGTTGAGTTCAAAGGGCCTAGTTGCAGTATTTAATTTTGGCGGAGTGGCTGTCATATTATGGACTATGGTAGCTGTACTTTTAGTTTTTTATACGGAACGCCCTTTAACAGAATTATTTAAGCTACCTAGAACAGCTATCTTATCTACTTTGAATTGGCTTTTCGGCTCAATGAAGCCCTTTGTATTGGATAGGTTCACCAATCTGTTTAGCTTTTTTGTAGGAGTTTTTTCACGCATTAAATCGCCAGAACCCGCTGAGGCTATGGCGACATCACTTGGACCAAATAGAATGTTTCCAATTGAATCTAGCGAGGAAGCGTCAATGGCTTCTATACCTTCACAGCTTCAGTTAAGGCTAGAGAATGAAGAAGAAAAGGAAGTTAAAAAACTATTTTCATTCAAGAAAAACAAAACAGAAAAGCCGGTTAAAAGAAAAGTTGTGCTTAAAGCTAAAGTACAAAGAAGAATTGAAAATTGGGAGTTGCCAAAGTTGAGTTTATTGGAAGATCCTCCTCAGTCACGCAACAAAATTGATGAAAAAGAAATTCGCAAGAAAGCGGACTTATTAGTTAATAAATTAGAGCAATTTAATGTGCGTGGAAAAGTGGTAGGTATTAGTCCAGGTCCAGCAGTAACTTTGTTTGAGTTTAAACCAAATGTTGAAGTGAAGTTGAGCAACATAACTAAATTAGCTGATGACTTATCTCTCGCTCTAAGTAGTGAATCTGTTAGAATTATTGCTCCCATACCAGGTAGAGATGTTGTGGGCATTGAAACCTCTAATTCTTCACGCGAAACAGTTTATTTAAAAGACATGTTGGCTGAAGATGAGTTTTGGGACGAAAAAATTCGTCTTCCTATAGCTTTGGGCAGAAAAGCTGATGGCACACCAAAAGTTGTAGACTTAAGAAAAATGCCACACTTATTAGTTGCAGGCTCTACGGGGTCTGGAAAATCTGTTTTTACAGTATCTTCAATAACGTCATTATTGTGTCGTCACAGCCCTAAAACTTTGCGCTTAGTGCTCGTAGACCCTAAGCAAGTTGACCTTGCGGCATTCAATGAACTGCCGCACTTACTTATTCCACCAATTCGTGAAGCTAAGAAAGCCATGGGAGCATTGAAGTGGGCGATAAAAGAAATGGAAAAACGTTATCGTTCCATGTCTAAATTTGGGGCGAGGGGCTTGGAAGAATTTAACGAAAAAGTATTAGAGCTTAGCAAGAATGAAATTGAAGAGTGTGAATTGCAAAATGAAGAGTTCTTAGAAAGTAAGAATCCCAACACTTTTTATTTTTCACCTCAACCATATATTGTAATTATTGTTGAAGAGTTTGGCGACCTAATGGCTGTCGACAAGCAGAATGTTGAGCAATCGGTTGTGCGCCTCGCGCAAATGGCTCGTGCTTGTGGAATTCATTTAGTACTGGCCATGCAAAGTCCACGCAAAGAAGTGGTTACGGGTTTAATTAAAACGAATATACCAGGGCGTATAAGCTTTAAAGTTGCGAGCAAAATGGATTCGAGAATTATTCTTGATGAAGGTGGAGCTGAACGTCTACTCACTCGAGGGGATATGTTATTTTTAGCTCCGGGTGTGGCCAAACCAGAACGACATCATGGGCCCTGGGTGAGTGACGATGATATTGGTATGATTACTCAATATTGGCGTGATCAAGCAGAGCCGGAATACGATCCTCTGGCAATGAGAGCCATTGAGGGCTCTGGTGGTGGGTATGACTTTGGTGGTGAAGATACAGTGAGCTTGCCTGGCGATGAAGATAGTGATTTTGATGAGCGCTATGATGAAATTTTAGCTGAAGTGGCTAAGATGAAAGAAGTTTCAGCTTCTTTAATTCAAAGAAGGTTTCGTTTGGGTTACCCCCGTGCTGCTCGCTTGATTGAAATCTTTGAAGAACAAGGCGTTGTTGGTCCCGCCAACGGCAGCAAACCTCGCAAAGTTCTTATCAACGAGTTAAAATAAAAGGTAATAAAAGGTGACAGGCCCTGTTTCCGGACGCAACGGGTCTAACCTTCTTATTATGAAGAGTAGGCTTCACTCACTCAAATAATATTCGGCATTCGGACAATGTTGGTTTGTTGTTTTCCTTAGATATTAACATTCAAGAGTATAGAACTGTTCAAGTTTTGCATATATAAAAAACATGGCAAGGTCTAAGACAATATTACAAAGTGAATATCCCTATAATATAAATTCAAAGTGTATAAATGATGAATGGTTCAATTTACCAATGGATATGGTATGGGAAGTTTTTTCTGAAGAACTATATCTTGCAAACAAAATTTATGATTTGAAGATTCACAGTTTTGTTTTAATGAGCAATCACTTTCATTTAATTGCAACGACACCTCAATCAAATATCGATCAGTGCATGAATAGATTTATGACACAAACAAGTACACGTATTAGAGAGTTGGGCAACAGGAAGCATTGGACGTTTGCAGGAAGATATTTCAAAACCATTCTAAATGAACCTTCTTATTTTTTGAATGCATATAAATATAACTATTTTAATCCTGTAAAAGCTAAAATATGTAAAAATGTTGAAGATTATAAATACAGCACTTTGCATGGATTATTGGGTTTGGAAAAACTAATAGTTCCTTTAGAAGAAGATACAGTCTTATTTGATTCTCCAAAAGAAACACTTGATTGGTTAAACAACCCTGTTAGTGAAGAAAAGCTAGAGGCTGTAAATTTTGGACTAAAAAGATCCTACTTTAAATCCAAGAAATGCAGAAAGACTAATAAGTTAATTCTCGATAAGGGAGAAATCATTTGATTTTGGCCAGGCGCGTCCGGAAACAGGGCCTGTCACCTTTTGTGATAATACTTTGGTCTAGTTCGTATAGACTTTTGTTGTATCTCGATTTTTGTCCGTGCTTCAATTATTCATAACAATTCTACATTATCTCAAGGAGGGGAAATATGAGAATGCTACTATTAGCACTTATGGTTTTTATAGGTGCACAAGCATCAGCTAATGACAACACAATTGTTTTTCAAGTTCTAAAAGCTCAAGGTTTATTTGATCAAAAAGTTAAACCCTTAGGTTTAGATTGGAAAGTGGGAGAAAACACTCAGCACAACATTAACATGGGTTTTGTTTCAGGAACCATGGATTCAAAAGTTCGCGAGGCGACAACTGAAGGCTTTTGGATGGAACAAAAAATGAACCTTGGTTTTTTTGGTGAGCAACTTGTTGAAATTCATATAAACAAAAATACTGGAGAAATTATAGAAATGAGAGTTAATGGTGAAAAACAAACTCCTCCAGATCAAGGCAATCAAGAAATAGTCGACATGCAAGAAGCAAGTATTTCTGTTCCCGCAGGAACTTTTGACTGTGTTTACTTGAAAATTCGTGACAATAGTAATAACCAAGAGTCTCAAGCTTGGTTGAACCCAACAGTAATTCCTATGACTGGAATGATAAAAATGATTCAACCTAGCCAATTTGGAGAGGTTGTTGTTGAACTTACTGGATACCAAAAACTTTAAACCCTTTTCTCTTCCCTTTTGGGCAGCCACTGCGGCTGCCCTTTTACTAAGCTCATTGCCAATTAATGCCAAACAAAAAGCTTCAAATTGGTCCATCGTCAAAGAAAAAGCCGAAGCCCAAGTCTTAATTAAAAACAGAGCAGAAGCTATTCAACTCATTAAAGAATTTTTAGAAGACAATACCAACAGCAGCAAACAAGCTGAGGCACAAGAGTTTCTGATTTATATTTCTCACATGTTTTTGACCGAAAATGCACAAAAAATGTATTATCTCAGTCGTAGTTTGCTAGAAACAGAACCACAAAGAGCTAAAGAAAAACTTATATCTACTTTGGCTTTAGAACCGTTAAATGAAAAAGTATTAAACGAATTGGTGCGTTTACTCTTGCGTTTGGATGATTGCCAATTGGCCAACAAATATTCTCAACAAGCAACTGATCAAGATCCCTACTTTTATAAAACACAATTATTACTATTAAATAGTTTTCACTGCCTTAAAGAATGGGAAAAGTTTAAACAAACAAAAGAGAGTTTACTAGCAAACCATCAGCTTAAAGAGCGTGACAAAAATATTATTAATCTACTAGAGGTAGAAAAAAATCTCCATTCTGAAGAAAGCAGGGATAGGGTTGATCGTTTTATTGAAAAATATCCAGACTTTCCCCTTTCTTATTATTTGCAGGCGAAACAGCACTCAAATCTAAACAAAGAGGCTAAAAAGCCAGCAGAAATGTACCTTTCAATTTGCAAAAGTCAAAAAGCCACAGTAGTAAGTGGATATGAAGATTATCCAAGAATTTGTCATTACACATCTGAAATGCAAACACTTATTAAATAGTGTTTTGCTATTAAGTTTACTTGTATTTTTGGGGTGCGGGGTAAAGGGTGATCCGCTTCCTCCAGAGAAGCCACCACTTCTTGGTCGAGGGCAACCAACTTATAAAAAGGCCACTGAAGAAATAGTTTTGCCAGCACCACCCGAGATTATTTTTGATGACAATGAAGATATAGATTCAGAAATTGAAGAGGATGAATAATGTTTGAAGGAATATTTACCGCACTAGTTACACCTTTTAAAAATCAAAAAGTGGATCTGGTATCTCTAAAGAAGCTAGTAGAATGGCAACTCAGTAACGGTGTTGATGGTTTTGTGATCAATGGTACAACAGCAGAAAGCCCAACACTCAAAGATGCAGAGGTTATAGAAATCTGGAGTCAGGTTAAGCAATGGGTGCCAACGGGATTCCCTCTTATATTGGGCACGGGAACAAACTCAACAGAATCAACTATTCAAAAAACATTGCAGGCCAAAGACTTGGGAGCTAGTGGTGCTCTTGTTGTTGTTCCCTATTACAACAAGCCACCACAAGAGGGTCTAAGGCAGCATTACTTAAAGGTTGCAGAAGCAGCAGGCGACTTCCCCATTCTTCTATACAACGTTCCCGGTCGTACTATTGTTTCTTTATCTGCAGAAACCATCGCAAACTTATCTAAGCATGAAAATATAGTTGGCATAAAGGAAGCGTCTGGTGACATGGATTTGGCTGAAAAAATATTAAATCTTTGTGACAATGATTTTGTTTTAACCAGCGGAGATGATTCTTCCTGTATCGATCAAATGACGAGAGGTGGGAAAGGAGTTATTTCGGTGGCATCACATATTATTCCTACAGAACTAAAAGAAATTAGTCTAAAAGCTCGCGAAGGCAACAAAGAGGCCATCATCGAATATAAAAAGTATGACACGTTAAATCGCTTGTTAGGTATTGAGCCCAATCCCATTCCTGTAAAAATGGCACTATATTTAATGGGCATTATTGACTCCCCGGAGTTGCGATTGCCATTAATTAAAATGAGTGAAGAAAACAGCGTTAAGCTCAAAAATAACTTGTCAGATTTGGGAGTCATATAGTGGAAAAGGTAGTGGTTGTAGGCGCAAATGGACGCATGGGCCAGGAAATTATTTCTGTTTTAGAAAATTCAAAGTTAGAATTTGGCTTTGGCGTTGATATAGCTGGGGATTGGAAAAGCTTTTCTGAATTAAACCCCTCGAAAGTTTCTATAGTCATTGATTTCTCTTCGCCACAATCTTTTATCGATGCCTGTCAATGGTGTATTGATAACCAGAAACCATTAGTTAGCGGAACAACGGGCGTTGGAGATGAAGAAAGAAACATTTTTAACCATCTCGCTCATTCTCAGGCAGCATTGTGGGCGGCTAATATGAGCCTTGGTGTAAATTTTGTTGCAGAGCTGGTTAAACAACTTGGTAGACTTGAAGAAGACTTTGATTTCCAAATTGAAGAGGCCCACCATCGCTATAAAGTAGATAGACCCAGTGGCACAGCTTTATTGTTACAAAACTCATTGCAAAGTGTTTTAAAAAACCAATTACCTGAACCACTTTCAATCCGTGGTGGAGGTATTTTTGGCATACATAAAGTAATGGCAATGTCAGATGAAGAAACGATTTCTATTGAACATGTTGCTTTGAATCGCAAAGTTTTTGCTAAAGGCGCTGTCAAAGCTGCTGAGTGGTTAGTTACACAAAAAGCGGGCATGTATACTATGAAGGATGTTCTTGGGCTTTAATTCATGAATCATTCATTAATATGTATTAAAACTTACGGGGTGGATCCCTATAGCACACTAAAAGAAGTCTCCAAAAAACTTCAGAACAGTTTTAACGAACTTAAAATTTCATCTGTATATATTTTTAGAAGAAACCCAATAGGAAAAAATATCCATCAGATTCGCGAAGAGAGTCCGTTTGAAGCTATGTCAGTTGTTGTGCAAATAAGCACGAATAAGTCACCAATAGAGCTGCTAAATTTAATAAAAGAAATGGAAAATCGTATAGATAAAGGTCTTGAGTGGAGTTTGCAGTTAAAGCTATTAAGCTACAATGATTTAATAAAAATAACGCCAAATCTTACATTGCCACACCCAGAATTTCATATGTCGCCTGAAGAGTTGATACCAGCTTCAGAATTAGACCCGGACTGGGTTCACCCAGTACTGAAAACGAGCCTCAATGAACTTAGAAAAAAGCTAAAAACTAATGCTTGGGGGGAGTTTTATGCACAAGGAAAGAGCCTATTGGACAAGCACCCATAAACAGAGTATGTTTCCAAAAAAGAAATACCGCCAATAGGCCCGTTTATATTTATTATTGTTATGTTTAAGAGGAGAAACTCATGAAGTTTTATATTGATTCTGCAGATATCGATGAAATCAGACAAGCCAATCGTCGAGGCTGGGTAGATGGTGTAACTACTAATCCATCACTAGTTGCAAAAACAGGTCGCAAGAATGAAGACGTTATTAAGGATATTTGTAATGAAGTTAATGGGTTAATTTCTGCTGAGGTAATTAGCACCGAAGCTGACGCAATGGTCAAAGAAGGTTATGAGCTAGCAAAGATTCATGACAATGTCGTTGTTAAAATTCCCATGTGTGAAGATGGTTTAGTTGCAGTTAAGAAATTGGCCGCTGATGGCATTAAAACAAATGTTACATTAGTTTTCTCTGCGGTGCAGGCTCTTATGGTTGCAAAAGCAGGCGCTACACTCGTTTCTCCATTTGTTGGTCGACTAGATGACATAGGCAGTCCAGGCATGAGCTTGATTAGTCAGATTACTCAAATCTATGACAACTATGATTTGGATACTCAGGTGCTAGTCGCGAGTATTCGCAACCCTATTCACGTGTTGGATGCTGCTTTGATGAGAGCAGATATTGTTACAATTCCATATAAAGTTATGCAGCAATTGGTTAATCACCCACTTACTGATCGTGGAATAGAGCAGTTTTTAAAAGATGCCCAAAAGCTTCCTCAATAAAATAAAACATAATATTTTATTAATTTTTCTAGTATTAATTGTGGCCGCTTGTGCCACAATTAGCTCTATTTCAATGGAGAGTGATAAGGCTTTGCGCTTGCTTCAATTTTCGGCTGTTGAATCTTTACCTGCCGGAAAACGAAAAACAAGTGAAAATGCTCGAACTTTTTACTCCAACTATTTTGTACCAAGAGGACGCCCACAATTTTGGCGTGAAATTAAAAAGAAAACGAAACTACGTTATTATGCAACAATAACTATACTAGGCGACCAACGTCCATACACAATTGAGTTTACGGTTTTTAAAGAAAAAGCTTATAAAGATTCAGCAGGTGTGATCAGTTATTCTGAAGTTGGACGCAGTGAACCTGCTGCCAAAGCCATCATGTTATATTTTCAGAAAAACCTGGAGAAAAGTCTCAAAGATCGCAACGTTATTGACGATTTCCGTGTATTTTAAATAAGATAGAGACATGATTCGCAGCACAGTAAAGGCTACAGTGTTATCTTTTTTAATTTTGTCACTTCCGTTGTTTAAAACAACAGAAGCTGATGTGCGAACTATTGATAGCGAACTTGTAGTTAGTGTTAGTTCCAATAATCCCGCCATGGCGGCTTATATGGATAGCCAACTAGAAATTGAAGAGTCAAAAATATTTAATGTTGCTCAAGCTATTCAATTACAAACTGGATACTCAGAAAAAATTGATAATATAAATGAACCAATTAAAATAGTAGCTCCAACAAGTTTTAATTCAATTAAAGAAGAAGAAGTAGTTGTAACATTAGATAAAAATTTTCCTAATATGCATGACACCCAGGGCAACCTACTTTCTTTAAGTGAACGCAAAAAAATTCTCCAGGAGTTTTTGGCAAACAATGATAGATACAATTTGCCAGCTGAAACATGGCAGGAAAAGGCTAAAGACTTAATTCAGGCTACGGAGAATAAAAGTCGGGTTGAGCAGAACGAAAAAATCATTATGGCTGCAAGTAGTTTTAATCCAATTTTAATTAAAAAACCCGATTTAAAAAATTCATCTATAAACACTACTAAACCAACAGCAGCAATAAATACAGCGAGTAAAAACTCTGTTGAGCCAACAAAGAAACCAGAAGTTACTTCGGTTAAATCCTTTTCTTCACCAGAACAAACTAATAGTTATGTCATTTCCGGAGAAATCGAATTAGCTGGTGGGTTAGCTTTTATGGGCCAAAACAGTAACCTTCAGGTTTATAGAGAATTAGATGGTGAAATAATAAACATAGGAAAGGTTTGGCTATCACAAGGCAGATACGAAATTGTTATTGATGAGCTAACGGGTTATCTAATTATTGAATTAACAGATAATCAAGGTGAAACCTTAGGCATGGCAGAACAAGACCTGTACGCATGGGAACAGTTGACATATGCTACCAATAAGATTCAAGGTGTTCACTTCTTACTCGAACCCTTGGAAAAAGGCATAAATTTAGAAGTGATATCTTCTCGCTCTTACAAAGATAAGAATATCTATATTGATAACGCTCAGGTTTCTATTGATGATTTAGGACGACGTTTGGCAATGACATCAAAGCACAAATATCACGATAAGTTTTTTTACCAAGATAGTTTGCTATGGGTGCGCATACAAAAAGAAAAATATTGGGATACACTATCCCAACTACCAGCCTATGGCTCTAATCAACTACAACTTTTTCCCGAGGCCTACTTACAAGCCATTGCTGTCGACTTGAAAACTGAATTGAATGACAAAAAAGGTTGGATTGCAGGTCAAGTTAAAGGTAGATCAGGTCCACTTAAAAATGTTGCCATTGAAGTGGCTGGATTAAATAAAAACTTTAAAGGTATTTATTTTAATACAACTTCTGAACTGGTGCATTGGCCTGACCAAAAGTTAGAACAGACAAGCAATAATGGACTTTTTATAGTACCTAATTTAGAACCAGGTATTTATGCCGTTCGCATGAGAATTGGTAAAGAGTTTTTCCCGGCAGAAGTTATCAAAGTAGAAGCCAAAGAAGTCACATATTTAGATTTAAGTTATGTAGATATGCGCACTGCCAGTATCAACATTTTTGATAGAGTTTATGGAGTTAACCACTTAAGTGCACAATTAAGAGTTTATGGTGCTGAGCAAGAACTTTTTGTTTCAGGATCCATAAATGATGTAATTCGTTTTCCATCGGGCCAAGGCAGTATGACATTTGAGGTCGATGCGGGATCAGAGTATATGCTCGCCAAATCTAAACTTCCAAGAAACTTAAGATCAATTCGTATCCCTCTGGTGTCGCAAAAATGGTTTCAACAAACATTAGAAACTCAAGGCATAGTATATGATAAAAACTTGGGGTCTGCTGTTGGATTTATTGATGGCGATAATTTTGATGTGATGCTTTCAAATCACTTAGAGGAACAACAGATCATTTATTTTAATCAAAAGGGTGAGGTCGTTGACAGCGGAGTGCGCGGAGGTGGATTTATAATTGTCAATCTACCAGAAGGCTTAACAAGTATAGCCGTAATCCCTCAAAATAAGAAATCAATTCTAATGAAGTCACTAACTTTTGAAGCGGGTTATGTTAACAGCTTTGAAAGTAACTTATAGTTAGTATTAATTAAAACAATTTTGATTCAAATTCTTTTGCTTTTTTGGGCGGCAACATTAATGTAAATCCTTTTGGCAAAAGACGATTCTTTCTAATAGAACGTTTAAGGTCTAAATTATAAGTGAGTAAAGTATTTATATCCATTTCAGCTTTTTTTGCTAAGGTTATTGGACGCCAAGACTTCCTTAAGCGATAGCTTTGTTTTTTAAGAGCTTCTTCCTTATCTATTTCCATAAATGGAAAAATTTCTAGGTGATACTTTTCTGCATGTAGTGCTGCTAAAAAACTACAATAAAAGTTTGATGAGGCAAACTTAAACGCACCTTGGTGATTTTTGGCGATAATATTGTAAAGTTGTCTTGAGTTGGCACGATGAATAGCTTTTTTAATGTTTCCTATTCCATTGTTATAAGCAGTGATGGCCAAAGGCCAACTTTTTAAAATCTTATAATTTTGTTTTAAAAGTTTAGCGGCAACTTTAGAGGCTTTAATTGGCGAGTTTCTCTCATCGATATAGTTGTTCACAATGGAGAACTTTTTTCCCACATGAGGCATGATTTGCCATACTCCACTAGCACCTACACGGCTCTGAGCTTTTTCATTAAATGAGCTTTCAACAAAAGGTATCCTAGTTAACTCATCAGGTAAATTTACATTTTTAAAAACAGTCTCCATTTGTTCTAAATACTTACTGCTATTTTCTAGTCCTGAAATGAAAAAATCTTTTTGACCTAACTGTGCTCTTATATGTTGTGAGGCTTGTTTAAACACTAAGGCTCTCTTTCCGGGAATTTTTAATAGAGAATTGTAAATATCCCTTTCAAAAGATTTAAGTCGCTTAAAGCTTCTAGATTTTGAAAGTTTCCTTAAAACGTTTCTAATATATTTTTTTCTAGCTTTGACATAATCTAAACCTCTCTGCTTTCTTAACCAGAGAGGGCCTTTGCCATTATTTAAAAAATTAGATATATCTACGACTTCATATACAATCCATGGGAATAGAGTGTGATGAATAACGTGTTGGTTTTTATTGTAGAGTGTGTAAATGTCAAACCAAAAGGCGACCCGCATTTTTAAACTATTTGGAATATCAAATTCAGTGGAGATCCTAGCATAAGGATCATTAAGGGCTTCAAGACGGTCAAAATTATAAACTCTTTCTTCTTGTACAAGTTGATCAAGTTTTGCGGCTTCTATAACAAGGTCATCTTTTTGTGAATTATTGGATGAAGATTTCTCAGGGCGGTCCGAAGTGCTTGAGAGGGAAGCAACAAAAAGACAACCACTTGCGATTAAGCTTATAATTAAAATGCTAAAACGTTCCAAATACATGTAATTTTGCGAGCAAGAACAGTGCCTTGTGAGCTTTAAATTATCGTATTTTAATGTGAATTCATGGGTGGGAGACTTAGTAAATGGACAGTTTTTGTCACTATTCTTATGACAAAAACACCTGCCTATAATAACATAAAATTATGAGTGATTTTACAAAGGCCAGGTACACTGCCATTATCAGCGACCTTCATTTAACAGAGGAAGAGCCAGTAAATTTAGAGTACCCTCTCTGGAAGAAGTACAAAACCAGAGAATTTTTTTTCGATAGAGATTTTGCAGAATTCCTAAAAACAATTGAAATGAAAGCACAGGGCGAGAAGATAGAATTAATTTTAAATGGTGATATTTTTGACTTTGATAGTGTTTCTAGTATACCCAATGACCCACCATTTCGCATTTCATGGCTTGAAAGCAAGCGTGGACTTCATCCACAAGAAGAAAAATCGATTTACAAATTTCATCGCATTCACGATGGTCATCGTGAATGGTTTATGGCTTTAAGTAATTTTTTAAGAAAAGGTCATCGCGTAGTGTTTGTCATTGGCAACCACGATCTTGAACTCCACTTTCCTAAAGTTCAACAAGCGTTAATTGAATCTCTTGGCATAAATAAAGAAGAAAAAGAAAGGGTTAAGTTTACGGAATGGTTTTATATTAGCAACCAAGACACTCTTGTTGAACATGGAAATCAATATGATCCCTACTGTTTGTCTATAGATCCTGTCAGCCCTTTCGTACAAAAGTATAATAAAATAGAAATAAGAATACCATTTGGTAACTTAACAACTAGGTATCTAATTAATGGAATGGGTTTTTTTAATCCTTATTTAGAATCTAATTTTATTATGACAGCAGGAGAGTATGTAAAATTCTTTTTTAAGTATATTATGAGAGCTCAACCTTTTTTGATGTTTTCATGGTTGTGGGGTTCAATGGTTGTTTTAGTGCAATCGTTTTTAGATTCTTTGTTGCCGCCCTTGAGAGAGCCTCTAGAAATTGAAGGTCGCATTGAAGAAATTGCCAAGCGTTCAAATGCCACGCCTCGCATGGTTCGCGAGCTAAGGTCTTTAACTGCGGCACCAGCAACCAGTCGTCCACTCTTAATACTTAGAGAGCTGTGGCTAGATAGAGCTTTTTTAGTTACCTTGGCCTTTTTACTTTTTCTACAATTATTTTTTGTTATTGATCAGATCTACGATATTAGTTTTTATTGGATGCTTATCCCCTTTGCTCTTTTTATGCCTTTCTTTATTTTTTATTCAAAAACTGTTACTTCTTCTGTTCACATGTTCAAAGAGCCACAAGAGAAAATTTTAACGATGGCCAGTTTAATAACCGGTGTAAATAGAATAATCTATGGACACACTCATATACATCGCCATGAAATAATTGGCCCTGTTGAACATTTAAATAGTGGAACATGGTCTCCCGCATTTGAAGATGTTGAGTGTAAAAAACCAATAGAACAACAGACATTCATATGGATTTATCCGGAAGCAAATGAGCTGAGGAAGGCAAAATTATATCAATTTGATGGAGGTCGCGTCATAGATGTTTTTGGCAGCAAAGGCGGAAAAATGCGGCGCATTAATTAGGATATTGTTGTGATAATAAGGTTTTTTGTACTTCAAATCAAAATAATGTGGACTTGAGTTTTTGTGGCTGTTACTCCTCAATAGTAGTATTTTGAAATAGAATTATTAATAAGGAGATAAACATGGCAGCAGATACATATGTAGTTACAAGCAAAGTTAAAAAGTTAATTAAAGAAGAAGGTGGATGTAACACTTCTGCGGAGACTATCGACGTACTTAGCGACGCCGTAAAAAGACTTTGTGCCAAAGGTATTGAGAGCGCGAAGGCGGATGGCCGTAAAACGGTTATGGCACGCGATATTGTTATTGATCATTTGTAATTAATTTTTGAAAGTCTTCCCAGTTTAAAATAGGTACACCCAGCTCTTCAGCTTTATCTAATTTTGAACCCGCGGATTCTCCAGCAAGAACATAATTTGTGTTCTTGCTTACGGAAGAGGCGCTCTTGCCGCCTCTTTCAGTAATCATTTGTTTAATTTCATTTCTATCTAGAGGCAAAGTTCCTGTTACTACGATATTTAACCCTTTAAGTGAAGGCTTGAGTTTTTTACTGGACTTAAACTGAATGCCTTGTGCTAATAATTTATCTATTTCAAGAGTTAATGTTTTATTTTTAAAAGTATTGTAAATGGAATTGGCAACTTTAGGTCCTACGTCACTAATTACTACGAGCTCATCCATCGAGGCATTTTCTAATTTTTTAATATCACCAAAGTGATTGGCTAAAACTCGAGCTGTTTGTTCTCCAACATAGCGTATACCAAGAGAAAAAATAAAACGAGCAAGCGTAGTTTCTTTGCTTTTTTCAATGCTTGCTAAAATATTGCTAACAGATTTTTCTCCCTGTCGCTCTAAATTGAGTAACTCTTTTTTGTTGAGTTGGTAAATATCAGAATAATTTTTTATAAGCTGATTGTTAAATAACTGTTCAATTAATTTCTCTCCTAGCTTTTCAATGTTCATAGCTTTGCGACTTACAAAATGCTTTAAAGATTCTTTCACTACCGCAGGACAAATAGGGTTTACACAACGGCTAACAACCTCACCTTCTATTTTAGTTACTGTGGAATGACATTCAGGACATTTTTTTGGAATTTTAAAAGCCACAGCTTCTTTAGGTCTCTTTTTTAGGTCAACACTTACAACCTCAGGTATTACATCTCCAGCTCTTTGAATGGTAACAGTATCACCAATTCGGACATCCTTACGATCTATTTCATCTTGATTATGTAGAGTTGCATGGGTAATTGTTACGCCTCCAACTTTCACGGGATTCATCACGGCTACAGGGGTTAATGCACCTGTTCGGCCAACTTGCACAATGATGTCTTTAACAATGGTTTGTCCTTGTTCAGGCTTAAATTTGACTGCCGTTGCCCAGCGAGGACTTCTGGCTATTGTTCCCAATTCATTTTGTAAATCTAGAGAATTCACTTTTACGACTATGCCATCAATATCAAAAGGTAAATGGTGGCGTTGTTTTTCGACGAAGTGGTAAAATTCAATGACTTTGTGCACATCATCGGTGATTAAAATTAAATCCTTTTTTGTAAGGTTTATTGTTGGTAGTCCCCAAGCCCCTATTACTTTGGCAAAATCATTTTGACTATTAAAATTCAAATCTGTGTATGCGCCAAAGCCGTAACAAAACAATTTTAATAAACGACTAGCCGTAACTTTTGGATCTAGCTGGCGAAGACTTCCTGCAGCTGCATTTCTCGGATTAGCAAAAGGTGTTTCTCCATTGTCTTGTTGAAACTGATTTAATTTTTTAAAATCCTCTTTTTGCATGAGGACTTCTCCACGAACCTCAAGTAAAGCTGGTGGATTTTCTGTATTTAGTCTTAAAGGCACAGATTGGATTGTTTTTACATTGGATAAAACATTTTCTCCAGTAACACCATCACCACGAGTAAGAGCTCCAGTTAATAAACCATCTTCATATATAAGCTCTACAGCTAAGCCATCAAACTTGGGTTCACAGTAATAAGTTATACTTTTGTCAATTTTTAAGAACTTTAAACATCTTTGATGAAAAGCCTCAATATCATCGGCCGAAAAACTATTTTGTAAGGACAGCATAGGCTCACGATGATCTTGTTTTGAAAACTGCTTAAGGGGAGCCCCCCCCACCCTTTGTGTAGGAGAGTCCGGCTCCACCCATTCAGGCTTTTCTTGCTCAATATCAAGCAGTTGTTGAAACATTTTATCAAAGTCATAGTCACTAATTTCTGGCTTATCTAGAACGTGGTATAAATAATTATGTTTTTGCAGCTCTTTTTTTAATTTGAGATAGTCCGAATGTTTCATCAAGCCAACATACTCCACGTAAATGAGTTTTTGAAGCTAAACTCGAAGTGATAATTGAAATGTTTCTTTGTAGCATTGACAAAAATAATGTAAATTCATAAATATAAAGCGCCGCACCACGAGGCAAAAGAAGGAATATATGGATATTCAAAAAATTGCTAAATTATCACGATTGCAATTTAACGAAAGCGAACAAGAGAAAATAAAAGGTCAATTAGAAAAAATAATCACAGCCTTTGATAGAATTAAAAACATTCCTACAGAAAAAGTGGAGCCTCTAATTACTCCCATTGAAATTGAAAACACATTGCGGCCTGATATTCATGGAGAAGATATTAATACAGATAAATATATTGAGCTTGCTCCAGAGTCTGTTGGCAGATTGTATAAAGTGCCTCGAGTTATTTCCTAAGGTAAAAAAATGAACATTGATAATATGAGTGCAATTGAAATAGCAGAGAAAGTTAGGGCAGGGAAGCTTTTGGCAGTTGATGTTACTGAACATTATTTAAAAAGATGTCAGCGTTTAAATAATAGATTGAATGCAATTATTTCTCTTTCTGAACAGGCCATGATAGAGGCAGAAAAAATTGATAATGGAAAGAAAGAGAACTTGGCCTTAGCGGGAGTTCCCGTCCTCTTAAAAGATATGTTTTGTACACAAAACTTGAAAACTACAGCAGCATCAAAAATTTTAAAAGAATTTGTTCCTCCCTACTCCTCTACAGTCACTGAAAAGTTACAAAGTGCTGGTGCCATTGTTTTAGGTAAGTGCAATCAAGATGAGTTTGCTATGGGCTCTAGCAATGAAACAAGTTTTTTTGGTCCAGCTAAAAATCCATGGAATTTAGAATATGTAACCGGCGGTTCATCAGGTGGGTCTGCAGCTGCCGTTGCTGCAAGGTTAGCTCCCCTGAGTATCGGCACAGATACAGGGGGTTCTATTCGTCAACCGGCTAGCTTTTGTGGAGTGTTTGGTATTAAGCCTACATATGGAAGAATTAGTCGATATGGAATAATAGCTTTTGCCTCAAGCTTTGATCAAGCGGGTCCCTTGTCTCTTAGAGTTAAAGATTCATCTCTTTGTTTAGAAGTACTTTGTGGTAAAGATGAAAAAGATAGTACATCTATAAGCCAGCCGGTTCCTCGATTTTCAAATGCTCAGTTCAAAAACAATCTAAAAGTTGGTCGAATAAAAAGTTTTTTTAATAATCAGGTTAATAAATCTATTTTGAATAAAGCAAATGAAGCCATGGACTTATTAAAGTCAAATGGCGCACAAATTGTGGATATAGATATTGATCACTTAGAGGTTGCCGTGGATACATACTATTTAATAGCCATGAGTGAAGCTTCTAGTAATTTATCGAGATATGATGGCGTCCGCTATGGATATCGAGCAGATTTTAGTCGAAACCAACCCAAAAACTTAGAAGATTTTTACTCTAGAACAAGAAGTGAAGGCTTTGGTGAAGAAGTAAAAAGAAGAATTGCATTGGGCACTTATTCTTTGTCTAGTGGATACTATGAGGCTTATTACCTGCAAGCGGCAAAAGTTAGAAGACTTATTCGTAACTCTTTTTTGAGAGCGTTTGAAAATGTAGATGTTTTAGTTTCTCCTGTAACTACAGATACGGCATTTCGCATAGGTGAAAAAACTGAAAACCCTCTTGAGATGTACTATAATGACTCTTTTACAACTTGTGTTAATCTTGCAGGCTTACCAGCCGCCAGTGTGCCGATTGGTTTTGACAACAAAGGTTTACCGATGGGTTTGCAGTTGATTGCAAATGATTTTCAAGAAGAAGTGATTCTTTCAACAGCCCAAAAAAATCGAGGACCACTTCAAGTGTTATGAGGAGAGTCCCGATGTCGTATAATAATTGGGAGGCTGTCATCGGCCTAGAAATACATGCTCAACTCAACACAAAAACTAAAATATTTTCTGATGATATTTCTGAATTTACCCATAATGATAACAAGAATATTTCTCCAGTTAGTTTAGGCTTTCCGGGAACTCTGCCCGTATTAAATGAAAAAGTAGTGGATATGGGTATAAAAACCGGAATTGCTTTGAATTGTAAAATCAACCGATATTCCGTTTTTGAAAGAAAGAATTATTTCTATCCAGACTTAACAAAAGGATATCAGATTTCTCAGTTTCAACATCCTTTATGTGCAGAGGGAAAGGTTGATTTTTTAATTGGCGACAACATTAAGACCGTTAGAATTGAAAGGGCTCACCTAGAAGAAGACGCAGGAAAAAGCATTCATCAAAATGATGGAACACTTGTTAACTATAATCGCGCTGGTGTGCCCTTA
>JAGRAE010000063.1 GCA_020435005.1 Bdellovibrionales bacterium
TTTAATATTGCTGGCTACCACTAAAAGTAAAAGAGCACCGTAAGCAATGACAATTTCTGGCACTATTGTAGTCTTTACTCTTATTTTATAAGCCCAAATCTAGAATTGGGCTTATGAATTGGCCGGTGATTTGCCTCTACCTTCACATATTCGATTTATAAATATGTGGAGGAAAAATGAAAAACCAAACTTTAACCATTCTATTCGCCCTTTTATTAACAGGTTCTTTAACGGTGGGTTGTAGCAGTAAGCACAATAAATTTAAAGGCCTACCCAAAAAGACGGAAGAGAAAAAAACCGACAATCCAGCTACGGAACAAAAAGTAGTAAAAAATGATGAAGTCGTTGAGCCTATTAAAGTCTCCGAAGTTTTAGTAAAGATTGAAAACGAAACAAATAAAGATGATACAACTTTTAAATTAGATGATAATGGCTTTATTTATTTAGAAGCTAGAGTGGATAGCCTTAGTAAAGAAGTTATACGAGCAGAGATATCATTAGAAGAATTAAAAAAGAACTTAACTGCACAAGCCAAAGTTTTTGGAAAATCAAAACATTCTGACAGCTTATTTATTACAGCTGACTGTGATAGCAGAGGATGTGACCCCCGATTTGAAGATGGAAAAATAGAAATCTCATTTATTGACTTGGCAAAAAGTGTAATTGTTTACCAAATGCAAATTTCTATGGAAGTAGAAGTTGGTAAAGAAACAATTTTAGTTGTTGCTTCAAGAACTCAAGATGTAAATGGAAAATGGGTCCGCCGTGTAGCTGAAAAAGCCATTAAAGATGTTAAAGATTTAAATGATGTAACTCTAAAAAATAAAACAAAAGAGGAGCTAGATAAAGTTACAAAACTTGAAATTATTAATGGCAGAGATAGTGACAGTGACTTGCGTTTCAATGCCTACACAGATAAGAGCAATGGCGAAGCTCTGGTCATTAACTTTTCTACTTGGAAGTAGAAATTTACGTTATTAAATACTTTAATAAATTATCACATCTTAATCTAAGCAAGAAAAGTGACAAGAACTGTCACTTTTTTGCTTTTATTTCAATAAATCTCGAATTTACACTATTTAGACTGGTTTTAAGCTTGCAATACATATCCTCGACAGGAAGCTAAGAGGTGTTTTGTGCTTAGTTTTAATAGAATTTATGGAAAAATTCTGAAGTTTATTGGCCTAAATTTGGAGTCTTTTATAGTTTTAGGAATATGCTCTTCAACTCATGCTGAACAATATAAATCAACCATCATTAGTAGGCCAGTTCCTATTAAGTTACACCTTAGAAATCGAACAATTAATCTACAATATACAGAACACGACAAACAGGACATTCTTGGAAAAGGTGGAGTTGCTCATGTCTTCAAATTCAACCGAGACAAAGTGATAAAGGTTTTAACTAAAGAGCATATATCAAAGTCATCAATAAACAAAATCAGAGATGCCAATAAACTTGTAATGAGAATTCAAAAAAAGTATCCAGGACTTTTTGTTAATATTAGTTCTGTTCAAAATGTTGTAGCTGAGTACTCTGATGGCAGAAGAGTAAAAACTATTGGTATTATTATGAAGAAAATGAATCGAACTGTAAAAGATGAAATGAAAGATCTAAAACTTAATTCTCATATAACATATACATTGTTGGATGATGATTCAAATAGTGATATCTATATTGAAAATAAATTAAAATTCTTAGCCAATGTTTGGTTGAAGTATGTACAACTGTTAAAAGTTTACAGTATTGAGGGATATAATCATTGTGATATTTCTCCTAAAAATATTATGGTAGGATACGATAATAACTTATATGTAAGTGACACGGATACCACTCAGAAAAACAATTTAAAATGTATGGTCTATAGTGATGGATCAACTGCACCCGAAACCTATAATGGTGAAAATGCAACTTACTTATCTGACTTATTTAGTGTAGCCGATTCTATGTATCAACTTATAACAGACAAACAAATAATGTTTGATCATTTTTTAGCCAAACGAATTGATGCAAAAGAGATATACAATACTGCATACTTAAGATTACAGGCTGTAATCTTAAGGGAATTCAAAAAACTAGACATGGCAATTGAAAATTCTGCTCTATCTAAAAATTGGCAGTGGTTTTTACACTATTTAAAGGGATTTATTTTGGCTAGTCATCAATACGAACCGGCACTAAGACAAAAAAAATTAGCACAGCTAATGGACCTTCCAGAATCAGCAGAGTTAGTCGATATCTATAAAAAAATAGAGGATTACTTAGTTCAATTCCCACAATATAGTTCACTAGACAGTGAGCACGAAATAGATTTACATGACATCTTTACCAAAGCACAATGTGATCGTTTTCTAAGTGACGAAGTTCTAACTGATGATCTTGTGTTTGATGAGGCCTTTCTTGAAGAATTTGAAAATATTGATCATTAAGTCTAAACATGAAATGAAATATTCTTATTACTTTTTTTTCCTATTAATTGAAAAGCTAGTGGATCGACGGCAAGAACTACTAGTTCTACTAACTGGTTGGGTCTAAAAGTTTCTCCCGAGGTATTTGTAACTCTTAATAAACTTCCATTAAAGTTAACAATAAACACTTGATTGGCAATATGTTCAATTATTTTAGCTTGAACAATATCTCCTTTTTTCATGTTTTATCCCAAAGTTTTGTTTATATCTATACTCGTTTTGGGAAATTCTACTTTTTTAATTCCTTGATTTTCTGGTTGTGAAAGAACCAAGCGTCTATTTTTTTGCATTTTCTCTAAAGCCTTTGCGCTGGAATCAATTTCACTGACTTCTTCTAGAGTGAGACTAGGTTCTTTTTTGTTAATCGGTTCCTTCACTTCCTCTCTTACTTCCTCTTTTATCGCGACTTCACTAGCTTCTAACTCAATCGTGGGACTTGTGGCATCACTCTCATTTAATGTTTGTTCCTCTTTAGGCTCTACAGTTTTTATATCTTGGATATTTTCCTCTTTTGGATTTTTATTTAAATTCTCTTGAATCTTATCCATGGATTTCTGCATAGTTTGAGCAATACTTTCAGCTAATTCTCCACCAATATCCGCCACTTTATTCTTTACTGCCTTTGTCGCCTCAACTAGTTGACTGGGGGCCTCTAACACTTCTTGTTGAGCATCATAATCTGAACAAGCTCTTCTAAATTCGTCACCTAATTTTTGTAGAGAATCATATTTTTGTGGTTCATAAGTTAAAGCTGAGCTCAAATCTGGCGTTTTAAAATCTTTATCTGCCATCTGCCAATCATCTTCTTTAAAACTTGAACCCTCTTCCTTTGCCCATTCAGGCAAACTGTCATCGTCAAACACCAAATTATCTTTATTCAATTTTGCAATCAGCTCAATTTCACTTATAGGTAAATCAATTTCTTCAGCGATCTCTTCGACAGTTGAACCTGAGTTCGCCATTTTTGCTGCTTTAATATATTTTATGGTGTTTTGTCTTTTCACAATTTCATCATGTGGAACTTGATCTTGAAATATTTTTGCCACTTCTTTATTTCTATGAATGGACTCTTCAATTTTTCTCAATTTAGAATCAGCTTCCTCAAGTGTCACTTGCACTTGCTTAATCCTTTTTTCCATGAGGGCATTGAGCTGTTCAACTTGAAGCTCAGTCTTGTCAGAAAGATCCTCTAAGACAGAAATTTTACTCTGCAGTAGTTGAAGACCTCGACTTAGCCTTGGATCATCCTTAGGTGGCTTTCTAAGCTTCACCCAAAAAACATAGACAGCTAGAGAAATAAAAATATTAAATACAATTTGGATAACCATCCATAGTGTCACAACTTCCCCCATGAAATTGAGTTTATTAAACTCTACCAATTATAGAATAAAATATAACGACAAAAGTCTCAACAAGACTTAAGAATAATCTTTGTATCAATAAATACGTGTTTACGAATCAATAATGAACTATATCAAAGTCCAGTAGTTTTAAATTTACTCAAATTCACTAACAAAAGTTTTGATTCTTTCTATAGCTTCTTTCATTTTAGACTCATCAAGGGCGTAGCTAATTCTTAAGTAGCCATCCAAGCCAAACTCAACACCTGGAACTGTGGCTACCATTTGATCTTCCAAGAGTAGTGATGAAAACTGACTAGAGTTTTCGACTTTTTGACCCTTCCATGTTTTACCTAGATAAAAAGAGATATCTGGCCATACATAAAAAGCACCATCGGGTACTTCAACAGAAATGTTTGGCAATTGATTTAAATTATCTACCACAAAATCTCTACGCTTTTTAAGTTTATCTAAAGAGTCAGCTAACTCACTAGCCGTTCCTTGAATAGCTTGAATTGAAGCCTTTTGTGTAAATGCCGCCGCACAACTCACCGATTGACTTTGATATTTATTCATAGCTCCAATGATTTCTTTGTGACCAAGAGCCCAGCCCAGTCGCCATCCTGTCATAGAATAAGTCTTTGATACACCATTAATTATTATGACTCTATCCTTTAACTCAGGTGCAAAATGTAAAATATGAGGAGCTAAACTTTTCTCAAATACAAGTCGATTATAAATATCATCGCTCATAAGTAAAATTTGAGGGTATTTTTTTAATACAGACGCCAATTCTCTCAAAGCGGAATCCGTGTACATATTTCCAGTTGGGTTACTAGGAGAGTTAAGTATAATTAATTTTGTTTTATCAGTAATCGCCTGTTCTAATTCTTCTGCCGTGGCAGTAAATCGATTTTCTTTTTTAGTGGTTACAAAAATAGGCTTTCCCTCAGCAAGTTCCACTTGTGTAGGATAACTTACCCAATAAGGTGCCGGAATGATGACTTCATCACCAGGATCAATAATTGACTGTAGAGCACTAAAAATCACAAATTTTCCACCAGCAGTAACAGTCACTTCATCGGGACCATAATTGACTGAGAGATCACTAGATGTTTGTTCCGCTATAGCTTTACGTAAATCAGGTAACCCATTTGAGGGTGTATATTTTGTTTCACCTTGCTCAATAGCATCATAGGCTGCTTTTTTTATCGAGCTAAATGTATCCCAATCTGGTTCTCCTACAGTTAATGAGATTACATTATGTCCTTGGGACTTTAACTCTTTGGCTTTTGCAGCTAAGGCCAATGTAGGTGAAGGTTTTAAGCTTTTAACTCTTTGTGATAGCATACTTTACCTCTTCTGCTTTGAATATTTTTCATTAAACGCGATTCTAACACACTCAGGCACTAGACCAGATAAGTCACCTTGATGAGCTGCAACTTCTTTAACTAACCGTGAGGAAACAAAATTATATTGTGGGTTTGCAAAAACAATAAACGTTTCTATATCTGGTGCTAATTTTTTATTCATGTTTGCCATTACCATTTCATACTCAAAATCACTAACTACTCGCAAGCCACGGACAATACATTGCGCTCCAATTTTTTTGGCAAAATCAACCGTCAGACCGGAGCTCATATGAAACTTTAAATTGTTGATATTGGGTAGGGCTTGCTTAAAAAATTCAACCCGCTCTTCGGGCTTAAACATATAGTTCTTCTCACTAGCTTGCGCCACAAGAACATGGACCTCATGAAAACAAGGACTAATTCGCTCAATAATATCAACATGACCCAAAGTTATGGGGTCAAAACTTCCAGGATAAACTGCAATCATTATTCACTCTCATAAAATGTGACTTTTTTATCACCAAAGTGCTTTTGATCCAAGAGCTTTAAACCAGAGTATTTATTATCGACCCTTTCTGCTTTTGCAGACTCGATGACTATTAAACTGCCTTCTTTTAGGACCTTAGAGCCCTCAAGATGCTCAAGAACACTGTGCGAAATCGATTTTGTAAAAGGGGGATCTATTAAAATTATGTCAAAGGGTTCAGAATCATACAGTTTCAAATACTTTAAAACATCCGCACATTTAATCTCAATGGGACCTGTAATCCTTAAATGACTTAGATTTTCTTTAATAATTTTAATAGACTTTGGGTTTTGCTCTACCGCCTCTACATAAGAAGCCCCTCTTGAATAACTTTCAATGGCTAAATTTCCTGTGCCTGAGAAAAGATCTAATACCCGCGCATCTTCAATGACTGCTTGGAGTTTATTAAAAATCGTTTCTTTTACCCTATCAGTTGTGGGGCGTATATGGTTAGCATTAAAAGCTACTAGTTTACGCCCCTTTAATTTTCCAGCAATGATTCTCATCAACATCCCTTATTCTGCAAATAGGAATAGTAGCTTTTTTTTATTTTTTCAACAGTTCTAAAAATATCTTCAAAAGGTTTTGGAATAAACTCATTTGCGCCTAGTTGAACCGCTGCCATGGAGTCATATTCTCCTTTATACGCCGACATAAGAATAATATAACCTTGACCTTTCATAATCTCTAAAACTTTAGGGCCTGACAAATCAGGCATCAAAACATCTAACAAAATAACTTCTGGAGTCTCTTTCTTCCAAAGTTCAATACCTGATACTCCTCCTGAAGCCAACAAAACTTCATGTCCTTTAGCCTGAAAAGCTCTACCCAAAGACTTTCTAACTAAATCTTCATCGTCAATTACTAGTATTTTCATATAACTATTATGTTTGGTAGATGGGAAAAGTTAAAGTAATTTCAGCACCACCAAGTTGAGAATTATTTATTTGAACCTTACCTGAAAAAGACTCAACAACTTTTTTTACCATACTTAAGCCTAAACCAGTTCCTTTACCCTTTTCTTTTGTTGTAAAAAAAGGTTCAAATACTTTTTCTTGGAGACTTTGAGGAACTCCCGGACCAGTATCTTTTACTATAAGCATGGCTTTATTATCCAATATTTCAATGCTGACACTTATTTCACCTTTTCCATCCATTGCTTGTGTTGAGTTTAATATTAAATTAAATAAAACTTGTTGCAACAATTGCTCATTGGCTAAGACATTTACTGGCTTTGCACTTTTCTGAATATTCACATTATATGATCTGAGAGCAGATTTTAACATGGGTATGGTTTTATCCACGACATCATTGAGGGAAACTTTTTTTAAATCGCCCTGTTGAGTTTTTGTGTATTCCAATAAATTTGTAATAATCTTTTGACATCTTGCTGCGGCTTTTTCAACTTCTTGTAAATCTTGATTTATTTGTGTGTCTCGAGATGTTTCGTGTATTAAAAGTTGTGAGAGTGAGCGTATTCCTGTTAGTGGATTATTTAATTCATGAGCAATATTTCCAGCTAAATGCCCTATAGCTGCCATTTTTTCACTTTGAACAATCCGACTTTTTAAGTCTATGGTTTCAGTTAAATCAATATAATGATTTGCATATCCTGCTATACGTTCTTGATTATATAAAAAAATTGGAGAGCTATGAACTTCATAGGATTTGTTATTAATATTAATAGTTCCTGTTAACACATTTTCCTTATTAGCATTAAGCTTAATTGGACAATTTTCACACACTTCTTCTATATTAAAATAAACTTCGTAACACTTTTTTTGTTGAGGACTCTTTAAAAACGATTTGTTGCCTCTTAGTAGATTAAAATCTTTATCAACAATTGCAACTGGATCTTTAATGCTTTCAAATGTTTTTTCCCACAACTGTGAGGTCTCATTGAGTCTTCTTTCAATAAGAAGTACATCTAAAATTGTTTCTATAACCTGCAAACGTCTTGATAAGTAATCCGTCAAATTTATTAATTCTGCATCCCTCAAATCATGTTCTATATAAATTGTTATTGGTGTCATACCACCTGTTACAGGAACTGCCAGTATTTTCGCTACAGGCCGCCCTAGTGTTTTCGCTAAAATTTCACGATCTTTTGAATCGTTTTTTCTCATTCTTGAACTTTTTTGAAAGTTCACTTCAACTGAAGCCACCCTCACATTGTTTCCTTGAAAGAAAAACAGATCTATTCCTTCAGAAATTTTATTTAATGCTAAAATTGGTGGGTTGATTTTTTTAATAGATGAAAACTCATTTTTTAATTTCATTAGCAAATCAGTCAGGGACTCTACTTGAGAAACACTTTTTGTAAACTTATTAATACTTTTAACATTTTCGTACTGGATGGGTGCTTTATCGAAAAGCTGGTGATGTAAATATTTTTGTACTTTATCTAACAATTCTTCAGTAGAGTATATTCCCAACAAGTAATTATTTTGTGATATATCAATCACATAATTTGTGTCTAAGTCTGTATCTTCTAAAAAGATAACTAAGGGAGAATTTGACTTCAAATTTTTTAAACTCAAAAGAGAAGTACAAACGAGAAAAGAATTTTTCTTATTATTTAAAACAACATCTTCTACTTCAGTAAAATATTTAAACTCTATCTGAGACTCGAGTAACCCTAGCTGAGAAACTATTTTATTTTTTAACGAATTCTCAATATAAAGTATTAACTTTTCTTTTTTCCTTTGCACAATTTGAATTTATCATACTTTAGCTAGACTGCGTATGTTCGAATCGCTAAACAAAAGATCCTGCCATTGGTCTAGTGAGCCACATAAGTCATACTCTAAAATATCGCTTATTAAAACACTGTCTTCTTTTTCGAATGCGTTTAAAACTTCTTTTGCCGTAACTCCAAACAATTGCTCTGTTTTATTCCATCTTTTTTCAAAAGAGTCACTGTTGACATATCGGAATAAATTTGACTTCATTAAAAACAACGATTCTGAGAGCCACTGACAACCATCAATTAACTCAATAAAATCCTCTTGAGAATCATTTTTATTTTCGGATTTAAATTTTTGAGACAACTGTAGTGATCTATCTTTTAACTTAGGAATCCATTGATACATGGTCCTTAAGGTAGCTTCAATTAATTCTTTTTGGTCACGTATAAGCAACTCTAATGTTTTTATATCTTCTACAGTTTTATCTGCAAGGAATTTTTCATCTTCTTCTGATATATAATCTCCATCTAGATGAATTTCACAAATGACAGATCCATTTTGCCAAAATTGTTGCTCAAAATCTGCTACAACATCGCTTATTCGAGTGTCTGATGTGTATCTATTTTTTAACTCTTCATGTGAAAACATTTGCGTTTGCATCTTCCACTCCTGATAAAGGGTCACTTTCAATATATAAATCAGTAATTGATTTCAAATCCATGAAAATACTTTTTGTTATGCTTAACACATGCTCCAAAGATGAGGGCCCAATTCTGACTCTTTCTGTTTGGAACCACGACAACAACGGGCGCAAGGGAGGGACTAGTTTAGGGATAATCTCAAGCATTGTGTCTACTTGTGATAACAGCTCCATTTGAATATCTACATTTTTAGAAAAATCAATTTCAGTCAGTTGCTGGAGTGCTAAATGAGCAACTTCATTTAATCTTTGCAATCCATGGGCAATATCTGCATCTTCAACAAGAGGGTAAGACCCCTGCATATAAATGGCTTCAATCAACTGCCAGCTAAAATTTTTGTTTTTATTATCTAAAAATTCATAGGCAACAGGACCATAGGAAATTCTCGGTATTATTACATTTCCACTGTTTTTATCTCCAAGCATGCAATCCATCTCGGTAGCAACACGATCTGAAGCTATATCATATCTGGTTTCACCATACACAATTCTACTTTTTGGAGCTAAGGGACCGGTCTCCCAAAAATTAACGGAACTAAATGAAACATTCAAAGTCTTTGTGTTTGTCAATGAAGCAATATGCAGCAACAAGCTGTCACCAGCCACTACTAATTCTGCCATTTTAACTAATGAAGCTAATTCTGTTAAATTTGTTTTACCACATAGATTTACTATTTTGGCGCCGTATGCAAGCATACAAACTTTTTTAACAAGTTCAGTTTCTTCTTTTGCTCCCACAAGCACAATTTGTGTTGGGTTTATTTTTCTAAAATGATTAATTACTTGTGACCATTTTTCTTCGCCGTATGTTTTTTCAGACTGACTGGCACCCACTTGTATCACAATAAAATTCTTATCTAATTTAAATTTATTTCTGGCTTCTATTAGAAAGGACTCATTAAAATCCAAAGTCCAATCTTCAGGCAGTAAATCTACACCAGCGACTCCTGAAAATATTTGTGAGAGATGAATTCTATTTTCTTTATCTACACCAACTTGAGCATAAAAGTACGCACTGACATCATCAGGAATACATAAGTACCCATCATTAAATCTTGTGTATCCACTCACACTTTCTTGATCATGGGTAATAGATGAGACTAAATAACTAGAAAACGGCGAAAAACTTAAATTAATTATTTTGTCATACTTCTCATCTTTTAATAATTGACTAAACTCACTAAGCTTCTTTAAAGAAGCACTGTCATCTGAATAGCTTATAACACCTGTTAATATTTCAGACGTTGGTAGCTTTATCAACTTATCAATATGAGGACAATTGCTAGCCGCAGCAGAAAATCTTTCTCTCACCAAAAGGTTGATTTCAGCATTTTCATATTCTCGCCTCAGAGCAGATAATGTTGGCCAAGTCTGATATATATCACCTAATCTTGCGAGTTGAATAACTAATATTTTCATTAATTAATTGTTCCCTAATTAGTTCATTGAGCATTTTTATGTTTTCTACTTCTTTGGTATAGCCACGTGTACTCACAATTTTTTGCGCAGCTTTCTCTAAGCGAAATAATGACTCTTTAAGATTGTTAGTTTCTTTCTTGTCACTCATAAGTTTTCCATCCTTTGACTCATCATTGTTCTTACTAATTTTAATTGTATCTGATTTCTATCATAAGCACTCTGCATCGCTTCTGAATATTTTCTGATCTGACCAAAATGTTCTTGTGTCTGACCATTAAATTTTTCTGTAAATACCACTAGTTCACTTGCCAACTTTGGGCTTAATTCCGATTCTAGGAGCTTATAGTTTCGTTTTATTTCTTCAGAATTCACGATTTTTTTCTTAGCTAGTTTTTGAAGTTCCAACTTTAAGTTTAATAAGCTTTCACCTTCCTGAGTAATTCTTGATTCCAGGTCCGTTATAAACCTTTGCTTAACTAAACTTTTTAGCTCAGGATAAACTTGTTGAATAGTTGCATTTAACTTTATGCTCTCACTTCCATATTCACCTATGAGTTTTAAATGCTCTCCTCGATTCAATAGTTTCCAGCTTGATAAGTTTAATACTTTCTCTAATTCTTTTGTGTCGAATCCTTTTGCTAAGTCTCTAGCGTACCAAAAACCAGAATGATTAAAGTAGGTTTTGTGAATTCTTAAACTGTCTGCATATTCTTGAGCCAATATTCTAATTTCTTTATTACTACCATTAAGAACTTGGTGCATAAGCAAACCTATAGCTTCTGGCTCAATTCTATCTCCACATATATGTGAGTTTTTGATGCAGCTTTGACTATGCATACACGGAGCACAACCTGCTGTGCTAGTTACAATAAAGTTATTTTTTCTATACACTCCAGTTTTTCTGTAATCGCTCGAACCAATTGCAATTTCAATAATTTTACAATCTGTACCGCAGGCTAAATGTTTAATGCTCGTATCACCGGTTAGTAATAATTCAGATACTCTTAATATACCGAGGGCTCCTTGTAATGAACAAATAGCTGGTTTAACTGAAACCCCCTCCTTATCACATACTTTTATTAATTCAGAGACTTTATGACTCTCGTTAGGTGCTCCTAATGCAAATATTGAATATTTGGGGTTCATATACTGAAATAACTTTAATGACTTTGCAATTCTATCCAAGCCCCAATTTTTTTTATTATCACTTGTAAAAGCCTGTACACATATAATATTTTTTAAGTCTCCTATTAACGCTACAGCCTCATCTTCACCTTTCTTATCTAATACAAAGTCAAACTCATGTGAATTATACGGAATTTCTGCTCCATAGTAATGAACATCGGTCATATGAGCGGTAAAATCAGATCCCCCCCCTACCTGTTCATTTAAATAAGAATACCAACGGCTACCAAAGCTTGCTGTGTGATTATCATTAAATGCTAATCCTAATTTCTCTTCAGCATTTATTAGACCGCACAAGATTCCACTCAAACGAGTGTGAGTCAGATTAAATACTTTTGTATATTTCTCATTATTTAAATAATCGATTGTGGTCGATAGACGATCTAATGGCTCAAAAAGTTGCCTGTCAACCTCACCCATTCCCTTTTGCATTTGTTTTCTATCAAATAGAATAAACTTATCTACCCACGGCATCAAAGTTTTAACAAATGAAAACTGACTGTTTATTAACACATGTAGCTCAACGTTTTTGTGTTGGGACTTAATTCCTTTTAATACTGGCGAGAGCATTAAAATATCACCAAGACGTAAAAGGCTAACTGCTAATACTTTCATGATAACATTTCCTCTAAAGCAGTTAATTTTAGAAATGTTTTTCTACTTTCTGAATTTGTTTTCTGAACACACTTCTTTAAATCTTTTATGGATAAGCATTCTTTATTTAGCTCCTTCAAGCCAAGATTTTCTACTTTAAATATAGAAAGCTGATTCCTGGTCTTTAAAATCCACTGAAGTGATTCATAATTTCTACCAATAAGCCAGTTTTTAAAAAGTTTAAGTTTTGGAAAAATATTAATGCTTGGTCCATGTAACAAAACAACATAAAAGTTTTTAAGAGTATTTTGAATCGCTGGATTACTAATAAGACTTTCTTCGTCATCTATATGTAGTAACTCAACAGCACTTGATTCAATTGGAAAATTTCTTTTAAACACATTAATAATTGTTTTTTCAGTTTCAATTACCAATATTTTTTTCGTTGGAAAATTATTAATTAATTGCAATATATGATACCCACAACCCAAGCCTAATACCACAATATATTTTGAAGAATTAATTTGTTCGCTACGAGATGTTAGCCATTCTTGGGCTTCTTTTTGTGGATCAACTCTCGAACACAAATACCTGTCTTCCCAAGTAAATATTGGAGAGTTATTTTTTGAAGTATCATGTTTAATCAAGATACAACTCCATTTATATTCTCATTTGTCTCTAATGTGTTTAATATTTGCTTAAGTTGTGTATTGTTTGGATATTTTAATAAAATATCATGTATTAAATTTTTTGCTTTAACCAACCTTCCTCCAACAACATAGACTTTAACAAGAGTTTCCATCATGTAAATGTTTTGAGGATTTATGTTTATATAAGTTTCTAATCTATCAATAATGGATTCAAAGCGGGATTCTTTCACTCCCCATTCAATCATAACTTCTAGCGCTGTTTCGTCACTGGGATCAACGTCTAAAGCTCTTTCGATGTTTCCCCATGATAAATCAAAATCACCATATTCTCTATGAACGAGAGCTAAACCAATCCACGCTCGTGAATTGGAAGGATTCACATCAACTGCCATACGATATCTTTCTGCAGCTCTTTCCAAATCTCTCTTTTGCATCTCTAATGTGCCTAAATTTACCAATAAAATGTCTGAGTCTGGATATATAGTATAAGCCTTATTATAAAACTCCTCTGCTCCCTCTAAATCGCCGGCGCGAACAAGAATATTGCCAATGTTCTTAAATGAATTAAATAAAATCTCTGAGGACTCGATACCACTTGAAATACATTTTAAATAATAATTGTATGCCTCCATATCCAAACCACTTTTATAAGCTTCATTTCCCAACTCAAATAATTTAGCCACACTCGGCTCAACACTAGAATCGTAATTCTTATCGAAGTCATTCAGACATTTTTTACGAACTTCTTTTGGTAATACTAGATCAGGCTTTACACTTTGATTGACATCGCAAGTTCTTTTATTTAGAGGAAACCTAACCTTTTGACTTGATTCTAATTCTGACATCTCCCACCTCTTTACAATTTAAGTGAGCAACATTGATGCCAGAATCAGATTTGATATTAATGACTTTGAACAATAATTGTGACGGCAATTTGACAAACTCAAAATTATTAAGTCATATTTTTGACGGCTAATTATCTAGACTTTTTCATTAATTTTTTCAGATTTACTATTTTTTCCTGACTTATAAGCACCTAAAACTTTTCTTGTACTCTTTACGCCAGATAATTCTTTTATAATATTTGATTTTGCAGTTTCAATTAATGAAAGTATCTGTAAATCTTGACCTAAAATTCTGGTAACCAATTCATTTTTATAGTCTAAAGCCTTAAGCACTCTTTTTTTAGTATCACTATCAACTACAGATTCTTCTAAATCAAAAATACTTTCTTCTTCAATTTTAACATCTATTTCAGATAAAATTCCCAGTATTTTTTCACGTGAATTATAAAATGAATCTAAATTGTCGAAGTTACCATCTAAAAAGTTTAGTATTTCTTTTTCATTTAAAACCAGGAACTTATCAAGAAAATGATTTTTCTCTATTAGTAAGTCTAAGACGCCTGTCATTATCTTCCCTCCTTGGAAATTAGTTTAACTTGCCGTCGCTTCCTTTTTTAATTTTTCTATGGCTTGAACCCAGCCCTCATAAAGAGTTTCTAAAATTTTTAAAACACTTTGCAGCTTTTCCTTGTCTGCTTTTATGTTGGCTTTTATAAGTTCATTAGTCATAAATAAATATAATTGTTCAAGATTCATTGCCACTTCGCCACCGACTTCATGATTTAATGTATTGTTCAGCTCCATTATAACATCATACGCGTACCCAATATTAATTCCTCTTTCAGCAATGTTACCTTGTTCTATAGCTAAAATAGCTTTTTTAACATATTTTATAGCCCCTTCATACATCATAAGGAGAAGCTTCTCTTTACTTGCACTCTCAACTGAAGTGTTTTTATATTTTTGAAATGGATTCTTACTCACCAAGTTCTCCTTATAACTAAGCTTTTTTTGTCACAATATGAATCGGAAGTAGATTATAATTTCTTAACTTGTTTTTATGATCCATTTACTTTTACTCCACCTAAGTTAGGTATACCGGCCGAAGCAATTGCACCAAGAGAATTTGCCTGAGACTTCAGCCTAGACATTGCCTCCTCCATTTTTGCAAATTTCCGCCTTAATGTAGTTTCTTTTTTTGCCAATTGCTTATCTTTTCTTTCTATATTCGTATCGATTCTAGTTATTTGATCTTGTAGTGATTTTTTACGAAGTGGTATAGAGCCTAATGTTGGATCCATCATAACTTTAATTTGATTTTTTAAACTTGGGACAAAACCAGTACTAAACCCATCGCCAGCAAAAAAAGATTGAACAGCCTGTGGATCTCTACTCAGTACAGTATTAAACTTGTCTTGATCAAAATCTAAAGTACCATTTCGATTAAAAACAATTCCCAATTGATTTAATCTTTTAATAGACCCGCTAACACCCACTTGCATACCTTGAACTAGTCCTCTTATTCTATTTTCAACAGAGCGAAGCATTCCTTCTCCACCCAAAGTTCTTGTGGTATCTGTATTAGCGTCCAATCTATTTTGTGTTTGAATAAATTTAAGAACATCATTCATGCCATCAACAAATTCTTTTATTTTTCCAGATACAACTTCCTGATCTTCTTTAACAGTTACATTTACGCTTCTACCTGGGGCCGCCTGTTTCAACTCCAATGTAACTCCAGGAATTACATCTTTGACAGAATTATCACCAATTTCAAATTCAAAACCGTCTACTTTAACTATTCCATTTTTTGCTTCTCTTTCTTCATCAAAATATAAATCTTGGTCACCATCTAAAAAATAAAGAGTCGGATAAGCTATCTCATTATCTTCACCGACGCTATCTCCAGAAATAAGTAGCTTATACGGAGCATCCGGTGACTTTCTGTCATTAATTACTGTGGCTCTTACCCCAATATTCGCTCTATTTATAGCGTTTGCAGCACCTTCCAAAGTATTATTTGATCCATCAATATAAACCTCAACATCACCATTTGAAGTTTCAAATTCAAAATAACCAACACCTATTTCGGTTCTATCTTTATCTGGAAATCCATTAGTCACAGCAGCGGCCTTTTGTGCGAGCTGAACGACCTCAATATTGTAGCTACCTGGTACCGCTAACCCTGGATCAACAACACCTTGTACAATATTATTATCTCCTGAAAGTAGCTTAATATCATTAAAACCACGAGTAGACGCTAACGTACCGATAGACTCTGTTAGTTTAGAAATCTTATCTGACATATCATTTACTAATTCTAATTTTGATTGAGTCTTAGCTTTACGCGTTTCTAAATTACGTATAGGCTGACGTTCAGCATCTATTAGTTGATCTACTAAGTTAGGTGGCAATCCTGAAGCTAAGCCCCCAATGGAAACAGCAGGCACTTTTCCCTCCTGGAAATAATAAACTCTGCATCCTACAGAATTTTTAATGTGCTCTATATTTTATTATATTAATTTTTACTCAGAACAGTGAGTCAATAAAATGTCATAGACTTCTGGCTTGGGTATCAACCTGTTTTATCTATCAAGTGACCTTTATTGTTTTCTTTTTCCTGTATCAAAGGCCATAGTTCTGCTTCAGGAATTCGACGAATGACTTTTCCATATGGATCTGTGATTAATACGAACCTATTAATTTCTTTTACAATCAGCTCTACTTTCAGATTATTTTCTTTTACTCCAGGAAAACCTTCCAGCTTTTCTAATGCTTGCCTCATCTCATCATCATTTAGAAATTGCTTTCCCTCTTCTTTATTTTGATCGCGTTTTCCATTTGGATCTTTATCAGCGCTTGTATCTTCAGACCTAACATCTTTTTTGGAAGCATTAGTAACTGTATTTCTGTCTACAGCATTTATATTGTTAGCTATAGTCTTTATGTTCATCATATACTTTATCGGTTATAGTTAACAAAATTAAACTGGATGAAGTGCTAGTCTTCACTAATATTTTTACAATGAGGAATATAATAATTTTCTATATATTCGCTTCTATTCTCTTCTAGGGCACCCTCATCGTTAAAAGAAAATAAATTAAATATTTTTAATTGAATTTTTTCATTAGCAAATTCTACACCCATAAACTTATGTTCATCATCTACGCTTATGATATCTCCTGTAGAGATTAAGTCTATAACATCAGTCTGTTCACCTGTATAACACATTTGATCGTAGTAAAAACAAGTATGCGACAGTTCTTCCAGAATATTAGGGTAAGATCGGCTGTTCAAACAAATGAGTTGATTTTGATTAGAATTAAACTTTAACTTTTTCAGAAAATTCTCACCGCTATAATTTTTGTTATTTACTGTAAATGAAGTGACTTCATAAACTGTAGCCACATACCACTTGTCTTCTTTATTTACTCTTTTTTTCTTTGCAAGACTTGAGCTAATGCAGACTTGGAATTGGTCTGTTTGCTCTTTATAATACCAGCGAAACCTATTCTCTATTATATCCTGCATATTTTTTTTACTACCATTGCTGAATACAACTACAGCCATTGCTATTTGTTTCGTGATATCTTCATCTTGCACAGTAATATAATGAGTTTCATCCCATTCTGCATTATACAAAATAAATCTCATATCACACCATATATCATCCT
>JAGRAE010000064.1 GCA_020435005.1 Bdellovibrionales bacterium
GTGCTGTCGATTTAAATATCTCAGCCCAATCTCCATCTAACAGGGGCATTATAACTTGCGCTTCTGGATCACCAAATCGAACATTAAATTCTAAAACACTGGGGCCATCAAGTGTTACCATAATACCGACATAGAGGACTCCTCTATAAAGAAAGCCATTTGTTTTTAATCGATCAACAGTGGGTTTTAAAATTTGATCATGAATTTTTTCTTCCAATGATACATCGATACGTAATGGTGCAACAACTCCCATGCCTCCAGTATTAGGTCCTTGGTCATCATCCAACAAACGTTTATTGTCTTGTGCCAAAGGTAATGGCTTGTAATCTTCACCATTAGTTAAAATTAAATAACTCAGTTCCCAACCTTCTTGGAACTGTTCAAGCAAAGCCTTTTCACCAGCTATTCCTAGAGTTTTTAAGTTAAACAACTGGTGTGCACTTTCTTTTAATTCTTCTAAAGTTTGACAAATAAACACACCTTTACCCGCTGCCAAACCATCAGCTTTTAAAATATAGGGAGGAGTAAACATCTTAGATTTTTCAATGCAACTTTCAAGACTATCTACAACAACAGCTTTTGCTGTTGGAATGCTTGCGCTTATTAAAAACTCTTTTGAAAATATTTTACTGGCTTCAAGTTGTGCAGCCTGCTGGCTCGGAGCAAATACTAAAACATTCTTACTTCTCAAAAAATCGGAAAGACCGGCTGCGATTTCTGCTTCAGGACCAATAATGACAAAATCTATGCTATTTTTTTGAACAACTTCATAAACTTTATCAAAATCAAAACTATCTACATTGTGGCACAAAGCAAGAGGTTTAATGCCATCACTCCCCGGTATTGAATGAAGCTGCTCCACCTGTGGTGAAAATGATAATGATCTGATTATGGCGTGTTCGCGGCCGCCTTTACCTATGACTAGAATTTTCATAGGAAATTCGTAATCTAGCTTCAATTCTGCGTCAATAAATATGTTTATTAAAAATTGCTTCTAGACTGGTAAAATATTGAAAAAAGATTATCTTAGAATAATGCAGGAATCTACGTTTAAAATTAGAGAAAGAACAGTTGTTATTTTTGGTCCAATAAATTCTGTAGTACAAACGCTAGCTACAGTTCTTCAAGAGCATGGCACAGATATCGCCTTCATTGACGCTCATGCTTCTCAATCACATCGCTTTGTTGCCAATTTAATGGATATGAGACAAATCCACAACACTTATGGTAGAGCCGCTGCTTTAGAATTTGATGTAAAATCTCCTGAAGATGCAAAAGAAGCACTTTCTCGTGCGGCAGAACTTTTTGGAAGTGTAGATATTTTTATTGATGCAAACTTGAATAATAGAAGTTTCTCAGACAAGTTAAACTCTACACAATTAATGACCAATGAAGCTATTGAGTTTTTTATAGGACGAGGGAAAGGTCGCAATATCTTTTTAAGTTATGACAACTCAGTACTCGAATACCTTAAAGATCAAGAGGCATTGGAAGCAAATAAAAAGCTGCATGATTTCACCATTGAAAAAAGCAAATGTTTATTAGGTAAGCAAATAACAACTAACTGTGTTCAAATACCCTTCACCGATGAGTTAATCTTAGAACAATTTAAAGGTAAAAACATCCAAGAAGTTATTTCTGAAATTAAAAAGAAGTGGCCTTCAGCCAGAATGGTCGAACCCGTAGACATAGCCTATATAATTACTTTTCTTGCTAGTCCCATTAGCTCTGCTATTGATGGTCAAGCAATACATGCCTGTTATAGTATGAATAATTATAGATCTTAAAGTTTATTATCTATTATAAATTTTTCTGCTCGATGAAATGACTCTGGCTCTACATAAAGCCTTTCAATTCGTCTAATCTCTTCATACTTTTGAAAGATCTCTGTAGATTCTTCTATTGGATAAGCCTTAGCCAAACGGTCGTACTGATCGACGACGTAAATAGGAAAAGATTTCTCTTCAGGGGCTGCTGCATGATACTTACTTAATCGCGCCATGGTACCAGCTAAAATAGTAGATATCCCCTCTTGTTCTAGTCTTTTTTGCATTTCTTGGGGACGGTTATCTTCAGTTGTAGAATGAAGTTCAAATAAAACTTTATATGGTTGTCGTTTTGCAATTCTACGTGCCCAGGGATTACTAACTTTAGATAAGTGTTGATATAGGGCATAGTCGGTGCAAGCAATGTATTCATTAATATCAGAGGGCAAATAAAATTCACAATCTTCACTTGTTAAATAACGGTTAAGTATTTCTTCATAAACAACACTCTTATGATGAAAGTAAACCATTAAATGCATGTGATGTCTGGCCAATAAAAAATCATCGAAAGCATAAAGCGCTTTTCTATTTAAAGCCAAAAACAATTCTTCATTTACATTATTATAAGTTAAATTTGCGATTAGCCAGGTCAACTCAACTCTTCCATAATTGGTGCCACAGAAGTAAGCATCTCGCTCTAAATAATCCATGCGATCACAGTCCAGTTCTGAACTCACAATTTGACTCAAGATTGAGCGAAAATCTAATCCATCAACCATGAAAAAATCATCTGGACAAATCAACGTTTTATCAATTAAGCAGGCAATATGAAGTGGGGAAATATCAGGACATGCTCGTTTTAGAACATCTGTGAGAGATGAGTCTGTAATAAATTTTATTGTGTAATCTTCATGATTAGCCTGTCGATCCAAAGTAAAATCACTTTCAATTAACACTAAGTCCGTTCTTCGATTTTCATAGGATTTTACATTTAAATCTTTGAGCGGAGGCATAACTTCTTCGGTCGTATGAGAAAGGGGGCCGTGTCCAATATCATGAAGAAGGGCGGCTAATTTTAAACACTGCCTAAGTCTTTGTTTAGACTTAGTGTTTGGAAATTTAAAGTCAGAAAATACTTGATCAAAAACCTTGCCTGACAAATGAGAAACGCCAATGGAATGAATCATGCGATTATGAGTTGCTCCTGGAAAGCTAAACTCCGAAAAACCTAATTGCTTTATAGCCCGCAAACGTTGAAAAACTACAGAATCTATGACGGCTTCTTCAGCATCTGATATATCAATTGAACCATGAATAGGATCACGGAGCTCCATGCCATCCCTCCGAATAGGTAAATTGCACATTTGCACAATATGTTAGGACTATCAATAGCAAAGTTAATTTACTAAATTAACTCCCAGCCCACACCTCATTTGGCACGTTTTAAGTTTACTTAATGCTCAAACAGACTTAAATAATTCATTAATGGAGTAAAAACATGAGAAACTACCTGGACTTAATGCAACACATTTTAGATCATGGCACGGATAAAGAAGATCGCACCGGTACAGGAACATTAAGTGTCTTTGGTTACCAAATGCGATTTGACCTGGCTGAAGGATTTCCGCTGGTTACCACTAAAAAATGTCATTTGCGATCAATTATTCATGAACTTTTATGGTTTCTAAAAGGCGAGACGAATATTGCTTACCTCAAAGAGAATGGGGTTTCTATTTGGGATGAATGGGCTGATGAAAATGGTGATTTGGGTCCTGTTTATGGAAAACAATGGCGTTCTTGGGAAACTCCGGATGGACGTAAAATCGACCAAATTAAAAACGTACTGGAAAGCTTAAAAAACAATCCCGATTCTCGCCGGCATTTAGTGGTTGCCTTTAATCCTAGTGATGTTGACAAAATGGCTCTACCGCCTTGCCATTCTTTCTTTCAATTTTATGTGGCAAAAAATAAACTATCTTGTCAGCTCTATCAAAGAAGTGCCGATGTATTTTTAGGCGTGCCTTTTAACATAGCTAGTTATTCACTTTTAACATTAATGATGGCTCAAGTTTGTGGCTATGAACCTGGTGAGTTTGTTCACACTTTTGGCGACGCTCACTTATATTCCAATCACATTGACCAAGCTAAGTTACAACTTACAAGAGAGCCAAAAGCCTTACCTCAAATGAAAATTAATCCTAATGTAAAAGATTTATTTGAATTTAAATTTGAAGATTTTGAATTAGTCAATTACGACCCACACCCTCACATAAAGGCACCGGTAGCCATCTAAGGAGAAGTTATGATGATAAGCCATATTGTCGCCGCAGCAAAAAATGGGACCATTGGTGCCGATGGAGGACTTCCCTGGGACATTCCTGAGGATATGAAGTTTTTTAGAGATACCACTAAGGGCAAAGCCCTTATTATGGGCAGAAAGACTTTTGAGTCTGTTGGACACCCTCTTCCCAAACGCTTAAATGTTGTTGTCACACGTCAACCTGATTACATAGCTAAAGGCGCTATTGTTGTACCATCCATAGAAGAGGCCATTGAGGTCTGCAAAAAACATATAGATGAGTACGGTGAAGAAATATTTATAATTGGTGGTGGTGAAATTTATAAACAATCAATGAATTTAGTTGATCGCATATACCTAACGCGCATTCATCAAGATGTTATCGGCGATACAAAGTACCCAGAGGTTGACGAAGACCTGTTTGAATTAGTAAATAGCTTGGAAAGAAGTGAACCCGTAGCCTTTACTTTTTTAACTTATGAAAGAAAGAAATAAGTTCCTAAAGATCATGGGCTCAGTGTGGTAGCAATATTGCAAAAAACAAAGAATTATGAAAACTAACTATTTGAAATTACTAGTAGCAATCGGATTCAGTGTGACATTTTTTGTCGCTTGTGGTGACCTAGAAGAAAAAAAAATTGCCGGTCTCGAATTTAAAAGAAAATTTTTAGAAACTCATGCCGATACATTTACCTCAGCTTCTAACAAATCCATAACATTTGAAAAGAATGGCAAGGTTCATGTAACACAATATAAAGATATCACTATTTCCATTGAACACCGGTCCGGAGATACCTTTTTTATAAAAAGCCCAGATGATAAAAATGTAAAAGAAATCTCTGACACAAGTCTTTTACTAAGTAGAAGTACAGGGGTTGGAGATACTCAAACAAACACTTTTCGTTGCAATTATATACAAGATGGTAATCTAATAAGCCTGCAAAAAATCCCCAGAAATTATTCCAAAGATAAACTAACCTGGGATTTATCTGACATTATGAGTAGATATCCAGAAGCTAATTTCCTGATGAAATTACAATTAGATGGAGTTGAAATAGATAATGTAAAAGCTTTGAACACTCCAAACTCAGGTTTTTTTGCAGCTGATACAAATTCAACTATTAGAAACTATTTACCTGAAATGTGCAAAGATCATCATTCAGAATTAATGGGTGCTAATTGGACGTATGATGATCTAAAAAACTTTCCCATATTAGATCTAGAAGACAGTAAATTAGAATTTTTAGTGAACTCTGTTTATGCAAATAGTAATGACACTGTTCAAAAAAAGTTTAATAAATTACACAATGTCACAGAAAGAGTTTTTTTTCGCCAGGGAACAAAGCCTGACATAGATAGTTATTTAAGTGAGTTCTTTAAGTTTTCGAACTACAATGCTCACGATATAACTAATGAATACATAGATGGGAGAACTTATAAATACATCCCAACTTTAGATGAGGAAAATATTAAGATTAGTTCCACTAATAAAAATACAACTACTATAAAATGGCAGCGCAAGGGAGCTTGTACGTTAGATATATCTTTTGAAATAACTGGTATTGATATAAACTATGTTTACTCAGATGATTCAGATTTAATACCTTTTGAGATTTCTAATAAAAATAGTATTAAAGCCAACTACGACGCAAGCAATTCAAATTGTAAGTATTCTGATCAACGTCTCTATCAGGCTTTAGCTTCTTATTTTGAAAATCCAAATAATGAGTATTCATTATATTTAGAACCTGCCTCAGATTTTTACATGGACAGCTTTAAGTTTGTCTTGTTAGATCGAAAGACTGGATACACGATAGATTCAAAAAGATTTATACCGATATCAAAAGAGGAAAAATAAAATTAAAAAGCTTCATTTTGTATTTGCACTACTAATTTATTTTTCAGCTTATAATTCATATGCCGTTGAAATTTATTCTGTACTCACAAGTCAATGCCAACTCTCAAAAGGTCTAATTATTGAAATCAATGAAGATGAATTAAAAATGATGGACTTGGAAGGAGCCAATAAAGTCATTGATCGCAAAGAAATTGAGTTTTTAGTAGTCCATAACACCCTTGAAAATCCATTTTTATCGGTAAAACTTGATACCTTAAGCTTGCCTTACTTACTCGATATTTACATGGCCAGTAGTGAAAAAAAACTTTTTACTGGTTGGGCCGTTAAATTTATAGAAGACCTTGTGATTTTTTATGACATCAAAGGCAACACCCACGTTTTAGAGTTAAATAAAATTACAAAAATACGACCTTCCACTCTGCCTGAAGGATTTTTAAAGCCTTCAGGTGAAAAAGTCGCCTTAAAAATGGGGAATATATTTTTTAAATGCCCTCAACTAGAAAAGGAATCTGCCACAAAAAGTAAATTAGCTATTTTACCAACTCGAACAATGGGTGATAAAGTACAAGTGAGTGAGTTTTTATCAAATTTTGAAGTTGGTTTTGGCAAATTAAAAAGCTATCAAGAAAGAACGTACTTGTATGCGCGTCCTTATCTTTATGAGAAAAAAACAAAACTGGGCTTTACTTCCTATGGAGACACATATCAAAACCCAACCAGTGTTTTTCCCTTCTACTATCAGTGGTCTACGGGTGAACCTTATAGATTTCAAAGCTTTAACCAATTAGGGACTGTACCCAATGAATATGTGCCAACACCCGAACCATTTTTTCTAGCTCGTTCAGATGTAAAATCTCATGTTTTTCATGCTACTTTTGTCGGTAATTTATCCTCATTACCTGCGGGAACTGACTTTTATACTGAACAAGTGAGTGAAATAGAAAAGCAATATATTAAGCCAAAAAACAAAATTCAAACTGCTCCTTCTTTAAATTACTTAGCTTTAATGGGGGGGGATTACGGTCCTTGGTCTTTTTCTTTTGGTACTTACTACCCAAACTATATGGTGAAATATGTAAATTCAGATCAGGGAATTGACGAGTTCCGTGAAATATTAGCCTCTAAGGTCTCGCCAATATTTCGACTAATGTACACGACTAAAAACATGAAGATTAGAGGGATATACTCTAAAACTAGCTACAACGAAGCTAATCAACCCAATGATAAACAAATTAGCGTTGACCCAGAGGTTAGTGTTGTTGGTTATTTAAATTCATTTGATTTTGAGTCGCAGTTTTTACGTGCAGGTATTGAGTACCAATTAACTGATTTAGTACAAGTAGGTATTGATCAAATATTTTTAACAGCTGAGTATAACGAAACAACTTCCTCCAATTTTCTCAATCAACTTAGCTTTGATCACTATATAACTAATTTCTTTATTAGGCATTGGTTTGGTGAAAAAGTAACACTCAAACTTTATGTTAATTTTGTTCAACTTGAAGAAAAAGTTTTTGTTAATAATTTTTCCGATAGCGAAAGCTTATCTGAATTTCCCATTGGAGGCGCCTTTGAATTTGTTTTTTAAATCGCGCCACCTATGTGCTCTTTTGATCACTTTCATAGTGATAACTATTGTAATACCTGCTTACTCATTAAACTTAGCGGCTGTGTACACTTCTGCCTGCAAGAGAGAATTGGGGATTATTGTTAAAGTAGATGAGCACCATATTCATTATTTAAACTTAGACGGAAAAGTCATTAAGTTACGCCCTCACGAAGTTATATTCTTGGCTCACTACCCCATTGACCAATTACCTATTAGTAATGAAATTGATTTTTCATCTGTTCCATCTTTAAAAGTAAGTACTCAAGACGGTACTGAAATAAAGCATCTTGTATCGGGGTGGCCCATTGGTTTTACCAAAGACAAAATTTCCTTCTTAACTCCAGCTGGTAGAGAAATCATGATAAATCGGCAAAACATGTTTTCTCTTGATTACTTTACGCTTTTAAAAACAAAATTTAAAAATACGCAAGACCAGAACCATTTTGCATTTGTACATCCACATGTTTTTCGCGACTGTCCTCTTCCGCAAGTAAAGTTAAAAAAAGTTACTAAAGTATATCCACAACAAGTATTGTCCGACCCCATTATGATTAAACGAGAAATTGATCATTTGAGACAAGGCTATCAGCAGGTTGAAAGATATTATCGTGAACAAGATTTTTACCCAATTCCAGAAGTTTATCCCAATGCCACAAGTTTAGGGATATGGCAAAGTTTTGGCTCACGTTATGGCAGTGCCACACACCGTTCAAACAACCTAACTCCGGTGCTTACAGATGCATATTCATCAGATATATTTGACTATCAACATATATTTATTACTGGCAGTGCCCCTCTTATGTTTGCACTTCATGAAGAGCCACAAACACAAGCTTACTACGCATTTAAATCTTCATATTTTCACTTCTCTGCAATGATTGACCCCAGTCTGATGCTGGTAGGTAGAAATTATAAGTGGAGTGATGAAGACTTTGATAAGGATGATGACAAACTTGTCTCAACTGGCATGATTGAAATGGGTCTTGATTTTGGAAAGATCACCATTGATATGTATATGGGAAATAGTTTTCATGTTGGTGTATTTACCCAAAATAAACTATCAGAGGAAACGTTTAGCGTCCCCATGATAGGTATGAGCTTTCGTTCTCATAACTATAAAGTTCAAATTATGGGCGGTACAGGTGAACATAATGAAGAGCTTCCGCCAAATTTACCACAAGAATTTATTAAAATGTCTGGATTCAGAGCTAACTTGTACTTGTATTACTGGAAGTCAATTAACTTTACTTACAGCTTAATCTTAAGAAATGTCGAGGCACAAGACCCTAGATTTAAATATGAGAGCCAGGCAATGACCCATGCTGGATATGCTAGTTATAAATTATTTGGTAGATATAATTTAGGTGGCTTTGTTTCGTTAGAGAATCACAATAGAAGTTTTGGCGTATCAACGCCTATTTCAGATGAGAGTTCAAACTACTTCAAAGCTGGTGGCTTTGTTTCACTTTCATTCTAAGAGGCTTGTAAAAAACTTTCACTTAAATAATCAATAAACTCCAACCAATCACTTTGTGGAGTAGAAGACAAAACCTTAGCTCCATATTGATGGTTTTTTTCTCTTAATATTTTTATGTTCACAGATACAGATTTATCTTTAGATATTTTTAGTAAGATCTCGCCTTCATCGCTCTTAATTTTGTGAACACCAATCGGGTGAAAAAAGATGCCTTGGTTTGAAATATTATAAATTCTAACAAAGTGAACAAATTTACCATCAATACTTGTAAATACCCCTGAACAGTTGACATTGAAACGAGGAGAAACTCTATTTTCGCTACTCTTATTAGAGAAAAAATTACTAAATTCATTAAAGGAATAAATGTTCTGCAAAATCTCTTTATCCCATTCTTCAAGTATATCTAAACTCTTTAACTTTTTACTAAAAATCTCCTTTAAAAGCTCAAGTTTAAACGCAGGGTTAAAAGCTTTATAAAATTCTCTATTTGGATATTTAAAAGACTTGTAAAGTTCTGGATTAAAGTAATTTACTAAAGTTTCCTTTCTACCTTTACCAAATTTGACTTGGCCGATAAATTCTTCTATTTCTTCTGAAATATCAATATACATTGCAAGAGCTTGAGCATTTTTAACCTGACTGTATTTTTTAACTTCACTTGATATTTTTTTTGCATTAAATAATGAAGTATAAAACGGCTGACTAAAAGGATTTACTGCTAATACAAAATAGTCAATACCTAAAACTCTGCTCGAATAATCAAATAAATAACAAGTTAAAGGAAACAGTATTTTCCCGTGCAATTTTCTATAACCAATTTTAACTGACAGCGTAGAAATTTCAGCTATTTGCTTACCTGTTTTTCTTAATATATCAAGGTTAAATAAACTTTCTAACGGTAGCCCCAAAGGATTGTCTACAACAATTGATGCCGTTGCCACAACTTCCTCAAAGTGTTTTACAATAACTAGAGTTGTTGTTGGCAGTAAGGCATGTTTTGTAATACGAATATCCTCATCTTCTAACTCACAAATTCCTGAGTCGTAATAATTTTGATAAATTAATCTATATGCTTGTAGAATTTCATTCTTTGTCTCAGCGACTTTAACTTCAAATTCATTATTAAATTCTTCAATAGAAAAGGGCTTGAGCTTATTTAAAAAAACACCCTCTTTATATTTTAATGGTAATAAATTAAATAATGTTCTCTTTATACTCATACTTTAACCCTAATCTAAATAATAACACACGTTTCATGTCACAGTCAATCTCATACATTTGTTAACAAAATCGTCTCAACCTGGAACAGTGCCTTAATTTAAAGAAGTAATTTCTAACTTTCGTTTTATAATAACAATGTTTGTCGACATCAAAACGTTCATGTAATTGAGAGGTGTTCAAATGAAAGATCTAATATTAAAAATTATCGATGAGAGTCGCTTTTATCCATCTGGGGACAATGCCCAACCTTTTAATTTTAAAATAGAGGACCAACTACTTTACATAAAACATTGTGAAAATAGAGCTCTTCATGCCTTTAATCCTCACAATGTCTCCTCTAAAATCACTTTAGGCTGTTTACTTGAAGCTATTAAAATTTCTGCCAGTAAATATAACTTATCCTTTAATTTAGAGCTAATGAACGATAACTTAGATGCCAAACTCATCTTTAGTAAAAACAATCATATCTCGCCTGATAGTTTAAGTCATTCTGTTCATCTTAGAAAAACGGATAGAAGGCCTTATAACTTAAATTGCAATTTACAAGAAATAGAGCAAATTATTTATTCTGAAGATCACTTATTAAAGTCCAGTGTATCTATTTTAGAAAACAAAAATTTAGCTTCATTAAAGAGCTATTTGATAGAAGCTGATAAAATTATTTGGACTTGGAGTCGTGCATTTAGAGATATCGGAAAGACAATAAAATTTGATTCTAAGGGAATCATTAAAATTGGCTTATCGACACAAAATTTAGGTTTAAAGTCTAGTGAAATTTTTGCCACCAAAATATTAGTAAAATTTCCTCTCATATATAAGATACTCAATAAGATAGGATTGATGTCCCTGATTTCAAAAACAAACACTCTAAAGTCGTTTAACTCTAGCCCAGCCTTTTTGCTGGTTTCAATGAAGTCCAATGAAGATTTAATTCAAGCGGGAAGAAATATATACCGTGTTTGGACTTTATTATGCGCCAATGGCTACTCATTACAGCCTATGTCTGCGGCCGTACTAACTCCCTATTGTTATAAAATTGGAGTAGCTACTGAATTTCCACAGTATTTTAAAGATTTTTATGAAGAAAACATTAATACATTGGCCAATATCTTTCACTTAGATAAGTCTCAAGTACCTATTTTTCTGTTTCGAATTGGAAAAGTTGAAACCGTAATGCCCAAGCAAATGGAAATATCACGCATTGACATCGAAGACCTCATCGCTGCATAAAAGGTGACAGGCCCTATTTCCGGACGCACAGCAATATTTTATTGCTGTGCGTCCGGAAATAGGGCCTGTCACCTTTTGCAAAAGTCTAGTTTTCTAATTTTGATACAAAAAACTTTAAAGACTCATATTGAGACGCCGATGAAGCTTATGAGAGTAACGTGTAACCCTTGAAGCAAGAACTGCTTCAACTGGTGTTCAAGGACGAGCACTTGCAAATCTTCAAGGAGGAGGATGTAAATGGGTTTACGAATAAACACAAACACAGCTTCTTTGAACGCACAAAGAAATTTGGGTGGATCAAAGTTGGGCCTGGATAAGAGTTTAGAACGATTATCATCAGGCTACCGAATTAATAGAGCCGGTGACGATGCTGCCGGTCTCGCAATATCAGAAAACTTAAAGGCACAAATACGCGGTTTGAAACAAGCCTCGCGAAACGCTCAGGACGGTGTTTCCCTGGTTCAAGTTGCGGAAGGTGCCTTAAACGAGATCAGTTCTATATTGATCCGTTTAAGAGAGCTGGCTGTGCAAGCCGCTTCAGACACTATAGGCCCTGTCGAAAGACAGTTCCTAAACGTGGAATACGATCAACTTGTATCAGAGATCGATCGTATTGCCGATGGAACTGAGTTCAATGGAACTCAACTCCTTAGTGGTACAGGTTCAATTCTCGACTTCCAAGTAGGAACGAGAAACGACCCAAATATCGACCGTATCAGTTTTGATGCTTCAAAAGCTGATTCTAATGCGGCCGCCTTGGGCGTAAACCTGACAAGCGTTGCAGATAAAGCTTCAGCTCAAAACAGTTTGAGCGCCATTGACTCGGCTATAGTCAGTGTGTCGGCCATGAGAGCAGATTTTGGTGCTATCCAAAACCGCTTACAGTCGACAATTTCTAACTTAGCTGTCTCCATGGAGAATATGTCGGCCGCCAACTCACGAATTAGAGATGTTGACGTCGCAGAAGAAACAGCTGAACTGACTCGCAATAATATTTTGCTGAACGCTGGTACAAGTGTATTAGCCCAAGCAAACCAGACAAGCAATGTAGCACTGGGTCTCTTGAACAAGACATTCTCGTAATGGACTTGGCCAAAGCCTTTAGCTCATGACCCCGAAGCAAACTTCAATGCTTGGGACTGATACTGTGTAAACTGTTTCCTGCGCAAAAAGGTGGGGACCTACGGGAACCCACTTATTTTCTAAGGATTATACAGTTGACAATTCAACTACAAATTTACAATTGTAGTTTTATGGATTTTTTTGATGTTATTAAAAAGAGAAGAAGTGTAAGAAAGTTTACTGACCAAAAAGTCGAAGCCACACTTATTAACAAAGCCCTTGATGCCGCTCTAATCGCTCCCAACTCTTCAAATATGCAACCATGGGAATTTTATTGGATACAAGACCCTTTAAAAAAACAAAATCTAATTGAAGCATGTTTTTCTCAAAACGCTGCCAAAACAGCACAAGAATTAATTTTTGTAATAGCTCGTCTTGATACTTGGAAAAGAAATCGTAAACTCATTCTAGAATGGGCCCATAAGTTAAAATCTCCCCCAAAAGTTTTATTTGACTATTACCAAAAGCTTATACCTCTTGCTTATAGTAGAGATCCTTTTTATATCAAAGATATATTTTCATATATATTAACGACTCTAGTTGGTTTGTTTCGTCCTACCCCAAGAACTTATTTTGGTCGCGCTCGTCAATTTGAAGGGGCATCAAAAAGTACAGCACTTGCTTGTGAAAACTTTATGCTTGTCTTGGTCGCTCAAGGTCTAGCTTGTTGCCCGATGGAAGGCTTCGATGAAAAGCGTGTTAAGAAAATTTTAAAATTAAATCGACACTGTCATGTCGTAATGGGTATTGGCATAGGTTATGCTGCAGAAGATGGAGTTTATGCCGATCAATTTAGAATTTCTAGAGACTTAGTTGTTAAAAAGCTTTGACAGTTCTTCACCATTTAAAAGTTGATTGCACTGCTTGAATAATTGCTGGCCTCTAATCTTAAATAGTCTCACAATTCTAGAGACAACTTTTTTGGGTCCTTGCATAACATTGTAATGATATAATCCACCAATCGTACCCATAGCTGCTGCAGGAAGCCCAATAACTGCCATAATCAAAAAAGGATTGTTTAATAATTCCGAAGTCCAATTTGTAAGTAAAAAGTAATTATTTGTAAAGTCACTGGTCCCACTAGTTGCGTCTGCTATGCCCATAGCCCCTAAACCAATTACATAAGTAATTGGTACAATAATAGCTGCAGGCATGGCTCCACCAAGAATGGCAAGTACTGGATCCTTTTTTATGGTAACATTAAATTTTCTATTTATAGATTCAAAATCCTTTGAGGAAATACCAGTTAGTTGTTCTATTTTCTCTTTAAATTTCTCTTCTGAAACTTGCTTGCCATTATCATTATAAAACTCTTGTTCAATGACGTAAGAAGTAAGAAGTATTAATACGCCAAACTGTTTTTGTGCTTCTGAAGCATCTTTTACTTCAGATAAATCTGCATATATTGAAACAAGAATTTGCCTCAACTGAGATTGGATTTCTAAAGCTAATTTTTTATAATTTGCCTCACTGGCCAGTGACAAAAAACTACTGGCCAATATTAATGTTTTCTCTAAATTTGTACTTAACTTATTTGCTAGCCCCAATTGTGAACGAACATCATAGAGTGAACTTAATAATTCATTTCCTCTTAGCATTTGAAAAAAAGATTCTGTAAGAATTGAATTATTAAATGCACCAAATAACACTCCTCTTTTTACCAGCTCGAAAGTAATATTTAGAATTTCTCTTTTACTATATTTTTCGTTATCAAAGTCCTCAGGTGATTTTAATAATTTTTCAACTAAAATTACTAATTCATCAATTGTTAAAGTCACCCTTCCATCTGACAAAGGTTTGCTTAGTTGAATTTTGCCACCTACAAAATCTTTTTCAAGCTCATAAATTCCATTTAATATTGTTTTTGTTTTCGACCATTCGATTTCATGGGTTATATCAAACGAAAGTATTTTATTGTAAATTGACTGATTAGCTTGACTGTTTAATGAAAAGATAAAAACTAAAAAAAATACTTTGAAAAATAATCTTAAACCCACCTATACTCCCTTAAGACACATCACCTAATTACTTTACAGAAAATTAACACTCACCTTATTAGGTTTGGATATTACGAAATAATAATTAAAATTCACAGAATCAATTAGACTTATGTAAATTAGTCATAAAAATTGGAAATTAATTTAGAATTTCTAATAAATAAGGGGTTAGTATTATGTTAGAAATTGGATAAATCGAGGCGATTACTATGTGATTCATTAATATTGAACTCCACTGCAACCATGGCCTTGGCAACAAAATTAATATTCTACGCCAAACAGTTCCTCCAACAAGAATCCATACAAACCATAAGCCTGCCCATGAAACTGAAAAAACTAAGGTTCTTAAAACAGGTACTATAGGTGCCTTCAAATCAGGTATTAACCAAAAAAAGAAATTCCTAATAACAACATCATGAAAAATAAAAAGATGTAAAACAATTAAACACATACAAATTAGCATAACTAAAAAGTAATTCTTAATTTTTCTTTGCAGTGGAATATAAATAAAATTTAGAAAAAACTTATAAACATAGGTTGAACCTCTTTGCCAAACTTCCATAGGCGTTTTTGCCAATAATAAAAAGTATGTAGCATCAGGGCAATTAATTCCTAACATTCTGGAAATACCAACATGACCATTAAATGAACCAATAATCATAAATAAGTAAAAGAAATAATAAAATATAACTGTTGATATTAAACTTAACTTAGAATCCTTTAATAAATATCTTACAAATAATGCAATAAAAAAGAATAATATGGATACAGCTACAGAATATATACCTCGACACCAAAGTTTTTTATGTTCCTTAGCTGTCATATTTTTACTTAAAAGAGTATCTTGAGGCCAAATAGTGCCCCACACTAAGTTCATTGGGTTTAACAATAACCTCTTGAACTCTTTGTTGGCGTTAGACAAAAGTACAGTAAGAAAGAATAATACATAAAATTCTGGATGTGTAAGCCAAAACTTAGCTGATACAGCTACGCCTGATTTACCAAATGAAGCTTTTAACATCCAATATGTTGCCATCAAAAATGAAAGTATTCCTAATAAAAACGCTACTAATTTGAATAAAAATTTATTTAAATTAATAAGCGAAATTAAATAAAATGCACAAGCTAATAACGGATAAGCTAATATAGAAAATTCCCATACTCCTCTATACAAAAATGGTAGTATCCAGGATACAAATAGCAAAAAAATAAAAAAGTAAAATCTAAACTCAGACTTGAGGTAAAACGAAATTAAAGCCCCTAGACCTAAAACTATATAAATATCTGTCCTTTGAGTAAATAAGGATTCTCTTAAATTAAATGGCACATGTATGCCAGCCATAGGTATGAGTATTGTAAGATAAATCAAAAATAAAATTATAGTTACAAATATGACCTTAAAGTTTGAGCTTCTAAATAGTAATTGGACTATGTTTGACTCAAATTTTAGCATGCTTCTTTCTATATCCAATGGACTTTTCATATATATAAATTTATCAGATAATATTTAGGTGGTAAATTTAGAAAATGTAAGAAATTTTATTAAAAGTATAAATAAGGTTGAAGCTAAAATATTCAATAAATCAGGACCAGACGTCCCCTTATACATTTATAAAAGGTCGGCAAAGGCCATAAAGGACCAAAAGCTTATTATTGAGGGTTTGTATATTGAACCTCAAACCAGCAAAACCATAGTTTCAGTTCTTTCAGTTGTAAAAAAAAATAGACTAATTTTAGTCGATATTAATTATGCCAATGAGATGGTTAGTTATTCACTTATTAATAAGTTTTTCCCTCCGTCAATGATGGTCACTAAACACAACAAACAAATATTTAAAAAAATATTTTGGAATTTCAAGAAGCCATTAATTTTTTCAGACTTTAACTTCTTAAACAACCCGCTCTTAAAACCACTTCTTGTTTATAGAAAAGCATATCAAGAGTACCTAAGTATTGAATCAGGGGGTATAGTTGAGATTTACTTAAAGCTTGAGGATATTGATGACAAAAACTGGCTAGTTTATATTTTTGATAAAAATAATAACTATCTACTTTCTCTCTTAACATATGACAAGCAATCAATGCGATTAATTAAAATAGAAGGTGTTATTTTTCCAAACTTAAATCTTACTAATGACACTAGAGAATATATTATGGAGTTTACTTACCATGATTAATATTAAAATTTTGGAAATAACACAAATTAAAGAAAATCCATTTTTTGTCTATAATTTAAATATCCTTGAATCAAACTACAATAAATTAAAAATTATCTGGGGAAAACATCAAAAATTTAATATAAATGTTTATTATTCTCTAAAATCAAATCCACATCCACAAATAATAAATAAACTCAACCAATTGGGTAGCCACTTTGATGCTTCCTCATATAACGAATTAATTTTATTAGAAAAGTTAAACATTGATGCAAAAAAAATATCTATTTCAGGACCTGCAAAAACTGAGAAATTAGTAGATAAAACTAAAAAAATGGGCGTTCATGCACTTCATATTGATTCTTTACAGGAGTTGAAAAAAATTAATAATATGGGAATTCATACAAATACCCTCTTAACTTTGCGTTTAGCTGTTAAAGGTGCTCTCTGGAAAAAACTTGGCATGTCATCGGATACAATTCTAAAAATTTTAGAAAATTTGTCGCAGCAAAGATTTGATGGATTTCATTTATATTTGGGAAGAGAACAATTCACAGTAGAACAAGCGATAAATTATATAGATACTGCAAAAAGTATAATGGGCCAATTCAAGAATAAATTCTCAAATAAATTCGCTATGTATTTTGGAACCGGGT
>JAGRAE010000065.1 GCA_020435005.1 Bdellovibrionales bacterium
AACACCTGGGTAGAGTTTATGAACTTAAAAAAATATGTGCAGATCAACCGCTGGGAAGGTTGTGGCATCCGTCGCTCGGTAGCTAGAGACCTCGTTGCTAGGGGGCTTCTTGCTCGCAGTCGTGGTAGTGGGTAAACACTAGATTCTTAAACCTAAGATCAGCTTGAAGCCTCCAAGATTCAAGACAAGATCAGAAAAGATCGATTCAAAAAATATCTTCAACTCGACTCGCCACGAGAAGCTAATTGAGGTTCCTTTAATTCACTGGAGAGATATACCCACAAAGCAACGGAGTTTGTCTGGGTATATAGAGAGACTTTTTTAACCCATCAGAGGTAAAAAACTCAGGGCACTATCCAACGTTTCATTAAAACTAAAATTTACGCCGTGAGCTTCAGAATCAATTCAGAATCAAGGCAACGATGGTCGTGATTGTGCCCTCATCAGGATGTAGAAACCATTCGCTTGCAAAATCTGTTGTACTTAGCAACAGAACAAAATCACCACCCTTAATCACAAAGGCCCCTTCTTCTGTATTAAGATACCAATATAACCTGAGAATGCAGCAACGAACCCTGCTAGAAAACCAGCCAATAAATAAACTAAAAAACTTTGTGGTAAATGAAAAATTTGTTGCAACCAAGTACTAACTTGGCCCATGGATCTAGCGTCAAAATAGTAAGAAAATATAGACCAAACCATAAATCCACTAATAAAACTAGAAGTTAATATTTTGTTTACAGAATAAGAATTTTTAAATCTCCAACCATAGAGAAGGCCAACAACAGCTATCCACCACCAGGGGGCCCAAAAACTTCCAATAAGTATTAATGCCACCTGTGAATAAATCATAAATCACTCTTCCATTCTATGGTCTTAACTTGCGCTTTATCTTGTAAGTCTAGCCAATAGTGAGCCTTTCTCATCTCTCCCTGACTCCACCCTTTAACCCAATGTTGATAAGTGGGATCAAAAGGATTTCCGGATACTCCTCCTGGGATATTCGTCCACCCTTCAACGGTAGGCCCTAGTTCAACTATCATTTTCCAAGAAGGTCCATGTCCTCGATTGTTGGCCAATACTGTCTTCAAGCTTCCATTTATTTTTTCGGGCTTAGCACCTAATCCAGGAATTTTTGCTACATGCGGAATATTTAACACATTTATATGTTCCCAGTTCCATGCTGGACCAATTTCGCCATATGTTTTTTGCATGTGATTCCACATGGCTCTGAATGAGCTTGTGGCAATATCTTTAAGTGATTCTTTAATATCTATAGTCCGGATATCATCCACCCAATACAAGTCATTGACTTGATTTTTTGATTTTCCAAGACTTAAATCGCGAAGCAATTTAATAGTTCTTGTGGCTTGTGGAACTAACTTACGATCCCCATCCCATAATTGATCTTGCCAAATAGAGTCACGCAATCGCGACCACCATTGATAGTAGACGCTGGGCAAATAAGAATCTGAGCTCATTGAATAATCCCAAGATTTTAACTGGTTAACAAGACTATTTTGAGCCTCACTTAAACCTGAAGTATCTAAATGGCTTATCATATAAGGTAGTGAATCCATAGCCATGTAATCTAATATATCATTTTGTAAGTCCTGCATGTCTTTAACTGTAAATTTATTGTTTTGGCTAAGAATGTCTCTTATCCTTCGGCCCCGGTAGCTATCTTCGTAGTACCATCCTAAATAATATTTGTAACTTTCATCCACAGCCATCTGGTTAGCAGATCTTACAAAATTTAATTTAGGGTTTAACATAAAGGGCATTTCTTCTGAAGGAATATATTCATGCCAATAATTTTTTGACTTTGATCCATCTAAAATTACACTCCCTTGATAGACCTTTTTTTTGGCCATTTTACCATTATGGGTGATAGAGATATCTTTTTTGTCAGCGCAAATAAAGTTTTGTGAAGGAGCTAAAAACAATTTTGTATACTTAAGACAATCTTTTAAAGAATGACTTCGATTTAATTTTAGTAACGAAGTTAATTCTGTCGTTTCTTGGTGAGGTATCCATGCCAATACTAGACCTTTATTTCCCTTTTTGTCGACAACGACACCCTGCTCAGTCCAAACTGTTACATACTCCATCTGTTTTCCAGATTTTACTTCTATAACATCAACTATAGCTTTGGATGGAAGCCATTCACCATCTATCTGGTACTCAGAAAAATTATTGCGAAATTCCACTTCGTAAAAATCCATTACATCCATCGTGGCATTTGTAACAGCCCACGTAATATCTTGATTAAAGCCAATAATAATTCCCGGGGCCCCTGGAAAACTCGCACCGTACATATTTGTTTCAGGGTTGGTCAATTGCATTTCATACCAGACACTGGGTAAATTAAAACTCAAATGAGTGTCATTAGCGACTATATTATAACCCTTTTTAGTTTTTGATCTGTGCACGGCCCAATTGTTGCTTCCATTAAACCCTTCGGGTTCACCGGGCTTTCCTGCCAAATAATTTAAATAGCTATCATATTCAGAAAAAGAACTTACAAAGTTGTCTGTAAAAACATTTGGTTTGCTAGCAATACTTCTGCCTATTTCGCCCTTATCTATTATTAAACTTGTGTCATTTTGGTAAGCTGGAAACAAATCATAGAGTTTTTCTTTACCATAATTTTTTAAAACCCGAGTAAGTTCTAAATCAAAATGCTTACCTGCCAAGCGATAACTCATAATCATTAAAAACTGTGCAATATGTAAAGGAGTGAAATGTTCTGGTTTTGCATTTAGAAGTTTATATTCAAGAGGATAGTCTTTGAAACTTAATGAATCGATGTAAGTATTTATGCCGCTTACATAAGCCGTTACAGCTTCATTTGTAAGGGGATCTTTTAAAAAAGCATTAGCGCTTTGTCTAGCTCCTTCACGCATACCTATAGAAATAAAAAATTTATCAATATCGAGAGCTTTATTGCCCACGATTTCGGAAAGTCTTCCGCTCCCTGCGCGAGCTGACAAGTCCATTTGAAACAATCTATCTTTTGCATGCAAATAACCTTGTGCAAAGTACAAATCAAAATTATTTTTAGCAAATATGTGAGGCACGGCATGATCATCTATTTGTACAAAAATGCTCTCTTTGAGTTCCTTAAAACTTAAGTCTCTATCTTTTTTTAAAATCCCATTTTGCCACACACCTTGGAAGGGATTGAGAAAACTACCCATTGGTGGAATAGAGCCCCAATGAGTGTTTAATGCAAAAAGCAAAAAGCCCCAGAAAACAAATAACGTAAAGCGGCGAAAAGTTTCCCTCATGACTTATGTACTTACCATTGTCCAGTGCGGAATTCTATTTGATTTTTTAATTTTTTAATAAATCCTACCGATAGTACAGAGTGAGATTTACAGCAATATTCAGCATCATTGTAATTTCCATAATAAATCTGCCCAGCGCAATATCTGAGCAAAAAATTGAAGTTATATACCTTGAGGCCAGTGGCTTAAACATTAGAAACACTAAAAATTTAGACAAAGTCACCGGCACTGTTACACCTGATAGATTGTTAAAAATCGATATTCCAGCTGAGTATGTAATAAAAGAAAATGGCGAAGTAAATCTCGAAAAAACCTTTGCCAAGTGGGCAGATGAAGAAAAACTTAACACAAGAGGGAGTCACTACTATTACCCTGTTGATGTAATGGAAGTAAACCTCGATAATTCCTTTAAACCAAATTGGGAAACTAGCGGCAGTGATAACTCTATTGCTCTATTGTATGCGTCAAGAAATAATTACTTAAGAAAAGTTCCCAAGTATGAACTTAAAGAAGCTCTCGAAAGTAAAGTTGAAGCTACTTATTTACAAATGAAACCTAACGACTACAAAAGGTGGGTTGACTACAGCATAATAAAAAATTTAAAAACACTGCAATGCTATCCCAATCCAGGCTTGGATTTCTTTAAAGACCTATATGATGCATCGATTGTCCCACAAATCAGATGTGAAGACAGTATAGAAAATAACGGAATGGATGATATTTACCCAGATAAGATGTTTAATGATTACTATAACCAAATCAAAGCTCTAAAAGAAAAAAGGTATAAATTAAAAAAGGCTGGAAATACAACGGAAGTTAATAAAGTAGATAAACAAATCAGGAAAATAAAAGCAAAATGTATTGGGGCGATAAGAGATATTGCCTGCGAAAATGAACTGCTCAACGATTTAAGTGTTGAAGAAAAGGCAAAGTACATAATGGCCAGTTCCGCTCCTTATGCTAAAGAGTTAAATACTAACCCAGCTATGCATGTTTGTTTAGCCGTAAAAGAAACTGACACTATAAAAACAAATATAAGAACAGAAGTGACCTGTGGACATAAACCTTATTCATTTACAGCTTCAGGAATGTTTCAAATAACAAGGTTGACCATAGGTTCTTTAGTGGCAGATGGCCTTATTGATTTAAGGGAAAAAGCGGATGGAGAAACTCCTAAAATGCTTAATCAACCAGAAAGCAGAAAGAAAATCGAAAAAATTTTAGGACCAGAACTATCTAACTATCTAAAAGATCCTAAAATATCATTAGTTAAAAATTCCTATGCCGGAGGAAAATGTGGACAAGAATGTCGTAAAATACGCAATGAAATATATAATAGGATGGCCAATAGTGTTGAACTTCAAGTGATACTAGCCAGTCTAGTAATCACAAAAATGAAAAATTACAATTTGGCAAATTATTACGGCAGCACTAATCTTAAAGATAACGAAGAATATGAAGAAAAAATATCAAAATGTTTAAAATGCATACATGATCGTTATACAATTAACGATAACAATATAAATGATTGTTTATTGTTAGCTAGTAAGAGCGGCAGCAGGGAAGCTCTTGAAAATGGCAAAGATGGTAATAAAAACTTTCAAGAAAGATGCAAAGGAAAAAATAAAAAATGTCGCGACTAATATTTCTTCTTTTTTTTATACCTTTAATCTCTTGGAGTAAAGACTCAACAAGATCTAAAGAGTCTATTTCTAACGGTACCGTTGAGATTAAATGGCACAACTACGAAGTGGGTCATACATTAAATTTTTATAGAAACAATGATCTTGTTGAAAGTTTTGAGCCCTACCCCTCAGGTTCAAGGTATGATTTTGAAAATTCAACTTACGTTGGTGACAAAGAGAATCCTAAAACCTTTTTATTTTCAATATGGAGTCACGGGGTAAGAACACAATCTTTAGTGATTTTTAATTTATATAACTTTAAGGTTTTAAAGAAAATACATTCTGAACAAGAAATCAATATTGAAAAAATTAATAAAGACACTTATCAGATAAACTACATAATAAAAAATGAAGCAAATCAGTTAGAGGCTAAAGAGGAACTTATTCAACTTTCTGACTTAATAAAGTGAATATCTAGTTAAATATTTTCTTTCGTATAAAGTGCATTTTAAGCTTTTGCCAAGGATTGCGATTACCAAAGGGTCTATAAAAAATGTGACTTGAATTGTTATAAAAATCAACAGAGTAGCCACGAGGAGCCCATAGTAAGGGCCCTCTTTGGAGCAATATCTTTATAACAGCAGTCCCTAAAGCGGCGGCTGCGGCATCACAGCCAATGTTTAGCGAAGGAAGTACTTTGTTTTTTATATCAAAGCCTTCTGGGTATACAAAGTAACTCTTTTTTGCTTTAAAAATACCAGGTGTTATACCCGCTAAAAACCTCACAATATTTTCTTCAGTGCTAAAATTCTCTTCACTCAATTGGAAGTATTCTGAAAAGCTCATTCCCTGGGGGTTAAAGGCTATAATCGATGTGCCCATGCCAAAAGGACCAGCTGTCACAACAGGAATGCCCTTTTTATGAGCCAAATCATAAAGAGCAATGCGAATATTCATCGCATAAAGGTCTAAGGTATCAACAACAACATCAACCCCTGTTAGAAAGTCGTCCATGTTATTTTTTGTCACTCCTTCGCGAAATGTTTTTATATTACATTGGGGGTTTATTGAATTAGCTAGTTGACAAAATACATCTACTTTTTCTTTACCAATAGTTTCGCAACTTGCTCCTAATTGACGATTAAAGTTTTGGATATCAAACACGTCAAAATCAGAAAGATGAAAATTTTGAAACCCCATTCTTAAAAAATTATGTAAATGATGTCCACCTACACCGCCTAAGCCGGGTAAAGCAATAGTTTTTGTTGACAGGAGTTGTTGTTCATCCGGCGTAAACCAGCCTAAATTTCGCAAAAAAGCTTGTTGATAGTTGAATTTAACTTGATGTAATGAAGCCGTACTCATAATTACAATGTAAATTGGCATCCTTTACTAGAAAGTAGAAATAGCTATATTTGCATTATTTTTTCAAATTTGGGTAAGTAAATTCATCAGTATCAAAATAGTGTAACAAATATATTTGAACAAACTCTTTGTCGCGAGAACCATCTTCGGTCAGAATTTGATGAATTTCACCGTAGAGTTTAGAAATCTTTTGACGAATTTCTTCTCTGGCTACTTTTGAAACCGGAAAAATTCTATAAGACCAGCCGGCACCTGACGACGGCACACCGTCAATAGTTGAAAAACGTTCGACGGCTTTATCTGTCCAATATTTAGCTAAACTTGCGGACTCCACTTTTGTCGCGCTCTCCATGTCCACCCTCTTTAAATTTAATTGATACTTCCCCTTTTGCTTTTCTATTACGTTATTTTCTTCTAATAACTGTAAGCTAAATTCAACGGTTTTAATGGGTAGATTTAAACGATCGGCAATGAGTTGATGACTATGGCTATCCAGTTGTTTGTATTCTCTTAACTCTAAAAAGGCTTCAATAGCTGATAACCAAGGATAGGTGGCTTCAAGTTGTCTTTGGTTTAAAAATTTATTTATTGTATCCTTAGAATTAGAAGTTAGTTCATTACTCTTTAAACTCTCTAAAAAATAAGGTAACAATCTGGTGCACTTACCCAAAAATTTTAAGAACAATGAAAACTCAAAATCTTGATTCTCGTAGAGTATTCGTCTTACTTTATTTATATCGATATCTAAATAAAAACTGAGTTTCTTATCAGAAAGATTGCCAAATTTATTTCTTAAATAGAGTAAAACAGAATTTTGACGAGCTTTAAGCTCTCCACTGGGAATATTTGATATCGAACTTATAGTTGAAAACACTCCGTCGTCTAGCTTTTCAGAAAGATCTAAAAACTCACTCCATTTTAATTTTTTTTGCCCAGATTCCCATTTGTGCCATTGATTAAAATTATAGCCCAACAAAGTATTCATTTGTTTTTGACTTTGTTCTCCACGAAATTTTCTTATTAGTTGGCGCGCTAGATTTTCATAATCAACTCTGTCTTCAAAAATATCGTGATTTATTTCCATTTAGTTATCCATAATATTTTGCATTAAGTAGGTCCAAATGAGTGCACTATTGTAGGCGTATTGAAGAATGTCGGCACTGCCATGGCCACCCTTGGACGTGTCTTCATAAAAATAGAAAGGTTGATTAAAGACTTCCATTTTCGCCGCAAATTTTCGCGCGTGCCCTGGATGAACTCTGTCATCGCCTGTCGCTGTCATAATTAACGGCGTGGGATAATTCACATTCGGTTTTAAATTGTGGAATGGAGATATTTTTAATAAATGTTCGGCATCTTTTGGATCATCGGGAAAACCAAATTCATCTTGCCAACTAGCTCCTCGCAATAACTTGTGAAATCTTAACATATCTAAGAGTGGCACATTTATAACCACTGCTCCAAAGAGATCAGGTCTTTGCACTAACATATTACCCGTAAGTAGTCCACCGTTACTCCCACCCTGAACAGCAATTTTTTTAGGTCGAGTTAAACCCATATGAATCAGTTCTCCGCTCACCGCAATTAAATCATCATAAGATTTTTGTTTGTTTTCCAGAATGGCTGCCTCCCACCATTCTGGACCGTATTCATTGCCGCCACGAATATTGGCGAGGACATAAATTCCATCGCGTTCGAGCCAAGCTTTCGCAATGTCTGGAATGTAACGTGGTCGTTGCGCGACTTTAAAACCACCATAAGCTTTTATCAGTACGGGGTGATGGCCAGCTAATGGGTTATAAGAAATCCCTTTTTTATGAACTACAAAAAAGGGTACACGTGTACCATCTTTACTTGTGACAAAGTATTGCCTAGCTTCAAATAAAGAAGCATCAAAATGTTCTTTTCCCTCTAAAAAAACCTGAGATTTTTGTGTTTTTAAATCATAAAGAAAAGCTCTACTAGGAGCGAGAAACTTATTCACCCAATAAAGAAATTCTTTTTTATCAGTATTCTTATAAGAAATTGAGACCTTCGCCATTTGTGGTTCAAGTATTGTTCTCTGTAAATATTTATTTGAAGATAAAGGATCTAGTGTCAGTTCAATAATTCCTTGTTGAACATGCTGACTTACAACAAGAATCACGCGATCTTCAAACACATAACTACTATTGAGAATCTCATTGTACTTGGGATCAAATACCAATTGAAAATTTAACTGACCTACAATTAACTCATTTACAGAAGCTCTAACTAAACTACCACTTTTAAAAAAATTACCGTTGGGTTCCCAATTTTTTTCTAATTCTAAATAAATATCATCTTTTGTAAAACTAGCACTGGCATCAACTGGAATATTTAAGGGAATTAGCTGATCTCCCAATTTATAGTACCTTTTTGCTCCGTAAAAGCTTTCCCAATTACTAACAATGGTATGCAAAATTTTACCGTCTGTTTTCTCTCTAATGATTTCAATATCCACACTAATATGATTGTCATCCACTTCTAAAATAGACTTAGATAGACTTAAGGGCTCTCCCCTTTTCCATTTTCGCAATGTTCCTGGATATTTTGATTTTGTAGACTTACCACCTTCATTGCTTGAAATTACATAGACATTATTTTCATCAAGCCAATGAATTTGGTTACCCACAGCTTCTTCAAGAAAATAACCATTTTCAATAAAGGTTTTTGTTGAAAAATCATATTCTCTAGCTGTAACGGCATCACTTCCTCCCTTGGAGAGATAAATTATAACTCGATCTTTGTATTGGGAGCGTCCTTCATAGACCCAATCTACTCCTTCCACTTGAGCTAGCTTATCAACGTCCAAGAGAATTTCCCAATTTCTAAGTCCTTTTTTGTAGTCTTCCCACAACATGCGCCTTAATATTCCCTTAGGATTGACTTTGTCTGTCCACAAATTATAGGCGTAGTCACCGCGAACTTCAGGCACTTCTAATTTGTCAGGGGAGGTGTAGATATCTAACAATTGTTGTTTGACTTCATTAAAACGTGGATCTGCTGTGAACTGATCTATAGATTTCTTGTTTTGTTCTTCAACCCATTGATAGGCTGTTACACCGTGAATTTCTTCTAAGTAAAGCAGGTGTTTGTCGAGTGACGATGTTGATTCTGACAAGAGATTTGTATTCGATTTTAAAAGCTCACTACTCGCGTGCGTCAGTTGTGAAGTTACAAATAGCACACAAGAAACAAATATAGATAGTTTCATATCCCCCCCATAAATTAGGGAAGATTTTATGAAGATTAAGTTCTTAAATGAAGCAAGGACCTAAAAGACATAGGAAATGTAAAAAATTTCAGGAGTTGAGTGGATGGTAAGTAAAAACAATTCAAGGTATAAAAAACTGGTTGGGATAGGCGGATTCGAACCGCCGACCTCCACGATGTCAACGTGGCACTCTAACCAACTGAGCTATATCCCAAAAGACAAGGGCTATTTTTTATTATTTTCTGGAGGTCTCGTCAATGGGAAGCGTGGCTTCTTAAGTTCTTTGGACTCTTCTTTGGGTAAAAATTGACTAAACACCAACTGAAACTCTTTATTCCAATCACTAAACAACGACTGGCAATCAGCGTCAATGCCACGTTTAGCAAAAGAGTCAAAGTTTTCATGATCCTTTCCGCAAGAACGAATATTGGAAAATAAACCTAAATCATTGTTAACATTAATGGCTATACCGTGACTCGTAATGCCGCGACTCACGCGAATGCCAAAGAAACAAATTTTTCCATTATCAGTATAAAGCCCCGGATTTTTTACAACAAAGGCTGTATTTATACCGTAATTTGCTAGTACTTTTCGCGTAATGGCCATTAGTAAATTGACATACTCTTTTATTCCCAAACTCAAAGCTTTTAAATCAATAATAGGATAAATTACCAACTGCCCAGGGGAGTGAAGTGTTGCCTGACCACCTCTATGAATTTTAACTACTGAAATTCCCATTTTCTTTAAATCTTCACGACTTTTTTTTAATTCGCTCTCTTCATTTGCTCGACGCCCTAAAGTGATCACAGCTTCATGCTCACATCCTAAGAGCACAGGCTCTTTACCCATGCGAAGCATTTCTACTCTACGATCTTGCATAATTAATGAATTTTTATATCGAGTGGACCCTAACCATTCTGCTTTAATTTCTGACATAAAGCTAGAGTAACATAATTTTTATTTTAATAAAGCTCTACTTGATCATTTTCTTTAAAACCTGAACCCGAGTGAACCAAACAAATGGCTCCATCCTTTCCAAAATAACTCACTACCTCAACAGTCCCTTTCATGCGCCCAGGAGCCTTGCCTAAAAAGGTTCCTGTATCAGGATCAAAAACTTCTTCGCCTTCTTCTGTCACTTTTAAAATATCGCCGATTTGAATACCCGAAAGACGTCCTGCATTAATAAACACTCTTTCACCACTCACAAGAGCTACTAGGCCTTGCCATGAAATTTTATCAATGGCTCTTACTACATTGCTAATGGTTCCATTAAAAGCTTGATGAATAGATAATCTTATTAACTTTGGATCTTCTTCTAAATATCTATCACTAAATGAATATTCTGCAACTCTCGTTGTAGAAGCTTCGACAGAACCACTTCTAACATCTTCTAAAATTATACGTCCATTTCTTGCCGCCATAATTCTTAAACGGACTTTTGTCTCCACCTTAGCTTTCACCTCACGAAACAATCCGACTTGATCACCTATACGCTTAGCTTTGACCTCCAAAACTTTTCCTTCAATAATAGCACTGATGCCTAAGCTACTTGCAATGGGGGCGATTTTTTCTAAATCATATTCACGGTTTTCATTGAGAAATTTACCAGGATCTTGAGGTAAATCAGAATTTCGTACTATTACAAAAGATTGAGTTTTACTCAGTTGTCTAATAACAGCTTCTCTGGCTGAATTAGTAACGGCAGAAGATCTTGAAACTTTTTCGTCTATAAATGGTAGTACGAGTATTCTTTTTCTTAATGGAGAATCGGCATAAGGCCTTGCGGTATAAGAAACATTTTTTTGTACAATACTTGGAGACGGTTGTGATCGTCTCTCAGAAGTTAAACCACAACTTATTAAAAAGACCGGCATAACCAATAGGAACTTTTTCATAAAATTATTCTATCGAATTTTTACGTTCAGTGCCAGTCTATTGGCTTTAACCTCATCAACCTCGACTTTGTAACTGGTAAATTTTTTTCCAGTAATTGCTTTGGCTAATTCACTGGCTGGCAATGAAGAATCCACTTCAAAAGTATAGGTGCCCACACTTAAGAAACGCTCACGTAAACCACGAACCTCTCTTACTTGTTGTTGAATCATTGATTTTAAACTTTCAAGTTGTTGATAATTAAGTCGACCATTAATAGTTAGTTGAATCAGTGAAGAACCAAACGTGCCCTTTTGCCAAGCATCCACAATTTGTCGTGAAAGATCCAAAGCAATGCCTTCGTTTACAGAATTAAATTTGTCATTAACAACTACTTGAAAATTGCCGGAACTCGTTTCATATGATCTTATTACCTCGCCAATTATACGGCCATTGCTAGCTTGTAAAGCCTCGAGTTTCAAATTTATAATAAAACGATTGTCCAAGTTGTGAAGGCGACTGATTTTGATGTCCCCTTTAATTATTATTGGTGCTTTGAACTGTGTTGATAAAAAAATCATATCGTCTGTTCGTGGTTTATCTGACTGAAAGGCCTTGGGAATTAACTTTCCCATGTCCCACTTTAAAGGTTGCAGAGTGAAAAAATTTTGTTTACTGAGTACGACTTTAAGTCTTCGTTGAAAGTTTTCCAGCCATTCTTTTAATTGCATTTGTTCTATACTATAGGAATCACTCCACCATACGAAAGATTTAGAATTCACTCTGTCAGTGACACTAATCATGGGTAAAACTATAGGTGAACCTTTGATTTCATAGAGCAGACCTGCTTGTAAAAGCATTTCCTTTAAATTATCAATGGAAAGCTTCATGAAAACTTCAGCCTCCGCACCAGCTTGGGACCGTTTTACATCACTCACCTTTAGTATGGGTATATATTTTAAGTAATTTTTAATGATTTTAGAGTCAATTTCTGACTTATGTTTTTTTAGTTTTCCTTCGCCAATTAACTCAGCAATGTATCTATTAGATATTTCTTCCACAGCTTTCTCGGTGATATCTTTTTGTACTGAGCTGTTTACTTTTGTGTCGACTGTGGCTTGATGATGAATTTCAATTAGCTCAGCGTGGCTGTGATTAAATAATAAAAATCCAATAATAAAAAAAACTATTTTCATAATGATTGATACTACTGAATTAGATCTAAAATGTAAATTAATTAAACAGCTCTATTTTTCTATTGATAATTATTTAGATGCTACACCTCCGTCGTCTGTATACTCATTAATTTCTAGAAGTTAACTTCTTCCGACGGCAGTCCTTTTTAGTGCAGGCTAAAAAGAATTCACCAACGAGTAATATAGCTTCTTGAATAATTAAACTTATCGAGGTGGTAGATGCAATTTATTTATCATTTAGAAATAGAAAATTAAAACCGCTTCTAATTTAATCAGTCGACTTTTGCCGGTAAATAGTTAATTGTAAGCTCCGCGTCTTCTTTTTCATCTAAATTTAAACCCTTACCTAACTTAATCCCAATACGGTCAGCATCATAAACCCACCCGATATAATCATCCTCAGGGATGATTTGATCACCATACTTGACAACCATAGTATTTAATACTGGTAATTCTTTTAAGGGGATAAACATTTCAATCTTATTCTCTAAGTCAGCGCCAATGCGGGCCAGGTCATTACCAAAATTGGGACTACACAAATCAAAGTAAGTTTGCCCCCAACCTGCATTATCAAAATAATTAAGGAACTCTAGAAATAAACTAATATTTTTCTGATCCCATTGATCATCTTCAGCACAACCATTGGGGTTGTCAGGTGGAATTATTGCAGCATATGCCGCTAATTTATCTTTGTCATTTTGTTTCAAACTAAGCAATTCTTCATAGGTGGCCCTTGGAGTTAATGGCTCTTCGATGGCGGCATCAGTTATAAAAACTATCGCTAGAAATGCATCTTCTCTGTAAAATCCTTTATTAATACCATTCACCAAAGGAGGTTTAAGCGCGGCTATTAATGGCAGAAAAAATTTTTCCTGCCAATTTCCACTCCACCCCGGCTGCATATTTTCTGCTAATCTCATGGCTCGGTCAGGTGTATTCTTATCTATATAAGGGGGAGTTCCTATTAACTCTCCACTACGATCTATTACATCAGATGTTATGACCCCAATATGATAATCTAATAAAACATTTTGTGTAATTTGATTGGTGAAGCTGGAAACATTTCTCGATAAATTAGACTGATGAGTCCCCATACTTCCTGAATTATCAATCACAAATAAAATATCCACCTTAGGCTCAAAAGTTAATGTAATATCTTTAACAATATCTTCCTTTTGTACTTTTCTACGTTCGGCCTCGTCTAGTTTCCTAACTTCATTGTCGGTACATGATACTAAAAGAAGAACCAAACAAATATTTCTAGTGATTTTGGAAAAAATGGACCTCATTCTTTCTTACCCTTCTTTGCAACTTCACAGGCCTTATTTACTGTTATTTTGTAATTGCTCAACTCATCAAACCATTTTTCGCCCTCAAAAGGAAAAATAAGATCATACTTGCCAGCTGATTTTATGCTCCCCTCGTGTGAAGTTATAGTTGATTTAGAATTTGCTGAAGCCACTCTGTCACTTAAACTGGACTGTTGAATTAATTCGGCTTCAACAACATGCATCTTCTGCAGGATTTGATTAATTTCATTTAACTCATCACTAGCTCTTTGCTTTATTAAATTGTAAGTAGCATTTTTTGCCAATTGCATGCGAGCTTCTACTCGCTGTTTAAGTTGTTCAAGGAAGGCTTGAAAACCTACTTCAGCGGTTCCACCACTTAGTGATCTTGCATAAAGTTCACCGGCTACGCCAGCTTCAACTTCCAAAGCCTTATAAGTCTGTACCAACTCTAACAAATATTCATCTCTTGATAAGTAACGAGGCAAGCTACGAGCCATTTTACCCATATCTAGCAACTTAACTTTTCCATTTTTAAGCCTGCTAACCAACAATTCTGTAGCGGGCGTTACACCTTGCTCTTTGACTTTTAAAAGATCTTTAGCTCTCGAAAAAAATCTGTTTTTAAATAAATACAAACTATCTGCTGCCTCTTTGTAATCACAAAGCTTTAAATGAGCTAAAGCTTTTAAAAAAATCATTTCTGGCCCTACTTGTGGAGCAAATTCTTCTATTACCTGAGTTTTAGCAATTGCTAGAGTGTCCTGAGGATAACCTTTTCTCATAAAGGTCCAAGCCATCTCTTCTTGAGCTGTAAACCAAAACTCGGAGCCCTTATTTATTTTTTTATAATATTCAATCGATGCGTCTAAATAACCTCTCTCATACAGCAATCGCGCAGCAGTAATTACGATTAAATCTTTTGATACAACATTTTGTTCTTCGTTCAAGAGATGAGCTAATACTTTAGCGGCTTTTGGAATTTCATCGTTCATGGCCAAACTGAGTGCCATTTGCCATTCTAACCAAAAACGAGCTGTTGTTTTTAATTTTGTTTTCTTAAGCACTTCAAAGATTTCATCTTTTTTTGCAAGATCAAATTCTTGTCGGCTTAGAACAATAACTTCTGTGTTAAGGTCAAAAACTTCTCGCCAAACTGGCTTCCATATTATTTTAGCTTGTTTCCAGACTTCATTCTCACTTGGTAATTCCAGTCTCAAAACTTGCTTTAAAAGTGTGGGGATTTTAGTGGGATTTTCAATAGAAAACAAATTTTCAACAGCCGTCACATATAATTTATTTTTTAAAAGAATATAACTGTAAAAAGCTCGTCCTGTTGGAGTTGTTGCAAATGTGGTTTCAGCAAAAGCTGACGACCATTGGTACAAGGCTTTCTCGAATTGATTTTTTCTTATAAAACTAAAGAATATATTTTGTTCGGCTGAGATTTTACCTATTTCATTTTTTAAAACATTCTCAAGCTCTGACTGTTCTTCAACAAGAACCTCAACTTTACCTTTGTCTTCGAGAATTGACAGTAAATCGTCTTCAGCCTTTAGTTGAAAACTTAACGATATGATAAAAGTAAAACAAACTAACACTTTCATAGTAAATACCCCACAGAAAGGCTGAGATTCCCCGTCTGTATAGAGCTTTGATCTTTATATAATTCTGTCTTATAAGTTGAAAATTTATATTCTATTCTACTTGTAATATGCTGGGACCACCATAAACCGGTTCCAATACCAAACTGATATAAGTCAGAATTGTTATACCTCAATTTTATTTGTCCTGCTGCTAAGTGAGTATATAAATCAAAATGGACTATGCCACTGTTTAAAAATTTAAACTTACCATAAATTGGATACCAATTAACAAAAGCAAGATAATTTTCTTGTGCCCAGTTAAGTTCTGGTATAAATGGATCCGGTTTTTCTCGTGAATTAGGATCGTCTCTATAAATTGCATCTTGTTTAGCTCGACCATCTTCTATGATCCTATCACCTTCTTCGGTTAACCAATTGAAGTTGTATTGGTATTTTAATCCAACAGACCAATAAGGGTTTATGTGGAGTTGGTAATTAAAACCCAACTTTTGAGAATGGAAATAAGGATTATCACCATTACTTACGACTTCATAATCTGGGGAGAACTCATGCCTCCAGTTTCTATCAACAATACGTTCTTGAACAATTTCTATCTTTTTTTCTGGAAACAGGGCTTGAGCATTTTCTAAAAGAACTTTATTTTTTCCCAAAGAGTCAAAATCTTTTAAAATATCCCCATTGGCAATAAAACTTGAAAACAAAAGAGAAAGTAAAATTATAACTTTATTCATAAACTATCTCCTTGAATTGAACCAAAACCTACTGGCCCACGTTGATCTCCTGGAGGCTTATTGGGTTCTGGTTGCACAGGTGGCTCCGGTGTCTCATCATTATCATCATCAATTGGTGGCAATGGGAACTTGGGAAAACCGGGGCCTTCCTCTAAAAATAATGTTCTTGTGTAACCCACCACTTGAATGTCTTGCTTATCTAAAAAATTAGTATTGGTAATGCGTATTTTAAAATCAGCTTTACTTTCTTTATAATCAGCAGGTATAGCCCAATAAATACTGCAAAAACTTCCTTTCTCACGGGATGAGCTAAAAGCGTTGCCAATATACTTACATTGACAAATGGCCTCACCGGGCAAATCACTACAGTTTGTTAAAATTTCCGCTTCAGTAAAACCCTCTCTTAATGGATCAACGGCCCAAAATGTAAATGTATTTTTTTGCCCCTTTATCATTACATGCTTAAACTCTCCTGTTTCTGGCCATGTAATTCTTGGCTCCTTAACTCTATTTAATATGGTAAAACTATGTAAACCTATGTCAGATATTACCCCGAATTGAGAGACTGCCATTAAACCAAAGTGCACTTCACGATCTCTATCCACCACGTTTTTGTAATTTTGAGTATTAATATTTATTGTAAATCTCCATAAGAGAGGGTCATTAGGGTCTTGGAAGGGATCGTCAAAATTAAAAACGCTCATATAGGGAAGCGCATTTGTTTCATTGTGAACAGTAGTTACTAAATTTAAACGTGGAGGAGAAATTATACCACCTTTCTCTGAAGAAGAGTCTTCATCTCTAACCAAAACAAAGATTTGTTTTGATTCACCCTCTTTCAGATCAAAGGGAAGATTTTCAACACTTTCAATAATTGGCTTTCTCGTTGCTGGTCGACGAACAAAATAAGTAAATAGTTGATCTCTAATCACCACAGGTTTACTAATGGTTTTCATTCTTACTTTCAGCTGG
>JAGRAE010000066.1 GCA_020435005.1 Bdellovibrionales bacterium
CTCCATAGCATTAAATATATCTATAAGACTAAAGAAGCTAAAATTATTTGGCAATAATAAGAAGACCTTAAGCTAGTAGAGTTTTTTGTATTAAACAAAAAATTATCGTATACGGTTTAAATCTTTTTGCCCTCCCAAAGGCTCAAAAGTGCCAAAACCAAAAGTAAAAAATCCCGTAAATCCGCCCTGATATTTCTCATCTAAAGCGTAGTATAAGGCTAATTTAAAATAGCTAGGTAAATGGAATCCTAAAGTCGTGTCGAGTATAAACTCAGCCCCGGTACTTGTAAAAATATCCTCTCCCCAGCGTGTGCGATCTATAAAAGCTCTTTTATTTTCAACCCCATTGGCAAAACCATCAACTGTGAGGACGTCCACAAACAAACTTAAATAAGTATCGTTTAAAAAAAGTGGTGATGTAGTAAATCCACTATGTATATCTTTTATGGGAAAGGCATATTCAAAATTTAATACCGACATAGTTCGACCTGAAAAAGTGCCGGAAGGGTAACCACGTAATAAAAAACTACTATTCACTAGATTCGCAATATAATTAGCGCCTAAGTTTGTGTCACCAATATAGTACGAAGTACCTAACCCCATTTCATAGGCATAACTGTTTACCAATTGTGTTGAAAAAGTGTGTCTTGATTTTAAAGGTTTTTTTAAATCAAATCTAAGAGTGCTAAAAAACCTTTCATAATTTATATACTCATCTTGATCAAAATATTTTTGATAATACAAACTACCAGTAAAAATGTTATCCCGAGGCTGTCGGTTAAAATGACCAGAGCTTGAATAAGTGATGCCAGTACTAAGACCCATTCTTTTTAACGAGACATTCGCAGATAAGTCAGTTTGAGCGTAGATGTAATTTAAATTTCCAAGCCAAGCATTGTCCTTAGATAAGTGATAAAATATTCCAGTACTTAATGATTCTGTTTGTAGCTCGGTGTCAGTACTGACTCGATATTCATTGATTTGACCATAACTAAAAGAAAAACCTATATGTGACATTTGATTAACATAATTTATCAATCCACTTAAATCTTTACTGAGGCTATCATAGGACAATCCCAGAGAATAATTTTGTTTACCCAAGGGGTCGCCAGCAGAAGTCATAGCTTGAATTAAAACACCATCTTCTATGGGGTATATAAAGGGAATCCAATATCGAGGTAATAAATATTCTGAGCTCCAATAATCTTTAACTTCATAAACTTTTAATTGGTCTATCTCCATGGCGGCCATACTAATTTTAGATTCTGAATCACTTTTATATTTTATGTTTTTATCACTTTTGTGGGTGAGTGGCCTTGATAAAAGTGGGGGAACTATTACTGGGGTTGTCCTTTTTAGTTTGTCCACAGTAAATAATTGAGGGCCCTTTTTTGAGAACTGTGAAACGATTAATTTCTTATTTTTTGTTGAATAATCAGCATTAAGTATACCGGAGCTGGTATTTGTTAAAGGTGTTACTCTATCGATATTTTTATTAGTTATGTATAAATTGGGAACTCCTGATTTATCAGAAACAAACAGCAAACCTTGTGAGGTCATTTTTAAACTATAAATGGATTCAAAATCTGAAAGTAAGTCTTCTTTTTCTTCTGTTAGATCATTGTATAAAAAAAGTTGCTCTCTTCCTGATGAATCTTTGTAACCGACAATGACTTCGTTTAATTTATAAGCCGTAGGAGTAAATAAACGGTGATTCAAAGGTGTTTTCCACAATTCCTCGATGTGAGAGTTAGTAAAACTATAGCGCGACAAAATTGTTCGACCGGAACCCATTTTTATAAAATAAACATATTGGCCATCTATCGAGACTTCTGGTTCGACGGCGCGAGCACTATGGGTAAGTTTTTTAGTTCCTTTTGATTTTAAATTATAGATATATAAATCATTAAATATATTGTAATGATCCACTGGTTGTTGCATAGAGAAAACAAAAGCTGAAGAATCAGGCAGCCAAGTGATTTTATCAATACCCGAACCTGAAATAATCTTTTGTGGCTTACCCTTGGGCAGTTCACTCAAATAAACTCCAAAACCATCGTAATAATTGCCAGCTAAAAAAGCTAACCATTTTCCATCGGGACTTATAGACGGACTTAATTGTGAGTCCATCTCAAAACTCATTTTTTTAAAATCTCGTTGCGGTTGATTTTGAATAATATTTAACTGATATTTTGAGGACTCTTCAATCTTACTATATGTTCGATCGAGCCATTGCAACCAATCCATACCTGTTAAATCTTTTATTGGTCCTGATATAAAGTAAGGGACTCGTCGCGAAAATCTTTGATTTAAATAATAAATATTTTCATTGGGTTCCTTATTAGCATTTAGTGTTTCTTGCATGAGTAAACTTCCCAGCAAGTAAGGTCTGCGTCCACCAGGCCAATCGGGAATATTGGATTCATTGATTCTATCTATAGTTTCATTTCGCAAAATATTTTCTTTAACCATAGTTCTTAGCATGGCCTCGGTCGATACTGATTTTAAGCGACCCTTTTTTGTGAGACGACTTTCTAACTCTACGGCTAGGCCCTCTAAATACCATCTTGGCAGTAATCCATTTGGGTGTACAATACTACCAAATACATATTTTAAAGGAGTAAAAATACCATGTGCAGGATGCATATTTAAAATATGTGCATACTCATGAATAAGTAGCATTTCTACCCAATCTTCATGAGAGGAAATATCGGAAAGAGGACTTGGCAAGTTAAGATAGACAACCATAAAGGGATAAGGAAAAAAACTGGCATAGCCATTAACGACATCAGTGCTATCATTTAAAATGAGTAACGTTTTTTGAGGGGCTTCTTTAAAAATAGGAATCAGTAGGTCATAAGCTCTTTCTGCTTTATTAGCGTAAAACTGTGCAACGTCTTGTAAACCCTCTGAAAATATAACCTCAAAATGGGGAGTTTCCAAAGTCTGCCAACCTAACTGTGGATCAACAGATGCTTTGGATTTTGTTGTTACAAATAATTGAAAAAGAAATACTAAGAGTAATAAGTGACTAGTCTTTGGTCTATGACTATTTGTTTGATCTAGATTAGGAATTTTAGACTCCTTCCGATAAGTACATAATGAAAGTCTATCAGTTAGCAAATGTTGAAATCAAATGTAGAATTATGGGTCAGGGGAAAACTATCATATTGCTACATGGGTTTGGTGAGAGTTTTGCCAATTGGCTTTCCATAGCTGAGGAACTCCAAACCGAATACAGAGTTGTTATTCCTAATATTTCAACCTTGTATGCACAAAAAGACCCACTTACATTTACTCAGCAAGTAGACTTGTTAGCTCAATGGTTAGAACTGGTTATACCACCGGGTGAAAGTTTCCATTTAGTTGGTATGAGTTATGGTGGTCTCCTGAGTTTTGCTTTGCGCTCCAAAAGTCAAGCACCCATACAAAGTCATACTTTAATCAATCCTATGCCTATGGAACCAACTAAGTTTTTAAAAAGCTGGAGGTTGCGACAATTATTATATGTCTCCCGATGGCCTGGCGTTCTTAATTTTCTAAGATTAACGCCATGGGGCAAGAGTACCTTTAAGTATTTAGGAACTGTTTTTCATATGGGTTTTAGAGGTAAAAAAGTTATTCATATTTTTAATCAGAGAAAATTTTTAATTATTTATAAGGCTTTAAAAAGATTTCTATGGATAAGTGCTAATGAGGACTGGAGTTATTGGAAAAGTATAAAACATAAAGATAGAATATATACACAGTTAATTTACTCAGAAAAAGACTCCTTATTTTCTGCCACTCAGTATTTAAAAATATGTAGCCAATTTCAAGAGGCACGTGTGAAAAGTATTAAAGGTGCAGGACACTTAGTGGTAGAATCTCACTATAAAGAAGTATTAATGATTTTAAAAAATGTCTTTTTAGACTCAGAAAATATGCAAACTCACAATATTGCTAGTTAAACTATAATAAAGCAGAATCACAGCCCATTTGTTTTTGTCTTATAATTTGATTTAGAATATGACTTCTGAATTTAAATTTGGAATTCATGCGTTCACCATCCAATTTATTGTCATGAATGTTATCGAGATCGTTAAAGCCAAACATAAGTGCCTCTAAGCTTCTAAAAATTTCTCTTTGTTTAGAGTTAAGCTTAAAGTTTTTTGTTTGAAAATTGTATAGTACAGAGTCTTTTTTATATTGATAATCCAGAATTTCATAAAGTTCATAAAAGATGCGAGAGTATTCCTCTTGATTTTCTGCCAGCCATAGAGCCCAGTTGTGTCTGCCTTCAGGATGATCTTCGTTTATTTTAATTTTTTCTTCAATAATAAGCTGCTCTAATTGATTAAATAACTCATCTACTTTGTTTTTAAGTTTAGGCGTGTCCTCATGAGTAATTTTTTGTGCCCAATCACTTCTTGTTTTAAGATTTTTTAGACTGTTTGTTAATTCGTTCAGGTTTTTTAAAAATGAACTTATTTGAGGTGTTGCTGTTTTTAATTGTTGAACAAATAGTTGAAAGTCTTTTTTGAACTCAGTTGTAGTTGGGTAAGTTAGAGCGCCAACGGCATGAATCATAGCAGAAATTTGATACTGTACAGGTAACAAAACATGAGTTCTTAATAGCTTTGATTGCTTAAATAAATCCGTCACAGGTTCGTGAATACTCAGTAAAGTATCTGCACTCTCTTCGGTGAGATGTCTGACAAAATAGCCATTGTTTTTGGCGAAGTCTAAAGCGATAATTTGGTCTTTTAATATTTCAAGCTCGAGTCGGGTTTCAGTGAAGGATTCAGTAACTTCATTAACGAAAAAATAAATAGCTAATAAATTCTTGAGGAGTTGATTTGTAAGGGGAATACTTTTTGCGTTTTCACTATCTTGCTCAGAACCAGTGGCAAAATTAATTTTGTAAGGATCACTATAAAAATCCTCTAAGTGATCATAATCAGCAAGCCGATGAAAAGCCAAGAAACCTTCTGTGGTTTCATTTGTCATTGAATCATTTGCTTGAGTCACCTGACTCATTTGTACAAACTCTGAGAAGTTCTTATTTTCAGGCCATAGAGAAATGGATTCGCTGACTGAATCGTCTAATTCTAAGTGCAAACGAAACCAAAATTGTGCCGCTTGGTCTATTTTTTGAGTATGTTGGTTTACAGTATCAGTAAGTTTGTTAACTACCAGTTCCGGGTTACTACTAAAACCTTCAAATATTTTTCTTTTTGATTCTGAGAGCTCAGCACTGACCATTGAGAAATTTAAAATGCAAATAAATAGAATCGTTAAGTTAAACTTAAATCCCACACAATCCCCTTGTAAAAGAGAGTTTCGCTAAATCTGGCTGTTTTGCGACTCACTCTAGAAAGATTAAATTTAAGTAGAGTTTCCTAACTTTATTAGCTATTTTTAGATAATATGCATTTTTTTCAAACTAATTTTGTAGAATTATTAGGTACTTATTAAGAATTTTAATATCATTAACAAATAAAAATTTGGTTGAGCCATCTAATGCGATGTGGCTAAGGCTGATTTCTTTTACTTTTCTTTAACTGCCAGGCTTTAAAATATTTTAAAAAAACAGTAAAGCTAGCAATATAGCTAATTACAAAACCATAGAAACCATCAAGAAAGCCTCGCTTTAAGAAATATGTTTTAATAAATCTTAAAGGAGGGTTAAAAACAGCTTTTAAAATTAAAAAAGATTCGTTTTTTGATAAAAGCTTTTCAGCCCCAAGGGAAGAGTAACTTTTCATTCTCTCCAAATGCTCATCTATGGTGTAGTAGGAATAATGGTTTAAAAACCCCTTTAATTTTTTAATTTTAATTTTTTTATTAAATTCTATATGTTCATGAACCTGTGAACTATTCCATTGACTATTTATTTTTGGAAATAAACGCAGTTGATAGTCGGGTAACCAACCTGAGTGGTAAATCCAAGTCCCGCAGTAATTTGTTATACGGTTAAGGTAATAGGCTTCACTTTCAATTAAGTTTTCTTTTACGGATAAAATCTCTTGTTGTAATTCCGAAGATAATTCTTCATCTGCATCTAGAGATAAAATAAAATCATATTTTGCTAAACTATTGCCATAATTCTTAGTGGCAGAAAAGCCTTTCCACTCCGTTTGAATGAAGTTGATAGTTTTATATTTTTCACAAATTTCTTTGGTTTTGTCAGTGCTGAAGGAATCAACAATAATTATTTCATCAGCAACGGGTAAGAGTGAACTTATACAACGCTCTATATTTTTCTCTTCATTTTTTGTGATAACAATTGCGGAGATTTTTGCCATAAATTACTTTCGTAAAACTTGTTGATAAACTGACCAACAGGAATTCACCATGGAATTTACGCTATATTTTTTTTCAACAAGAGACAAACCATTTTTAGCCAATCTTTTTCTTAAAGTTTCATCAGTAAGAGCTAATTGGAGTTGCTGAGTTAATTTTTCAATATTCGAAACTGGGTAAATTAAGCCTGTTTCATGTTCAATGATAAATTCTTTTAAGCCACCAGCATCTGAACTGACTACACAACACTCTGCAGCTAGTGCTTCAAGAGCGACACTACCTAAGCCTTCATAAAGCGAAGGCATGACAAAAATATCTAAGCCAGACAAATAAGTTGCAATATCTTCTTTGTAGCCAAGAAGTAAAAAAGGTATGTTTAAATTTTTTTGTGCTAATTCTTTTTTTATTGCATCAAACAATTCACCAGTGCCGGCCATTAAGACGGCATATCGAGGCAGATTTTTTATTTTTTGCAGATTTTCAATGGCGCTTACAAAATGTGTTAGCCCTTTTTCTTTTGTAAAGGCAGAAGCCGTACCAATTAATAATGTATTATTAGGTAAATCATAACCAGCCTTTGATAACTCAAATAAGTTAAAATGATGATTTTCAGCTTTGGAATGAAGTTGGAACTGTTCTATTTGTACAGCGCTTGGGATTGTATAAACTTTATTGCTTGAGACGCCGCGATCAATGAGATTTTCTCTCACAGCTTCCGATATGGCAATGTAAGCATCAATCAGTGGTGATAGATATTTTTTTTGTGAAAAGTTAAAATGTCTTTTTTTAAAAGCTACACGACGATGAACGACTAATTTTAAGTGAGGTAAACGCTTTTTTAATTTTAAGGCAAAACTATGTGCTCCTGAGGAGTGTGCGTGTAATATGTCGATTTCATGATTGTGAACAAATTCTTCAAGTTGTTTAATAGGTCGATAATCAATGGCTAGAGAATTTATCAAGGGTAAAATGGGATCGGTTTTGATCCTATGGACAGCTTCAGAACCTTCAGGATAAGAAAAAAAACTTTTAACGCCAAAATTTTTTAAACCATTTGCTAAAAGTTGGACTTGGTTTTCGCCCCCTCGCCAAGAGGATTCTGTTCCTATGTGTAGTACATTCATGATGTTAATTATACTGCAAATGAAGAGCCGCACCCACAAGTTTTTGTGGCATTTGGATTTGCAAAAACAAAACCAGCTCCATTTAAACCACCTTCAAAATCGAGGGTAAGACCAACGATATATAAAAGGCTTTCTGAGTCGACGACTAAATTAACATCTTTATCAGAGAAAATTTTATCTTTTGTATCATCAACATTTTTTTCAAAATCTAATTTATAGGAGAAACCAGAACACCCACCTCGCTTTATTTTTACACGCAAGGCGGTGCCTTCATTAAGGCCTTCTTCGTTTATGAGTTCTTTTATTCTTTTAGCAGCGCTATCGGAAACTTTAATCAAGCTAATAAACCTCTTTTAGTATTTAATTTAATATACTATGAATTGGGGTAAAAATTAACTTATTTTTTAAATTGAGATTTCTTGACTTTTTTTGACCATTTGCAAGATTTTGCTCATACAAAGTTCTATGTCTTCTTCAGTGGTTGAGCGTCCAATGCCAATGCGCAGGGTGGTTCTTGCCAATCCATCACTGTGACCAATGGCCTTTAACACATAACTAGGAGCGGCCATTGCAGAGGAACATGCAGACCCTGAACTGATAGCCAGTCCAGAAAGGCCAAGACTGAATACATCGGCATTGAGATTGTGAAAAGAAAAACTTACATTGTTACAGAGGCGTTCAGTTGGGTGGCCATTTAGCTGGGCTTGGGGGCAATTCTCTAATACTCCGTTGATTAATTTTTTTTGCAGATTTTTAATCCGGAAAGTTTCATCATTTCTTAAGTTAATCATTAACTCAGCGGCTTTGGCTAGACCCACAATGCCGGGGACATTGAGGGTTCCAGGGCGAATATTGTGCTCCTGTCCGCCGCCAAATTGTTGTGGCTGAATAACGATTTTTGGTTTTTCGGAACGAATATAAAGAGCTCCTACTCCTTTAGGACCATATATTTTATGACCAGAGATAGAAAGCAAATCAATTCCCATTTTATCGACATCAATTTCTATTTTTCCGAAACTTTGCGCAGCATCAGTGTGAAAAAAAACGCCGTGCTGCTTGGCTATTTGACCAATTTCAGTAATCGGTTGAAGAGTGCCAATTTCATTGTTGGCCATCATAATTGAAATCAGACGAGTATTGGATTTAATTGAGTTTTTTACTTGCTCAGGCAATACTTGACCATACTTATTGACTTCAAGTTGAGTGACTTCGACTCCGGTGGTTTCTAAATACTTAACAACGTCTAATACCGCTTTATGTTCAATTTTTGAAGTTATTATATGAGAACGTGAGTTACGAAAATTTGCCATTAAACCGAGGATGGCTAAATTATTACTTTCTGTAGCCCCGCTTGTGAAAATGACCTCTTGTTTTTTTGCAGATAAAATTTCAGCTATTAACTTTCGCGATTTTTCTACAGCCCGCGAGGCTTCCCAGCCGTAAGCGTGGCTACTACTTGAAGCGTTGCCAAACTCCTCTTTTAAAAATGGTAACATGGCTTCTAAAACAGCACTGTCGAGAGGAGTTGTAGCATTATAATCTAAATAGATGGGTTTTTTCATAGGTTGAAAAAACTATCAAAGATTTGAGCCATGTCTAGTAAAAATCTTATCAAAAATTTTGCGACCATTAATTTGCGCTTTTAGAGAGGACAAAAAGGTAAAGGTGCCACCCATTTTTCTATCTAAAAACACTAATTCTTTTGGTGGAATACGGTAATTAAATTTTAGAACAATATCTTTACCAGCATCGGCAATGCGCTGCGGAAGTTGGCTCTCAGCATAATTATAATTTCCATTTTCATCAAAGCCTATGGGAGTACGATCATCGTCGTAAGGGCCATTATAAAATGGTTCGGTAAACATAAAACATAAGTCAATGTACTTATTCACTAGTGAATCAGAATCATTTTCCTTAACCAAGCCGAGAGAAAAAGCTCCATCTAACAAAGTCGCTCGATCTTGTTGAATAGAGCCAATTATTATTTTCTTGTAGGCGTTGAAAAATTCAGTGGGAACTTCGCGTACGGCACCGTAATCGTATAATACCAGTTGTGGTTGTGATGCTTCATTGATACGCACTCCATAGTTTCCTAAGTGAGGATCAGTTTGTACAAAACTAAACTCGAAAAGTTCACGGAAATACAATTCTAGAAAATCACTAGCAATTTGGTTGCGAACTTCTTGTGACAAAAGCTGCACCTGAGCAGAGTCGACTCTTAAACTGGGTTCATAACTCATCACTAATATGCGTTGAGTAGATAATTTTTTATAAGGCTGAGGCACTATATAGCGAGGATCATTTTGTAAAAAATGTCGAATTTTTTCAAGCGATTTAACTTCATGTGCGTAATCTAACTCTTGAATCATCATTTTTTTGACTTCAGAAAATACTTCATCAAATTTACCATCTCTAGGTAGAAAGTTGAGAAGATTTAAAAGCTTTTTAAGGGCTTTAAGGTCAGCATCGACAACTTGATCAAGATTGGGATATTGAACTTTTAAAGCCACTTCTTTATTTTCAGAAATAATACGTGCTTTATATACTTGACCTAGAGAAGCGCTGGCTAGCACATTTTGATCTATATCTAGATCATTTATAACTTCTTCAGAAAGCTCACTTTTAATTGTTTTTTCCACGACTGGCCAAGCTACAGGAGGAGAACTTGATTGAAGGGTCTTTAAAACCTCCATGGCTTCAGGTGGAAGAAAATGTTGACCGTAAACTGATAACTGCTGGCCGGCTTTCATTATTGAACCTTTGAGTTCGCCAAGTTCCTGCGTGACAATTTCAATTTGTTTTATGAGTGTTTTTTCTTTAATTTTTTGAGCCGCTTCGGAATCTAATAAAGATTGAATATTTTTTTTTGCTGATAGGGCTCCCGCTTTTAGGGTCATTTTAGACAGTGAGAGCCCCCTGGAGAGCAAAGTGTTTCTTAAATTTTTAAGAGGTTGATTTTTTTTGTTCAAATCAATGTCTCCTTACTCGTAAGATGAAATATTCACGCCTATATTTAACATTGAATTTCCTATAAAACCAGTTACTTTATTACTTATGAAAGCTGCTATATTGACAATAGGAACAGAAATAACCAGTGGAGAAATTGTAAATCGCAATGCAGCAGATTTGGCGCAAAAATTGGAAAGCGTCAACATAGAGACCTTAATGCATATTTCTGTTCCTGATGAGAAACATTTAATCTTAAATGCTTTGAATAGTTTAGAACAAATTGCAGACTTGATAATAGTTACGGGTGGACTTGGGCCTACAAGTGATGATTTTACAAGGTATGTAATTGCAGATTACGCTGGAGTAGACCTGTTTTTTGACAAAGCTGTCTATAAAGAGCTTGAAGAAAAATTGCAAAATAGGGGACGTAAAATAAGAGAAGGTCACAAAAATCAATGTTATTTTCCTGTGGGAGCAAAGCTTTTACCTAACCCGGCAGGACATGCGTTGCCCTTTCAATTAAATATAAAAAATAAACGACTTTATGTTTTGCCGGGCCCTCCTAGAGAAATTGAATCCATTTGGAATTTAGCTTTACAAAGTGAACTTCAGAAACTGAATATTAAAAAGGAATCTTATTTATTTAAATGGAAGTGTTTTGGCAAAGGAGAATCAGAATTTGCTGAAATTGTGGAGGCCATTTTTGCGGACTCCGGTTTTAAAATTGGTTATAGGGCCACAGTGCCAAATGTTATTATCAAAGTTTGGGTACCAGAAACAAAAATGCATCTAAAGGAAAAATACTTTTCAGAGTTTGAAAATCAGATGAAAAATTTTATTGTTTCCAACGATACACAATAAAAAGGGTCTAAAGTCTAGTTCTTAGAAGGTGATTTGGTAAGAAGTTTGTTAGAATTCTTAACTAATCATATTCTGTTCTTATGGATTTGCCTCATTCTTCACTGTCTTATGCCTTAGCTGGAATCGCTTTTTTTATGTACGGCATGAATCTAGCTAGTGAAAGCCTGCAAAAGTTAGCTGCCAATCGAACACGAGAGTTACTAGGGAAATTGTCGGGTCGTCCTTACATAGGAGTTTTAGTTGGTATAGCTTTGACCGTTATTGTTCAGAGCTCAGGAGCAGTAACAAGCATGCTTGTGGGTTTAGCTTCAGCAGGAGTGATTCAACTCCAACAAGTAATGAGTTTAATTATAGGAACAGCTATTGGTACTACAATTACTGTACAAATATTAAGTTTAAATATTGCTCAATATGGTTTGCCGGCATTTACTATTTCATTTTTGGTTTACTTTTTAACAAATAAGAAAATCTTGAAATACACTATGCAAGTAGTGATGGGTTTTGGACTTATTTTTTGGGGATTAGAGTTAATAGGGCTGGGAACAAATGATCTGAAGCAAATTGATTATTTTATAAAGGGCCTGCAAACTTTTAAAGAAAATCCTATTCTAGCCATTACCTTTTCCGCCTTCTTTACGGCAATTGTTCATTCTTCAGCTGTGACTGTGGGTTTTGCAATGGCATTAACAATGAGTGGTGATTTAACTCTAGTCGATGCTATCTACTGGGTTTATGGTGCTAATATTGGTACTACGGCAACGGCTTTACTTGCTTCGGCTGGTTCTAACTATGTGGGTCGGCAAGTGGCGCTAGCCCATTTCTTTTTTAAAGTCATAAGCGTTTTTATTTTTTATTTCTTCACTGATACTTTTGCCAGTTACATGTTTGGCATGTCTCCCATGCGTGAGGTGGCCAACTCACATACCGTGTTTAATATAATTGCAGGATTGCTGTTTTATCCATTTTTAAATATAGGTGCTAAATTGATGGAAAAAATGATTCCCGCCGATAGTAAAGAGTTTGGTGTAAAGTATTTGGAGCGTAGTCATTTTGAAAACTCTTCGGTAGCCATTGCCCATGCACAACGTGAAGCTATGAGAATGGCAGATATTGTTGTAAGTATGGTTAAGGATTCATTGCGACTTTTTGAGAAAGAAAATGAAGCACTTTATGAAAGCATCCGAGAGCGTGATAATAAAGTGGATTTACTTCATAGAGAAATAAATTTATTTCTAAGCCGTTTTGCCGAAGTCAGCAATGGTGTGTCACAAGATATGTATCGCATAATGAGTTTTGTGACTGATTTAGAAAGCGTTGGCGATGTAATAGATAACTCCTTATTAGAAATGGCGAAGAAGAAACAAGCTTTAAAAGTGGATTTTAGTAAGGAAGGTTGGGAAGAGCTAAAACAAATTCAAGCGAAAGTTTTAGAAGCCACTGAATTGTCGGTGAGTGCCTTTCAGCTGAACAATGTTGAGATTGGTGCAAAAGTTATTTATATAAAAAGAGAAGTTAGAAAAATGGAGAAAACTCTTAGAGAGAATCACATGATGAGATTGGCTTCGCAAAAGCAAGAAACGTTGAAGACCAGTTCTATTCATTTTGATATTTTAAGCGAATATCGACGCATATCCGGCCTGGTTAGCAATCATATTTATGGCTTATTAAAAGATAGTGATAAGTATAACATTATGCCGAGAAGAGAAACTTAAACGTTTAAAGAAGAAACTTATCCCCTTTGATAGGTTTCTTTTTTCTTTCCGGTATTTTGGTAAGTTCAAAAAAATCTTCTAGAAATTTCAAATAGTCCTGGTATTTCACAATTTACTCTTGATTTCTTCAATGGCAGACCATTGATTAAACATATCCGCCCATTTCTTAATTCTATTATAATCTATATTGGCGTTGTTTTGTAACAGCGATAGAATATCGGCCTTATCCTGGAACTCTCTTTTCGGATCATTGCAATAAGCTTGTATTTTTAATCCCATTAATTGAAATATACCTCATTTTGTATCTGCTTCCAAATATAAATAGCTAAATACAATCTGTATTTATATTGGCGTTATGTAGCTACGGTCAATTGTAAATAAAAATTATATAAATATTTAATTTCTTTGTAATTTGAAAAATTCTGATGTTTTTCGAAACCTTTTAATAATATTTTAGTCTTTTTTAAAATTTCAATTACAGTTAAATTATATTCACTTAAAGTTAAAAATTCTTTATTTAGTTCTAAGTTTTCATGCAAGGCTTTCACTCTCCAATAATCCATAGCAAAATATTTGTTGGAAAGCTGATCACTATGGCCGCCATATTTTTTTAACAACAACTTATTTAAATAGCCAGCTTCGTATTTACTGAAAAAGCGCAACCATAGATCGTAATCTTCGCAAACAGGGTAATCTTCCTTAAAAAAACCTTCTTCTAAAAACAATTTTTTATGAATAAGTGATGCAGAGGGGCTTACGCAGCATAAAGGTAAACAGTGCTCATATATTCGCCCACCATGTTTAGCGTGTTTCTTATGGGGGTTTACTCTTTGGCCGCGACGAATCCATATTTCATCACAATGTACAAATTGATAAGAAGGATGTCGTTCTATAAAATTAATTTGCTCTTCTAATTTGTTGGGCAACCACTCATCATCTGAATCAATAAGGGCTATCCAGTCATACTTCGACTGTTCAATGCCTTTATTGCGAGCCGTACTGACTCCTTTATTACTGGGCAAAGTCAACCAGTGAACTCTAGAATCCTCAATAGAATCAAGGAGTTCCATTGAGTTATCTGTAGAGCCATCATCAATTATGAGGAGCTCCCATGAGGAATGTGTTTGTTGTAAAATAGATTTAATAGCTCTAGCTAAGGTAGATTTTCGGTTATAAGTTGGTAACACAATACTCACAAAAAAATTACTCATGCTCATGAACTAACATATTTTAAAAAAATAAGGACCCTTTTCTTGATTTTTAGTGTAAAAAAATCTACTAATTGAGGTCTTATGTTTTTTGAAGGCTCAGAAAAAAAAATTGAAATTGAATTGTCATTTGGGCTTGATGATTTGCGCCAAAAGCCTCATTCCTTTTGGGAAGAACTAGTAGAGCAAGCTCATGCAAAAATTTTATCACAAATTGACTCTGAAGAATGTACAGCTTACTTATTGTCAGAATCTAGTTTATTTGTTTGGAAAAATAGAATCACATTAATTACTTGTGGCAGGACAACATTAGTCAATGCCGCAAAATATTTTATTTCTCAATTTCAATCAAATGATATTGAGTCAGTAATTTTTGAAAGAAAAAATGAATACTTTCCAGATAAACAGCCTACGAATTTTTATCAAGATGTTATTGAACTCAATAAGTTCATAGAGGGTAAAGCTTTTCGTTTTGGCAATGCTGATGAACATCATTTGTATGTATATCACATGAATAAGCCATTTACTCCAGAAGAGTCGGATAAAACTTTAGAAGTTTTAATGTACGATTTAGATAAGGATGTTTTAAATTTATTCCAGAAAGAAAATTTGAAATCTGAAGAGCTACGTTTAAAATCAGGCATAGAAAATTTGTTCGAGGGCTTTAAAATCGATGATTACGTATTTGAACCCTTTGGTTATTCATTAAATGGTCTAAAAGGATCGGAGTATTTTACCATTCACGTTACGCCACAAGATCTTGGTTGCTATGTCAGTTTTGAAACCAATGCCAATATTCAAAAGAATTATGATGAAGTTTTGGCTCGCGTATTAGAAATTTTTAGACCCAGGTCATTTGATACAATTTATTTTCACCCTGATCAGAGTTTGGCAGTAGAAGTTCCAAATTTTAGTCAACGAAGTTTTGTTGAAGGAAGTATGGGTTGTGGTTATCACATTACTTATGCTCACTACTTCCATAAAAATTTAGTGGAATTAGAACCTGTAGAATTAAAGGAGTTGTAAATGGCTCACATTCATAAAGTTAACGGGCAAGATTACGTAATAGAGATTTTTGAAGATCATTATTTACAAGGTTGGAAACTTGAAAAAGAGTTGTTGAGTAAGAAAAGTAAATTTCAACAGGTAGATGTAGTTAAAACTAAAAGTTTAGGTAATATGCTACTCAACGATAATTTGGTTATGACATCTGATAGGGATGAATTTGCCTATCATGAAATGATGGCTCATGTTCCGTTATTCACTCATCCTGATCCTAAAAATGTTTTGATAATCGGTGGTGGAGATGGTGGAACAGCCCGCGAAGTTTTAAGACATAAAAGTGTTGCGTCTTGTGTGATGGTGGAGATTGATGAAGTCGTGGTCGAAGCCTGTAAAGAGTTTATTCCGACAACATCTAATGAATTAGATAATTCACGTCTCGAATTACTTATTGATGATGGTGTGAAGTATGTGGCAGAGACAAATAGAAAATTTGATGTCGTACTTGTTGATTCTACAGACCCTATTGGGCCAGGTGCACCTTTATTCGGCGAAGAATTTTATAAAAATGTAAAACGTCTTTTAAATCCAAAAGGTGTTGTTGTGTCTCAAGCTGAATCGGGTTGGTACTTAAAAGAGAATCAACAAAGTTTGCTAAGCGTTCTTAAGAATCAATTTAAAAATATTGGGTTGTATAATTATTCAAATATTACTTATCCAGGGGGTTTGTGGTCTTTTAGTTGGGCTTCAGATGAGTTACATCCTATTCACGATTTTAATGAAAGGCGAGTGGCTGAGTCGGGTTTAGATTTTAAATATTATAATTCTAAATTGCACACGGCTGCGTTTTGTTTGCCACAATTTTATTACAATTCTATTGGTGAATACATTAATATATGAAGGATCAGCACTACGAAGACATTCTTTCTAAAATTGATAAATTAAAGCCTTTTCTATCAGAATCAAGGTGGCAGCGCATACAAGAAGTCGTTGCACAACGGACCTTAAATATAGTTCCTATTTTAGAACATATTTACGACCGGGGAAATATTAGTGCGGTGATGAGAAGTGCAGAGGCCTTTGGCTTTGTTAATTTTCACGTTATTGATCGACCGGATGGACAGTTTAAACCGGCTAATAGGGTGTCTCAGGGTACAGATAAATGGATTCGTTTAAAAAAGCATAAAAATACCACTCAATGTTTGACGGAACTTAAAGATAAAGGGTTTAAGATTTACGCCACTCATTTAGATGCGACGATTTCTATTGAAGAAATTGATTTTTCCCAACCTTCGGCAGTGATTCTAGGAAATGAGAAAGAAGGCGTCTCTCAAGAAGCATTGGCGATGTGCGATCACAAATTTATGATACCCATGTATGGTTTCGCTCAGAGTTTTAATATTTCTGTAGCGGGGGCCTTGTGTTTTTATCATATCCATAATTACCGAAAGCAAAAATTGGGGAGTAGTGGCGACTTAAGCGAAAAAGACCTAGCGCAGTTTACTTTGGAATACATGTGTAAAAGTATTAAAAGTGCCGAACAGCTTTTGCATCGCTTAAAATAGGTTTTATTACTCACTAAAAATACGAATGTTGTTTATCTTTGGTGAGCTTGATGAATTATCTGATTCCATATACATACGGTATTGGAAATATCTATTTGTGGGCACAGAGCCATTGATATCAATACTAGGTAATCCCAAGCTGTTATTGAGCAGTTCGCTGAAATATTGAGATGAGTCTCCACTGATGCCTACAAAGTCTGGATCAGCACTACAACTGACATCGCTACAAGAGCGAACTTGAATTTGTACACGGTTGCCACCGCGGTGATAGAGATTAGCAATTTCTGTATCACTTAAAGCTTTGTCCCAGTAAACCACTTCGTCAATTTTGCCATCGAAGAAAAGTCCTGGGGTATCATTAGCAGAAAGACTTGAACCTAAATAAAGCTTATAATCACCGAAAACAGGTGTGCCAATAACTTGGTTGTCATAAACACCATT
>JAGRAE010000067.1 GCA_020435005.1 Bdellovibrionales bacterium
TTAACACCGTACCCACACCATAAGTACCATCCGCATTTGTTAACGTAACTCCCGTCACCGTCGGCACCGATGTATCTATATTCACATCTTTAACATTACTTATACTTCCCGCAGTACCTGGAGAAGCTAAAGTTAGAGTTGCACTATTTAAACTTCCATCTTTAATTAATGAACCATTTAACTCTAAAGAAGCCGTACCCACATAATCTATATCTGTTGCATTATCTCCGGAGACGATCGTATAATTAAACTCCAAAGTACTCGTGCCACTTCCTGTACTATAATCTGCGTACCTATCTGTTCCTATAAAATCAAGTAAGATACGAGGTGCTCCTAAACTCACATCTACTGCTTCACTAAAGTTTACTTGAACCGTTAACACCGTACCCACACCATAAGTACCATCCGCATTTGTTAACGTAACTCCCGTCACCGTCGGCACCGATGTATCTTTCACTAAACTCACACTATCACCTGGTGAAGAGCCATGAGTAACAGAGATAGTAATAATATCATCATCAAGAGAAGATAAATCTACGGTTTTACTAAAGGTATTAGAAGTACAAGTGTCCGATCCCGTTACGGGTAAAATGCTCCCATTAGTATCGTCAACCGTAATATCAACCGAACTACTATTGGCAGAACAAGTTCCACTAATTGTAAAAGTACTTTTATTGCTTTGATTTATATAATCTAAGGCTGTAGGACTGCTAATATTAACCGCATCAATAGACGTATCTTTGTTAACAGTAAGTCCCACAGGTATAGCGGTCAAATGCTCGGCACTTATATCCACACTCCCATCATTTAAAGAAGATACATCTATCCCAGTTAAACTCCACCCGGTTGCCACACAAGGAGCTGCAAAACTTAACTCGTTAACTGAACTATCTTTTAAAGTTACAGCTACATCTTCGCCATTGTGTGAGCACGTCCCTGAAATATCAAAACTCGTGTGATTTAAAATAGTGATTGAACCCGGATCATTGAGAGTTACTATCGGTATATCAGAAGGTTCGTACTTAATAGTAACTAACGTGTTGCTTTCTTTACCTTTTGCGCCTAAGGCTTTTAAAGTAAATGTTTTTGTGTCCGCAAAACCGTAATTAAAATTTAAGGAATAACCAATGTTTTGAAAAGTATATGCATAATTTCGCAACTTACAAATAATGCTTATGGCTTCCCAGTTTTTGTCCTGTGACCACTGTACTAAAAACCCATCTGTTCTTGGGTCACAACTCCCCTGAATAAGTATATCATCGTCTAAATTAGTAATTATGTATTCTGATTTTATTAACTTAGGCTCTTCAAAAGCTACATCCAACAATTCAACAGTAGGAGTACCTTCTGAACAAGATACAGAAACTATTAGTAAGATTCCCCATAAGAATAAACGTAATAAGCCAGCCATCTATATATGTAACGGCAAAAATTCTTCTAGACTAAAGCTTTGAAACTAATTTTTATTAAATTAATTCAATATCTTAATTAGTTTTTTATGATATGTTACACAAGCTGTTTCGATTTGAGATTTCTCACACTAAATACTTGGTGAGTTACACTTTACATATAGATTCTCACTATAATGAGAATCTATGGCCAAGGAAAAATTTGACTATTTATTCTCACTATAGTGTGAATATTTAACTAAATCATTGTATTTTTCGTAAATTCTCACTATAATGTTAACTAATGAAAAATGCAAACAAAAACAAATACATAGAAATTAAAAATAGCCAGCAAGTAGCTCCCTTACTGCAAAAACGTCGAAAGGAGCTTGGCATAACACAAAAACAATTGGCTGATTTAAGCAATCTTTCTTTCAATGGCATTAGTCGCATGGAAGTAGGAGATTCTGAAATTAAATTATCAAACCTAATTAAAATTGGCCAGCTCTTAGGTTTAAAAATAAAAATTGAAGTAGAAGATTAGTACATGAAAAAACTCTACGTTTATTATCAACAACATCAAGTTGGCACTCTTAATCAAGATGAAGATTTAATTTATTCATTTCAATACGATCCAACTTGGTTGAATCTTGAAAATAATTTTCCATTGAGCCTTTGCCTCCCCCTACAACAAGAAGCCTTTGGCAATAGGTTAAGTTTATCTTTCTTTGAAAACTTGCTACCAGAAGGCGACGCCAAAAAAGATATAGAAAATCACTCCGGTACCAAAGGGGTTTTTAATTTTTTAAAAAAGTATGGTCGAGATTGTGCGGGTGCAATAATTATTACGCCAGATAAGGGGTTCAAATATAACTACTCGACGGAATCTCTTATTGAAATAGATATTCAAAAAATAAACGAAGCAATAAGGGATCGCAAATCACTCATAGAAATCGTTGCAGAAACAAATCCAGGATATTTATCTCTTGCTGGTGCTCAAGATAAATTCCCCTTTATCTATAAAAATAAAAAATTTTATCTACCAACAAATAATCAACCAACCACTCATATATTAAAAGCTCCAATATGGAGACATGGTGTATACGATTCAGTTTACAATGAACAATTTTGCCTTCACCTTGCAAAGTCTGTGGGCTTAGAATGCATTCACAGCATTGTTCATCAAGCTGATCACCCCCTGTTTATCTGTGAACGTTATGACCGAATAACTGACAAAAATAACCAAATCATAAGACTCCATCAACAAGATTTTTGCCAAGCTCTAGGTGTTATTTCTGAAAACAAATATGAAAAAGACGGAGGCCCTAGTTTAGCAAATAATTATCAATTAATACTAGAAAACATTACTGCAAAAAAACGTATTAAAACTATTGAAATGTATATTCAATGGTTTTTATTTAATATGATTATTGGTAACAATGACGGACACTCTAAAAACCTTTCTCTATTACATAAAAACAATCAATTAGAACTAGCTCCTTTTTATGATATAATTTGCACGGCAATTTATCCCAAACTTTCAAAAACATATGCATTTAAAATTGGATTAACTTTTGATTATTTTAGTTTTTCCAAAAAACATTTTCATCTTCAAGAAAAGTATATGGGGATAAAAGAAAATACTCTCATAAAATATTTAAAAGAAATGGTGGAAAAAGTGAGTCATGTGAAAGATGTATTGCTAAAGGAATATGAAAATCAATTCCCAAACATTCAAGTTTTTGAGAAAATAAATCTTAACATCGATGACAGAATTAAAATTTTAAAAAATCAAAGTTTAATTTAACAGCTCTATTTTCTTGTTGATTCACCCATAATCTGTTGGACTGTATAGTTTAATTAATCCTCATACAGCTCAACTAGTCTTGCCAATGATTTCTTTACATCCTAATAGGCTGTTACTGATTACGTCGTGGCCATTGAACTGTATTTTATATAGTCAGTAACGAAAAAACTCTCAATACCACGATGGCATTGAGAAAGGCTCTATCAGGATGTAAATGTGTTGTCTTGGCCGGATCAGCAGATTTTAATATTAAATTTGCACATACATGTCCAATAATCCGGCTCCTCTTTAAGTAAAGTAAAACTCATTATGATAATAATTCTATGATTTTGGGCAATAATGCGAATCAAGAGTTAAGAATCCAGTTTAATGGTTCTTCAGCAGAATGTGTGGGTAAAAATCTCAACCCCCTCAAAAGGTCATATTGCATTATTTTGTCATGTACACACTAAATGCTTGGTGAGATTAAACATCATGACCACAGCTCAGCTGTCAATCGAGGCTCTAAACCTTTATTGTTTTGCTCTTGAACGCCAGTGATTCTCACCGGCACCTCTGTCCCCACCTGGAACATTTGACTAATTTTCTCAGGCAATGCTACTGGCCAATAATCGCGAGCTAACCCCTTTTTACTTGATGCTAAAACTAACACTTCTTTTTGCCGTCCTATCTGTTCTTTAGCCCGCTGTAAACTTCTTTGATAACTCAACTCACGCAGTCGTCTGGCACGAGCCACAATTTCCCCTCGCTCCCACTGCTCAGGCAATCTGTCAGCATAAGTTCCCGGTCTTCGTGAATAAGGAAAAACGTGAATACGCGTCCACGGTAGTTGGTCTAATCTTTGATATGTGTCACCAAACTCATCTTGAGTTTCCCCAGGAAACCCCACAATCACATCCATGCCCACATAGGCCTCTGGAAAAAACTTGTAAATATCATTTAATGATTTTTCCACTTCGGAGTGGGTGTATTTTCTTTTCATATCTCTTAAAACTTTTGTGTTAGCACTTTGAATACTCATATGAAAATGTTTACACATCCTCTCATCGCCAAAGAGCTCTAATAATTCTTGAGACAACTCAACAGGCTCAATACTTGTTAAACGAATGCGTGGCATTTTTGTTTCTACAAGTACTTTTTTAACTAATGCTTCCAGATTCTTTGCCTCATCGCCCTCGTAATCTCCTATATGTACCCCTGTTAACACCACCTCTTTAATGCCTTTGACAAAAAGTTCGTTTATTTTATTTACAATTGTTGATGCCGGCAGACTTCTGCTTTTTCCCCGAGCAAAGGGAATTACACAAAATGTGCAAAAACTATTGCATCCGTCCTGAATTTTAACAAAGGATCTCGTGTGCAAATCCTCTTCGCCACCGCCAGGCTCGAGATCTAACTTTTTAAAAATATTGGATTTAAATACCTTTTCTGGCAATTCTTGATTTAACATTTTTTGAATTAAATTTTTTAACTCCCCCTTGTGTGAATTGGCCACTAATAGGTCTATTTCTTTTAAGTCTTTTAATAACTCCGTATCCACTTGAGCAGAACAACCCGTCACAACAATTTTATGTTGTGGATTCGTACTTTTATATTTTTTTATCCATTTGATGGCCTCTTTGGTGGCCTCTCCGGTGACGGCACAAGTGTTAACAACCATTACATGATTTTGGTCAGTGTTTTTTGAATCTGCAAAGTTTTTTTGCATAAGCCCTGTATCGTAGGTATTTACTTTACAACCAAAAGTGTGAAAGTCGATTTTCATAAAATCCAACCCCCACCTACAAGTTGCTTATCCCTATAAACCACAGCCGCCTGCCCCGGTGTAATAGTTCTTTGCTTTTCAGAAAAAACAATCTTGTAGCGACCATCTGTAGAAGTTTTACTAATTTTAGCCTCTGCACCCTTGTGAGCAAAGCGCACCTTCACTCTCAAACTTTCATTCTCTTCAAAATGATCTAACCAATTCGTGTTTTCTACAAAAAGTTCATCGTGGTACAAATCTTTTTCCTCGCCCAACCAGACATCACCCGATTCAGCATCTACTTTTACAACATAAAGAGGAATAAGAGAGTGGACATTTAAGCCTTTTCTTTGACCATAAGTGAAATTGTGAATACCCTTGTGTTTACCCATAACTTCTCCTGTACCAAAACGTTTTAATAGGCCAGGAATAAATTTATCCTCAGAAACATTTTCTTCCAAAAAATTCTTGTAACCTTTTTTGCCGATAAAACAAATACCTGTAGAGTCCTTCTTTTTTGCAACAGGCAAACCCATTTCTGCAGCTAACTTTCTCACTTCAGGCTTTTCCATTTTACCAACGGGAAAAATTAATTGAGGCAAAATTTCTGGCTCTAAAGTAAATAAAAAATAGGTTTGATCTTTCCATGAATCTTCAGAGGTTTTAAGACCCCAACGCTGATGTGATAATTGTTCGGTCTCCGCATAGTGACCTGTCGCTAAATAATCACATTTTAACTCTTTCATTTTTTTTATTAAGTGATCAAATTTTAAAAATGTATTGCAATTCACACAAGGAATGGGAGTTCGACCCTCTAAATAGGAGTTTATAAAGTCTTTTATTACAAATTGTTCAAATGGTTGTTCGCAGTTTAACACGTAAAAAGGAATTCCCAAGTGGTCGGCAACCGCCCGCGCGTCATCGACGTCAAGGCTTGAACAACAAGTGCCGTTCCCTTCTTCAATTTCACAGGATCCACCTTTAGTGTAATCCCAAACCTGCATCGTACAACCAATAACATCGTAGCCTTGTTGAACCAACAAGGCTGCCGCTACAGAACTATCTACGCCACCACTCATTGCTACTAATACTCTGGGTTTACTCATATTTATTTTCTTCCTCAATACTTCTTAGGTGATTCACAATATCCTTTAAAGCTTTAACAAATTGATCTATATCATCTGCGGTGGTCGTCCACCCCAAGCTCACTCTTAAACTCGATTGAGCTTGTTGACGGCTCAAACCCATAGCTAACAACACCGGACTTGGCTCAGGATTACCTGCACTGCAAGCAGCCCCCGTACTTACTGAAAATCCGGCAATATCTAAGTTAATCAGTAAACTCTCTCCACTTACACCTTCAATGATTAAGCTACTGGTATTGGCCAATCTTGGGCTTTTTAAACCATTGATCTCTACATTTGAAATATTCTTTAAAATTTCTGCTTCCATTTTGTCGCGAAGTTTTTCGATTTCCTGATTCTTTTCTTGGACCAAAGCTCCCCATTGACTGGTATGAGCCATGGCAGCGATGGCTAGTATATTTTCTGTACCCGCACGTCGGCCTCTTTCCTGACCACCACCATGAATTAAGGCATTTAATGGTGTACCTTGTTTTATGTATAAAAAACCACAACCTTTGAGTGAATAAAATTTATGTGCTGAAAAACTGGCAAGATCCACTCCCCAATCTTTCACATCCACTTTTGTTTTTCCCAATGATTGAACCGCATCTGTATGAAAAAGTGCTCCAACTTCATGTGCGGCATTAACCATTTCTTTTATGGGTAAAATTGTACCAGTTTCATTATTGGCAAACATAACAGATACTAAAGCTGTTTTCTCTGATAAATGCGAAAGGTAATCGTCGAGATCTATAATGCCATAGCGATTTACAGGGATTTTAATAAGTTTTAACTGAAATTGATAACATAAATGTTCTAAAGTTTTTAAAACTGAAGGATGCTCAATCCCGCTTGTTACAATTTCAGTGCGCTGTGGATGAAGTTCTTTGATGCGAGAATAGCTACCAAAAAGGGCTAAATTATTAGCTTCACTTCCACCACTAGTAAAAATAACTTCCAGAGGTGAAGTGGCATTGATAAACTCAGATAGTTGTTTGCGGGACTCTCGCAAAAGTGTTTTAGGTTCGCGTCCATTCCAATGAATGGAACTTGGGTTCCCCCACTTTTCCAACCACCTTGGGATCATCGCCAAAAGACTTGTTGCAATAGGCGTTGTAGCATTATGATCCAAGTAGATGTTTTTGCTCCCGCAAACAGTTAAAGGCTGTTGCGTCATGTTTCAAGCCTATATCATGTCGCCCTACATTGGTCTAGAAATTATCGATAACTTTATCTTAAATCAGTTAATTCCGATGAGTTAAATGATGAGTTTTACTAGAGAATGGTGCAATTTCTTTAATATCCCTGAAAAGGATGTAAAATCTTGGTTAGAACAAGCCAAGAGTGCAGAAAACTTTACTTTCTGGTCCCTTAAGAATAATAAAATAGATAACAATAAGTATCTTCAATGGGCAAAAAACCACTATCATCTACCCGTTCTCAAATCACATTACTTTGAACAAGCTGTAGATACTTCATGGTGGAGTATTGTAAAAAGCATTTCCAATTGGTCAGAAAAATTAATTCCCATTGCTGAATGGGATAATACTATTTTCATAGCCTGCTTAGAACCGCGTACAGATATTCATTGGAGTTTTCCCGTACAATTTGTGCTGGCCAGTAGTCATGATTTAGAAAAAAGATGGAAAGAGTTAAATAAAACCGTTCAGGTAGAGTCTAATACTCAAACGCAAACAGATTTAAAAGCCACAGAGCAAGTGATTATCACACCACCTCCTCCAGCTCCAGCTCCGGCTTCACCTCCACCTCCAGCTCCCACTGTCAACGTAGTTAAAGCTGAAGAACCTGAAAAAGTCAGTATCGATGCACCTGAAGGAATGGAAGGTTTAAATTTAAATGTACCAAGCAATGCTCCTGCGGCGGAAGGATTCGATGTCCCAGAGGGAATGAACATAGAAGCACCAGCAGGTATGGAGGGCTTAAATTTAAGTTTAGCTAATAACTCTCAACCTGCCGAAGGTTTTGCCGCCCCAGAGGGAATGAATTTAGAAGCTCCAGCGGGTATGGAAGGATTAAATTTAGAAGTGCCTAACAACTCTCAAACTCCTGAGGGTTTAGTAGCTCCAGTAGCCGTTAAAGACCCTTCAGCCCCACTAAATTCTCATCAATTAGAAAGTGTTGTCGGCTTTAACCCCGAAGTACAAAAAGTATTTAGTGAGCTAAGTGAGACCTACAATGCCGTTATGGTACTTATGTTTGAAAGTGACAAGTTAAGACATTGGGCTAATGACGGGAATTGGCGACCAAAGGGTAAAGGCGCCTTACTACCAATTGATATTTCCGATCCCTGCATTTTTAAGATTGTAAAAGTTTCGGGACAACCCTTTCACGGCCCCATTTCTTCCAATCAAATTAATGATACTTTTTTTCAGAATTGGGGTTTTTCATCAAATCCAGAACATGTATCAATAACTCCTGTAAAATATGATTCTTTTATTGCGGGAATGGTTTTAGCAGTAGGTACAAAAGAAAAATCGAGCTCCATGACTTCGCTAAATCTTTTAGAAAAAGTCACAGAAAAACTTAAACCCTTGCTTGAAACTTTAAGTCCAGCCGCTTAAGTTAGGACATGGAACAAATCCTTAGTTTACAAGAAATGAAAGAGTTTTGCTTCAAGCTTACCCAAAAATTAACCGTGCCTCATTTAATAACTTTGGAAGGTGAACTAGGTGCCGGCAAAACTCAATTCACTCAATTTTTAACCTCGGGTCTACTTAAAGAGCATCAAGCTCACTCACCTACTTTTTCTCTTATCAATGAATATTCAGGATGGAAATTCCCCATTTATCACGTGGATCTCTACCGCTTAGAAAATGCTAAAGACTTAGAGTCCTCAGGCTTCTGGGATCTTTTTGATGAAGAAGCTCTAATAATAATTGAATGGTCAAATTTACTAGATGAAAAGTTTATTCCAAAAAGTTGGCCACGGTGGCATATAAAAATTGAACACATCGATACTATTGCGGATAAAAGAAAAATTACTATGTCTTAAATTAGAGAGCCACCAGCTAAGCGTGCCATTAAGTTTGGCAAGTGATCTTTTAAATCGCTAGCTGTGAGTGAACTTTTGTCATTACCAATGCGAACCCACTCATCCGCCATGCGACCATGTATATAGGCGGCTGTAGCCGTAGCTTGTGTGACATCATGACCTTGAGCCAATAAGGAGCCAATCATTCCCGTTAACACATCACCAGTTCCGGCTTTTGCCAGAGCTGAATTTCCAGAATGAATAACCATGCATCTATCTTCATAAGCTAAAATTGAGCGGAAACCTTTTAATAAAACGTGACAACCTGAAATCTCTGAACCTTTTAGTGCTGCTTGAAATCTATTTTTTTCTATGGCTCGCACTTCTTTTTTTATAATTCTTGAAAGTTCTCCGGCATGAGGGGTCATTACCCAGCTTTTGGGTAGTGGAAATAAATTGTACTGTACACATGTCGTAATGGCATCAGCATCAATAACTGCAGCTTCAACATTTTCTTTTTTCATTTTGTTTATGAGATCAGCTGTTTCTTGGCTGACGCCCAATCCAGGTCCGACCGCCATTGCCGTAAATTTTTTATCTAACCAAACTTGGTCATCATTGATTTGAATAGTGAGTACCTCAGGGGCTTCTTGTAAACATTCAACAGGAGCTTGAAAGCTCGCCCAAGTTACATAACCAACACCCATGCGGTAGGCACTTAAAGCGGACAGTGCTCCCGCCCCCCACATACCAGGCTTTCCAGCTACTAGTAATAAATGTCCAAAGTCACTTTTGTTAGTGGTATTTTTTCTAACTCTTAAATAACGTCGAGCTAATTTTTCATTAAATAAAAAATGAGTAGTAGCTACTCCCCTTAACGCTTCATAGGGAAAGCCAATGGGAAGAATTCTTAGTTTTCCTACAAATTCAGGACCATCGGCGACAAAAAAACCTGGCTTGGCCAAACCAAATGTAATTGTCATATCGGCTTTTATTACTGCACCATCAACGACTCCGTGATCACAATTTAAACCAGAGGGTGTATCCAGACTCACTATAGGCGCATTCGTGGAATTAATTGTATCAAATAATTTTTGAAAAGGCCCCTCAACCTTTCGTGACAAACCAATACCAAATACAGCATCAACCACAAGCTCACAAGATCTGATTTGCTCTAACTTTTCAGGAGAATCAATAAGATCAATAATCTTCAAGCCTTGCTTTTCAGCTCTTTGCAATTGCAATTCAAAAAGTGAAGAATGCTGCTCTTTGGGAGCTAAAACAAAAACTAGTAAATCTCGATATCCCATGGAGTGCATATGTCTAGCGACCACTAAACCATCACCACCGTTATTACCAGGGCCACATACAATACCCAAGGTCCCACGAGAAAGTTCAGGAAAAAATGATTGATTAATTTCTTTGGTGGCTAAGGCACCGGCTGATTCCATGAGGATTTCCCCACTCAACCCATAAACTTTTTGACTGATTTCATCCAGTTCACGACTTTGCTGAGTGGTAGCTAAACGCATTTATTACCCCAATTTTTTTTGTAAAAACTTGGCTATCTCCTCAGCTTGTGAAGTGATCATTTTTTTATTAAACCCTTCAACCAAAACTCGGATTAAGGGTTCTGTACCCGAATAACGCACAAAAATTCGTCCTTCAGGACCAAGTTGCTTTTCCATTGCTTGAATCATTTCATTATAGCCTTCAATTTCTTCAAAAGGTACTTTTTCAGAAATTCTTGTGTTAATTAGGACCTGAGGCATATCTAACATCACCTCATTTAATTCACTCAAGGGCTTCCCTTCTTGTTGCATCACTTCTAAAACGTTGAGAGCCGCAACACAACCATCTCCCGTCGTGCTGTGATCTAAATGTATAATATGCCCTGATTGCTCTCCACCCAAACCATAACCAAACTTTCTCATTTCTTCTACAACATGCTTATCGCCCACATCCGTGCGTACAACTTTAATACCATGCTTTTTTAAACAAACATCTAATCCGGCATTACTCATTTGAGTGGCGACAACAGTATTTTCAGGAAGTTTATTTTGTCGGGCCATATGTATGGCACAAAGGGCTAGTATGTGATCTCCATTAACTATTCGACCTTTTTCATCAATCATGATCACTCGGTCGGCATCTCCATCTAAACTAATGCCCAAATCAGCTCGATATTTTAAAACGGCATCCGCAGTTTTTTGTGGAAACAAGGCTCCCGTTTTATCATTTATATTGTAGCCGTTGGGTGTATTGCCCATGATAATTACTTCTGCCCCTAATTCTTCAAAAATAAGAGGAGCCACATGATAAGAAGCGCCATTCGCACAGTCGACAACGATGCGCAATCCTTCAAGAGTTAAATGTAAAGGAAATGTATCTTTGACGTAAACGATATACCTGCCAACCGCATCGTCAATTCTACGGGTGCGACCGATGTTAGAGGGGTCCACCAGTAATGAATTTAAGTCTTCGTTAAAAATGAGATGCTCTATTTCTTTTTCCATTTCTGTGGGAATCTTAAAACCATCAGCACCAAATATTTTTATGCCATTGTCGCCATAAGCATTGTGTGAGGCTGAAATAACTATACCCGCATCGGCGCGCATATTTCTGGCTAAAAAACCAATACCAGGAGTGGGAAGAGGGCCTGTTAAATGCACCCTCACCCCCATTGAATTAAAGCCACTGGCCAGTGCTTGCTCAACCATATAGCCAGAAATTCTTGTATCTTTACCAATGAGAACGGTTCGACCAGAACCTTTCCGCTTTGGTTGTTGCCTTAAAATATAACCCATGGCTTGGCCGACCTTTAAAACAATATCTGAAGTCATTGGAAAACGATTAGCTGTACCACGAATGCCATCTGTACCAAAAATTCTTGGGGTTTTATTTGTTTCCATCATCATTCCTACTTTCAATTTCGACTTCCATTTCTTGAGGATTCAATGATAGTAATCGCACCCCTCTAGGAAGTTTTAAATTCGCTAAAGACAATGGAATACTGTATATACCAGGGCCACGATCCTTCAAGTCAATTATTAGCGCTTCTTCTTTGTCTACAAACTCTTTAATAATTTTTCTTTCACCCGCGACTTTTAAAGTTAATTTCATACTTGTGTCATAAACAGCTGTTACGCTAGGCTTCATTATTAATTTTAAGGGCATTTCGCGGGTGATTACAGCTTCTTTACGACCAAGAACTGTTAGCCATAAGATTACAGAGGCAATAAGAGCTACTATTTTATAGGCACCATTGGATAGAACTTGTTCGCTAAATGTATCCTTGCTCGACTTTATCATACCGTTGCCCTCTCCGTTCGAAACTTTAAGTCAAAGACTTGGTACAATCTTTGACGAATATCGGCGTGATCGGCATCCGGTTCTAATTGTCCGTTTTGCACCATACTAACAGTTTTCGTCTCTTCACTGACCACTAAAACAAAGGCATCTGTTTCTTCGGTTAAACCAACTGCGGCACGGTGACGAGTGCCTAAATTTTTATCTAATATTGGATTGCGACTTAGAGGTAAAAAACAGCCAGCGGCAAAGGCTCGCCCCCCGCGAATAACTAAAGCTCCGTCGTGCATGGGGCTTTGTGGATTAAAAATAGTGGTTATTAATTCAGAGGTAACCGCGGCATCAATTTCAGTACCCACTTCTATAAAATAGTCTAAAGCAATTTCTCTCTCTATAACTATAAGTGCGCCAATTCCTTTTTGTGCCAATTGAACGGTACCCTTTGCAATTTCTTCTAGAATATGTGTCTCTTCAGCCTTTGAAACATTATACAAAAAGGGATTGGCCCCGATTTGTGCCAAAGCAGCGCGAATTTCTGCTTGAAATAAAATGACGACTATTAAAAATAAATTGGCAAAAAACTTTTCTAACAGCCAATTAAATGTAAAAAGCTCTAACCAAATACTGACTAAATAGGCGACCGCTAAAATTCCTAATCCTGATAAAATTTGAACAGCGCCTGAACGCTTAGTGAGTTGTAAAATTTGATAAATAACGACCCATACTAAAAACAAGTCAACTAAGTCTTGTAGTCTTAGTTGGCTTGTTATGAGTTGGAGATTTTCCCAAAGTCCAATAAAAAAGCTGCCGTCCATGGTGGTTCTTTCTTAAGCGGTTACTGGTCCAGGATCACCCATTGGGTCATCCCCTTTTTTCTTTTCATTTTCCTTTTGTTCAGCTTCCTCTGCTTCTTTCGCCGCTTGCTTCTGCTCCTTAGCTAATACTTTTTCGCTTTCATTGCGACGATTTTCAATTTCTTGAAGAGTTCCACCTTTTATAAGAATTGAGACCTCTTCACCATCAATGGTTTCATATTTTAATAAAGCTTCTGCTAAGTTTTCTAAAGCTTCGCGATTGTCTTTTAGAATTTTAATAGCCGTATCATGCCCATGAACTACTAGTTTACGAATTTCCTCATCCACTTCTTGTGCCTTGGACTCAGAATAATCTTTTTGCGAAGAAGAGTGCATTCCTAAAAAGACGGGGCCTTCATTTCTTTCGAGAGCTAATGGCCCAATTTTTTCACTCATTCCCCATTCACAAACCATTTTACGAGCTAAATCAGTGGCTCGTTCAATGTCATTGCCCGCCCCTGTCGTATAATCTTCAAAAACAATTTCTTCAGCAGCGCGACCACCAAACAAAAAGGTGATCATGTTTGTGGCCTTACTCTTTTTTAAACTTAAGCTGTCTTCTTCTGGCAATGTTTGGGTAACTCCCAGAGCCATTCCACGTGGAATAATTGTTACCTTATGAATGGGGTCCATACCCGGTAGTTTTTTTCCTACAAGAGTGTGACCCGCTTCGTGATAGGCGGTAATTTTGCGGTCTTCTTCAGTTATAACCATCGATTTTCTTTCGGCACCCATTAGAACTTTATCTTTGGCCATTTCAAAATCAGACATTTCAATTTTATGTTTGTCGGTGCGCGCCGCTTGAAGAGCGGCTTCATTCACTAAATTTTCAAGATCGGCACCTGAAAATCCTGGGGTCCCTCTGGCTACTTTTTCAAGATCCACATTAGAGGCAAGTGGAGTTTTTCTTGTATGTACACCTAAGATTAACTTTCTACCATTTAAATCTGGTTTATTAACAATCACTCTTCTATCAAAACGTCCCGGGCGCAAAAGAGCTGGATCGAGAACATCTGGTCGGTTGGTCGCAGCAACAATAATAACACCTTCATTACTTTCAAATCCGTCCATTTCAACAAGCAATTGGTTGAGGGTTTGCTCTCTTTCATCGTGACCACCACCCATACCCGCACCACGGTGGCGTCCAACAGCATCAATTTCGTCAATAAAAATTAAACAAGGTGCATTTTTTTTGCCTTGTTCAAATAAATCTCTAACACGAGAAGCACCTACACCAACAAACATTTCCACAAAATCCGAACCGGAAATGGTAAAAAATGGCACATTAGCCTCACCGGCAACGGCTCTAGCTAACAAGGTTTTGCCTGTTCCCGGAGGCCCTACTAACAACACACCTTTAGGAATTCTTCCGCCCAAACGCGTATATTTTTTAGGCTCTCTCAAAAATTCTACTATTTCTTTTAAGTCTTGTTTGGCCTCTTCTACACCGGCAACATCTTTAAAAGTGACTTTATTTTTGTTTTCAGTGAGAAGACGAGCGCGGCTCTTGCCAAAACTCATGGCTTTCCCCCCACCAGCTTGAATTTGGCGAAACAGAAAGAAAAATAAAGCGAAAATTAAAATTAGCGGCAACCAATTTAAAAATAGAGATGTTAAGAAGGAATGGTTGGTTTTATCAAAACTCGGAGTGACACCGTATTTCTGCAAAATTTTAACACTGTCAGAATCTATAGGACCTGTGAATTGGAACTTAGAAGAACCATTATAAGGGGCTTGATTAACAAAGTCCTTTTTTATTTCACCAGAAATGTCACCATATTTTGACCCTTCAGTTTCTCTAAAATTGACACTGGCAACATGGCCTTGTTTAAGAGCTTCTTCGAATTTGGGGTAATTGAAATCATGAATAAAAGTTTGTCGTTGGTTTTCAATAGTTTGAAAGATCAAAAAGAAAACAACGAGTATAAAACCCCAGACGGCCATAGTTTTTTGCGGTGATTTCATGTTGGTCTCCTATTTTTAAGGTCTCACCTATTGATATACTATATCATGAGTTAACATGTGGGAGAACCTTACTCAAACAGGACTAGCCTTAATTTGCTGTGCATTAACTGTCCAATCGTGCTTAAGTAAAATAAATTTGTGTTCTTTTTCTGGACTGTCAAGGCGCTTTATCACCTCTAAAATGTGATTTTGTGAATAATTCTTCATATTCATTTTTCTCATGTAATAGGCCAGAACACGCTTCTTTTCATTAAAATTCAGCTCCAAGAATAAATCATGCTTTATAGAGTCCCCTGCGATCTGTTCATCTAGCCATTGTGTGGAGGAATTTTTTTCCTCGGTCAAAAGGCGGAGTGACCGCGATAAAGAATTTACAGAACCTGGTCTTTTTTTCTCTAACTGAACCAACCATTCATTGCGAATCCAGTTGCGAAATGGGTCCAACGAAAGATTGGAAGGATCATCTATATAATCAGACTTGCGTTCTTTTAAATAATCTTTCAACTCTTGTCGACTGCACAAAATTAAAGGTCTCAATATTTCTTCATTTAAAAATGACATAGCCTCGACACCTTTGTGACCAGCTCCTCGAATTAAATGAATTAATCGAGTTTCTAGCTGATCATCTGCTGTATGAGCTGTTGCTAATAACACTTTTTGATAAGAACTTTCACTTAATTGCTGCAAAAAATTATTTAAACAAGTGTATCTAAAATTCCTCATATCTTCTTCACTCTTTAAGGTGACCTCTGGCTCTATAAGAAATCGTGGTTCAGGTCTAAGCTCAATAAGGTTTGAATAAAAAGGTATATCAAATTTAGCACATAATTTTTGGCAAAACCTCCACGCGTCATTTCTAAATTGCCCCTGTTCGCCGTGAATCCAGCCATGATGAATATGGCCTACAAAAAGATTTAAACTTAAAAAGGGGCGCAAATAATAAAGGAGATTCAAGAGAGCTACAGAATCTAAACCACCGGACAAGGCTATTAAAATCGGCTGATGCTTAATGTCGCGACGCCTTAATTGTTCTAAGATTCTATGTTCTAATCGCATTAATTGAGCCATGAAATCCAAGTTAATACATTTTAAACAACTGTAAAAGCGAAAATTGTCAGACAGGGGCAACAATATCTATCTCATTGAAATTACAAAACTATTTTGTGATTTTTTCGGCCTCATTTTTGTAGTTATTATTGGTATGACTAAAAATACAATGATTTGCTTATTTACCATATTTACATTTTTCCCTTTTTTTTGTTGGGGAATGGCTCATCAACAGGGGCGCCAAGCATTACAACAATTGGAATTATTGAAGCAAAACCTACACAAAAAAATTTCTTGGGTGGATATTCGCATCGAAAAATCACTAAGGAGTAAAGACGAAAAATTGAGTCAGATAGAGCCTCTTGGTCAACTTCGCAAAGAATATTTGTTAAGATTAGATTTGTACAATCGACTTGGTTTAGGCATTGAGAGTTATTTTAAGGGTGGCGAACTCAAAGTGTTTCTTACGGGTTATTTATTAAAACTCTCTGAAATTGAACTCAAAGAAAATCCACAAGATAGTTTATGGAGATTTGCACTTTACATGAGTCGCGCTTTAGATAAGGTGCCAGAGAGATTTGAACAGCCCATTGATTTTATTTCTGCTTATGTTAGCTTTTCAACTCTACTGGAGCCTAAGCCCCCAGAAGATTTTATTATAAGTCGCAACTACACAAACGGAAGAGATTTTGCTGTTGGAAGTCCTATAGAGAGAGATCAAATTGGTCAAAAGGAACTTCCGACTCTTCAAGCTCCTATAAAAATTCAAGTTAAAACAACAGATATTATTAAGGCTGCGGGAGCTGCAGGAGCTGCGGGAGCTGCGGGAGCTGCGGGAGATTCAAATCAAGGATTAAGCAAAGATTCAAATCAAGGATTAAGCAAAGATTCA